>JBHHXR010000186.1:0-7461 GCA_046757205.1 Paracoccaceae bacterium
GCGAGGTCCGGACCTCGCTGACGGTGATCGAGCGGTCGTCGAGATCGGGGTCGTGCAGGTCGCCGTGAACCAGCGCGTCCGACAGCGCGTGCCGGATCAGCTCGCCGACGCGAAGCTGGCGCTGCGAAGGCGCCCTGCTTGCCGATCTGTGGTGACGGGTCATGCCTAACCTTTCTCAGAGAGATGGCGGTTAAGTCAAACGCAAACGGATTGCAACGGGGCTTTGCCAATGCAGCGCGGGGCCGGTAAGGATTGCCCGGTGACTGCGGGAGGCGGGAGAATGACGGATCAGTTGGCGATCGGGGTCTTGGGCGTGTCGGGGCGGATGGGCCGGATGCTGCTGCAGGCGATAGAGGAGAATGACGGGACCACGCTGGCCGGGGCGACCGAACGGCCGGGGCATGACTGGATTGGCAGGGACCTGGGCGCCTGCCTGGGCGGGGCGGAGAACGGGATCATCGTTCGCGACGACCCGATCGAGGTATTTTCCGGGGTTCGGGCGGTCGTCGATTTCACCACGCCGGCGGCAACGGCGGCGCACGCGGCGCTGGCGGCGCAGGCGCGCGCGGTGCACGTGATCGGCACCACCGGGCTGGAGGAGGACGATCTGGCGAAAATCTCGGCCGCCGCGCGGCACGCGACCATCATCCGCGCTGGCAACATGAGCTTGGGCGTCAACCTGCTGGCGGTGCTGACGCACCGGGTGGCGGCGGCGCTGGACGAGGATTTCGATGTCGAGATCGTCGAGATGCACCATCATCACAAGGTCGATGCGCCATCGGGCACGGCGCTGATGCTGGGCGAGGCGGCGGCCAAGGGGCGCGGCGTGAAGCTGGCCGACGTGGCCGACCGGGGCCGCGACGGGCAGACCGGCGCGCGGCGGCGCGGCGACATCGGGTTCGCGGCGCTGCGCGGCGGTGACGTGGTGGGCGAGCATGACGTGATTTTCGCCGGGTCCGGCGAGCGCATCGTGCTGCGCCACATTGCGACCGACCGGATGATATTCGCCCGCGGCGCCATCAAGGCGGCGCAGTGGGGGCAGAACCGCAAGCCCGGGGAATATTCGATGGTGGATGTGCTGGGGCTGTGAGGGCGGCGGCGGGGTCCCGGCGCGGGGGCCGGGACGCGGTTGGTCAGGTCTTTGGGTGGGTAACCTTCAGCCGCGTTCGCGCATCAGCCGGGCCTTTTGCCGTTGCCAGTCGCGCTTTTTCTCGGTTTCGCGCTTGTCCTGCATCTTCTTGCCCTTGGCGATGCCGAGCAGCAGCTTGGCGATGCCCTTGGCGTTGAAATACAGTTTCAGCGGCACCAGCGTCATGCCCTCGCGGCCGGTGTTCTGCCACAGTCTGGACAATTCACGTTTGGAGACCAGAAGCTTGCGCCGCCGCCGTTCATCGTGGCCGAAGGATTTCGCCTGGGCGTAGGCCGGGATGTAGCTGTTGATCAGCCACAACTCGCCCTCTTCGACATTGGCGTAGCTCTCGGCGATCTGCGCCTTGCCCTGGCGCAGCGACTTCACCTCGGAGCCTTCGAGCACGATGCCGCATTCCAGCGTGTCCTCGATGAAGTAGTGATGCCGCGCCCGGCGGTTTTCGGCGACGGTTCTGGCGTTGGGGTCGGGCTTGCTGCGTGGCGCCATCGCGTCAGTTGATCAGCCCGGCGTGGCGCATGGCACCTTCGATCTGGGCTCGCGTCTCCGGCAATGCGCCGGTCAGCGGCGAGCGCACCTCCTCGCTGCATTTGCCGAGTACCGAGAGGCCGTATTTGGCGCCGACGACGCCGGGCTCGACGAAGATCGCGGTGTGCAGCGGCAGCAGGCGGTCCTGCAGTTCCAGCGCCCGTGCATAGTCGCCGGCCAGCGTCGCCTGCTGGAATTCGGCGCAGAGTTTCGGGGCGACGTTGGCGGTCACCGAGATGCAGCCGGTGCCGCCATGGGCGTTGAAGCCGAGCGCCGAGGCGTCCTCGCCGGAAAGCTGGATGAAATCCTTGCCACAGGTCTGGCGCTGGTGGCTGACCCGGGTGATGTCGCCGGTGGCGTCCTTGACGCCGATGATGCGCGGCAGTTGCGACAGTTCGCCCATGGTGGCGGGCAGCATGTCGATCACCGAGCGGCCGGGGATGTTGTAGATGATGATCGGCAGGGTGCAGCAATCGTGCAGTGCCCGGTAATGGGCGATCAGGCCGCGTTGCGTGGGTTTGTTGTAATAGGGCGTGACGACGAGCGCGGCGTCGGCGCCGACCTCCTCGGCGAATTGGATCAGGCCGATTGACTCGCGCGTGTTGTTCGAGCCTGCCCCGGCGATCACCGGGATGCGGCCGGCCGCCGTCTCGACAACGATGCGCACGACCTCGCGGTGCTCCTCGTGGCTGAGCGTCGGCGATTCGCCGGTGGTGCCGACCGCGACGAGGCCGTGGCTGCCTTCGGCGACATGCCATTCGACCAGCGCTTTCAGTGTCTTCTCATCGATCTTGCCGTCGGTGAATGGGGTAACGAGTGCGGGTATCGAACCTTTGAACATGGCACGTCTCCGATGAGGTATTGTTTCGCCGGGCGCTGGCGGGACCTGTGGCGGCGCGACACTACCGGTGAATTTGTCGCTCCACAAGCGAGCGATTCGAGACGACAGTGTGATTCTCTGCTATAAGGCATCTCCTGGGGGCGCACCACGGGATCGGGCAGTAAGGGTTCGGGCAGTTGGAACGCAGCAAATTCGGTTTTCGGGTGGCCCTCGCGGGCCTCCTTTTGTTGACAATGCTTTCATTGCCGCGCCTCGTGGCGCCGGTGGCCGCTTCCACCGACAGCGGAGACCGGTTTGCGCGCGCGCTGGCGGCGGCGCACAACGGCGACTGGGACAAGGCCCGGATGCTCGCCGCGGGCGCGGGCGATCCGGTTGCCGTGCGCATAATCGAATGGATACGGCTGCGCGACGGCGGCGCGCTGTGGCCCGACTACGTGCGCTTTCTGTCAAATCACGGCGACTGGCCGGGCCTGAAACGGATGCGCGCGCGCGCCGAGCAGGCAATGCCGGCGGGACTGCCGCCGCGCACGGTCAAGGATTTCTTCGGCGACAGCAACCCGCAGACCGGGACCGGCGTGTTGCGGCTGGCGGCGGCATTGGCGGTGGAGGGCCGTAGCGATGAGGCCGACGCGATGGTCGTCGGGGCCTGGAAGACGATGGTGCTGTCGGACTGGGAGCGCAACGCTTTCCTTGCCCAGCATGGCAAGTTGCTGAAACCCCACCACGAGGCGCGGATGGATACCGCGCTCTGGCAGGGCCGGGTTGCCGAAGCCAAGCTGATGCGGCCGCTGGTCGGCTCCGGCTGGCGGGCGCTGGCCGACGCAAGGCTCGCCCTGCGCAGGAAGTCTCGTGGCGTCGACAGGCTGATCGCGGCGGTGCCGGCGAAGCTGCGGAACGACCCGGGGCTGGCCTACGAACGCTTCCTGTGGCGGTTGCGCAAGGGCAAGGCGGCGACGGCGGAAGCCCTGCTGGTGGAACGCAGCGACAGCGAAGAGAGCCTCGGGCGGCCTGCCGTCTGGGCGCCGCAGCGGCGGATAATCGCCCGAAACGTGCTGCGCCGCGGCGATGTGGAACGGGCCTACCTGCTGGCGAGCCGGCATCGTCTGAAACCGCGCGACGGATGGAATTACGCCGATCTGGAGTGGCTGGCGGGCTGGATCGCGCTGCGCCGGATGAACGCGCCGGAGAAAGCCGCAGCGCATTTCCAGAACTTCCGGGCGGCGGTGGAGACACCGATCTCGATCGGCCGCGCGGGCTACTGGCTGGGGCGTGCCTGGGAAGCCGCCGGCGAAAGCGACAAGGCGCGCGAGGCCTACGGGCTGGGCGCCACCTACCAGACCAGTTTCTACGGGCTGCTGGCGGCGGAGCGTGCCGGTCTGCCAACCGACGATTCCATCGCCGGCTCCGGCACCCAGCCCGACTGGCGCGGCGCGCCGTTCCTCAGGCTCGACGCGGTGCGCGGCGCGCTGTTGTTCAGCGAGGCCGGCGAGCCCGGTTACACCGAGTGGTTCCTGTCGCACGTGGCCGAGACGATGCCGGTGGCCGACCGGTTGAGGCTGGCGAAACTGGCGGTCGACATCGGCCGGGGACACGCCGCCGTGGCGATCGGCAAGTTCGCCGCGAGGCGGCGGGAAATCCTGCCCGGCGCCTACTATCCCGTGACCGATCTGGCCCGCGTCGCCGAGGCGGTGGAGCCGGCGCTGGCGCTGGCCATCGCCCGGCAGGAAAGCGAGTTCAACACCGACGCGGTCAGCTCCGCCGGGGCGCGCGGGCTGATGCAGGTGATGCCGCGCACGGCGCGGCACATCTCGAAGGAACTGGGCATTGCCTATTCGAGGTCCGCCCTGACGGAGGACTGGAAGTACAACGCGCGCCTCGGCACCGCTTACCTCGCGGAGTTGATGAAACGCTACGACGGCGCGATCGTGCTGGTGGCGGCCGCCTATAACGCCGGGCCGTCGCGGGTGAACGGCTGGATCCAGGATTTCGGCGACCCGCGCAGCGCCTCGGTCGATACCGTCGACTGGATCGAGACGATCCCGTTCGCCGAAACGCGGAACTATGTGCAGCGCGTGGTGGAGTCGCTGCATGTCTACCGGGCGCGGCTCAACGGCCACGCCGAACCGCTGCGTCTGCATGCCGTGATGTCGGGCAAGAACCGGTAGTATTCTTGCGCGACCCCGGGCCTCGCCCCCGCGCCTACTGCGGCTGGCGTTCCCGCCACAGGGTGTAGACGCCGGCGAAGACCGTGATCGCCGCCCCCAGTATCGTCCACGCCGCGAGCGTCTCGCCGAACACCGCGATGCCGTAGCCCGCGGCGAATACCAGTTGCAGGTAGGCGAAGGGCTGCACGGAGGAGGCTTCGGCCACCTCGTAGGCCTTGATCAGCAGGTAATGCCCGCTCGCCGATGACAGGCAGAGCGCCGCCATCCACCACCAGTCGGAGCCCTGCGGTGGCTG
The DNA here is from genome assembly GCA_046757205.1 of Paracoccaceae bacterium. Classification (GTDB taxonomy): domain Bacteria; phylum Pseudomonadota; class Alphaproteobacteria; order Rhodobacterales; family Rhodobacteraceae; genus JBHHXR01. Next base: position 4,977 of record JBHHXR010000186.1, read on the forward strand.
CCACAGGAACGGGCCGATGACGGTGATGGCGGCGGCGCCGGACACGCCGGTCCAGAAGAAGCTGGTTTCGGCGCGGTCCCTGCGGGCGGCCAGGCGGGTCAGAAGACCATAGGCGGCGAAGCCGGCGGCCGCGACGAGCGGGATCAGCGCCTCGGGGCTGAACACGCGGATGCCGGGGCGCAGGATGACCAGCACGCCGACGAAGCCGGCGGCAATGGCGCTCCAGCGCCGCCAGCCCACCCTCTCGCCGAGAACCGGGCCGGACAGCGCCGCTATGATCAGCGGATAGCTGGCGAAGATCGCGTGGGTCTCGATCAGGCCGAGCAGCGTGAAGGCGAGCACGGTGACCCAGATTTCGCCAACCAGCAGCACGCCGCGGACGATGTGCAGGAACGGCTGCGAGGTCCGCGCCACCCGGGCGATGCCGCCGCCGCGCGCCGCCGCCAGCGCCACCACGAAGACGGCGAAGAACCAGTAGCGGATCATCACGATCGTCGGCACGTTGTAGGTGCCGGCGAGATAGCGCGAGATGCCGTCCTGCGTGGCGAAGACGAAGGTCGTCGCGATCATCAGGAGAATGCCGAGGCGGGGATTGGATTCGCTCACGCCAGCTTCCCCGTGCTCATGTGCCGCTTCGAGGCGTACCCCGGCGCCCGGGTGACCGTGAAGCCGGCATCCGACAGGGCGCGGCGCACGCGGCCCGCCGCGGTGTAAGTGGCGAAGGTTCCGCCCGGCGCCGTGTGCGCGGCCACGGCGCGCATCAGGCCCGGCGTCCACATTTCGGGGTTTTTCGCCGGAGCAAAGCCGTCGAGGAACCAGGCGTCGGCGCTTTCCCCCCAGGCCGGGACGGTCCGCCGCGCGTCGCCGATCACCAGGCGGAAGTCGAGCGTGGCGGCGCGAAACCGGGTCGCGCCGCCGTGCAGTCCGGCGAGCAGCCGCGCCGCGCGCCCCGAAAGCCCGCCCCAGCGCCCGAGCGCGCGCGCCATGTCTTCCGGCTCCATGGGAAAGGCCTCGAAACCGGTGAACCGGAGCCGGGTGGAAAACCCGCTCGCTTCCCACGCCGTCCAGGCCACCAGCAGGTTGAGCCCGGTGCCGAAACCCAGTTCGGCGATGTGAAAGCCCTCGACGAACCGCTCCGGCAGGCGGTTTCCCGCCAGAAACACGTGCCGGCTCTCGGCGCGCCCGTCACGGGCGGAATAATACGGATCGCCGAAACGCCGCGACACCGGCACGCCGCCGTCGCGCCAGATCACTCCAGCCTTTTGCGCCTGGTCCCGATCCATGCTTTACCCATCGCTGGTACCATCACGTTCATGGGGGACGGCGCGGGCCATGGCAACGGGCAAAGATGCGGATGTCGTCATCGTCGGCGCGGGCATATTCGGGCTGGCCTGCGCCTGGTCCTGCCTGCGCGAGGGCCTGCGGGTGATCGTGGCCGACCGCAACGGCCCCGGAGCGGGGGCGTCGGGCGGGCTGGTCGGCGCGCTGTCGCCGCATGTTCCGGACCGCTGGAACCCGAAAAAGCAGTTCCAGTTCGAGGCGCTGGCGGCGGCGGAGGCGTACTGGGCGAGCGTGGAGCGCACGGCGGGCCGGAGGACCGGGTTTGGCCGCGTCGGGCGCCTGATGCCGATCGCGGATGCGGCGGCGCGTGGCAGGGCGGAGGAACGCGCCGCCGATGCCGCGGCCAACTGGCGCGGCGCCGGTGAATGGCGGGTGCGCGAGGGCGCGGAATTCGCCGGATGGCTGGCCCCCGATACCGCCCCGTTCGGCGTGATCCACGAGACCCTCTCGGCCCGCATCAGGCCGGGCGGCGCCGTCGCCGCGCTGGCGGACGCGGTGGTTGCGCTGGGCGGCGAACTCCGCGCCGGCTGGGAGGTGACGGGGCTGTCGCCGGGTTGTGCGGAAGGTCCGCGCGGCAGGTTGGGCGGCGAGGCGGTTATCGTGGCGGCGGGCGCCGGCGGCTTCGCGATGCTGGCGCCGTTTCTTGGTCCCGGTGCCGGGTCCGGCGAGAAGGGGCAGGCGATGGCGCTGCGCGGGGCGCCGGGAAACGTGCCGCTGATTTCCGCGCACGGTGTCTTTGTCGTCGCCCATGACGACGGCACCGTCGCCGTCGGCTCCACCGCCGAGGCGGAATGGACCGATGCGACCGCCACCGACGGACAACTCGATACGCTGCGGGGGCGGGCGGAACGCCTGTGCCCGGCGCTGCGAGGGGCGGCTGAGATCGGGCGCTGGGCCGGGCTGCGCCCGAAGGCGCGGCGGCGCGACCCGATGCTCGGGCCGGTGCCGGGGTGTGACGGTGTCTTTGTCGCCAACGGCGGCTTCAAGATCGGCTTCGGACTGGCGCCGAAGGTCGGCGAGGCGCTGGCGGCGCTGGTGCAGGGCAGGGAGGCGCATCTGCCGCCGACCTTCGCCCCGGCGTATCACGCGGACAGCGCCTGACAATCGTTGCGGCGCACGCCCGGAACTGCGCTCCCGGGCGGCC
>JBHHXR010000187.1:0-7374 GCA_046757205.1 Paracoccaceae bacterium
TGCCCGAGGCGCGCCGAAATCCGCCCGACCGCCGCGCGCACCTCGTTCAGCCCCTGCGCCGAGTTCGACACCGCCTTGCCGACGCCGGTCGGTGCCCGGTACTCGCCGAAGGCGGCGCGCATGGCCGCGCCCCACTCGCCGGTGGTGACCCCGGCCTCGGCCGCGGCAACAGAGGCCGGCATGATGTTCTCGCCGCCCTTCGCCGCGTCCCGCAACCGCCGCAGCGCGGCCTCGACGGCATCGCCGTCGCGCTCCGCTCGCCAGGCGTTAAGCCGTTCGATCTGTTCCGCCTCGATCCCCGGATCGACCACCAGAAACTGCCCGTCACGGGCGGTCAGCGGGCTGGCTTCGCTTTCGGCGAAGCGGTTGACGCCGACCACCGTCACCTCGCCGCGCTCGATGCGCTCCAGCCGCGCCGCGTTGGAATTTACCAGTTGCGCCTTCATGTAGGCGATGGCGGCGACCGCCCCGCCCATGCCGTCGATCTGCGCCAGTTCCTCGCGCGCCCCCGCCTTCAGGGCCTCGACCTTCGCCGCCACCGCCGGGTTGCCGTCGAACAGGTCGCCGTATTCCAGCAGGTCGGTCTCGTAGGCCATGATCTGCTGCATCCTGAGCGACCATTGCTGGTCCCACGGGCGCGGCAGGCCCAGCGCCTCGTTCCACGCCGGCAGTTGCACGGCGCGCGCCCGGGCGTTCTTCGACAGGGTCACCGCCAGCATTTCCAGCAGGATGCGGTAGACGTTGTTTTCCGGCTGCTGCTCGGTCAGCCCGAGGCTGTTGACCTGCACGCCGTACCGGAAGCGCCGCATCTTCGGATCCTCGATGCCGTAGCGCTCCCGGCAGATCTCGTCCCAAAGCTCGGTGAAGGCGCGCATCTTGCACATTTCGGTGACAAACCGGATACCGGCGTTCACGAAGAACGAGATGCGCCCGACCAGGTGGGGAAAATCCGATGCGGAAACCTTTCCGCGTGCTTCGTCGAGAACCGCCGTCGCCGTCGCCAGCGCGAAGGCCAGTTCCTGCTCGGGCGTCGCGCCCGCCTCCTGCAGGTGGTAGGAGCAGACGTTCATCGGGTTCCACTTCGGAACCTCCGCCAGGCAATACTGCGCCACGTCGCCGATCAGCCGCAGCGACGGTTGCGGCGGAAAGATGTAGGTGCCGCGCGACAGGTATTCCTTGATGATGTCGTTCTGCACCGTGCCCTGAAGCGCGCGACGGTCCGCGCCCTGTTCCCCGGCCGCGACCAGATAGAGCGCCAGCAGCCAGGGCGCCGTGGCGTTGATCGTCATCGAGGTGTTCATCTTCTCCAGCGGAATGCCGTCGAACAGCGCCCGCATGTCGCCCAGATGCGAAACCGGAACGCCGACCTTGCCGACCTCGCCGCGGGCCAGGGGATGGTCGCTGTCGTAACCGGTCTGCGTCGGCAGGTCGAAGGCCACGGAAAGACCGGTCTGCCCCTTCGCAAGATTGGCGCGATAAAGCGCGTTCGACGCCTCGGCAGTGGAATGCCCGGCGTAGGTGCGAAACAGCCAGGGACGGTCTTTCACGTCTTGCATCAGGCGCAACCTCGTGTCGCGATCCGGCCACGGCGGACGGATTGCTGCATCGCAACACGATAATGCCAGATCATAATATTGCGCAAGAAGATTGTATCATTGACGATTGTTGCGCTGTCAGGCGTGCCAAGATCACCCCTGCCAGCGCGCAAGCTGACAAACCCGCGGCCGCGACTACGGATTCAAAAGGAATCCGGCCGGATTTCGACCCACTGAAACGTCGCCGGTACCATACGCCTTCAGGCGCCCCCCGGCGAACGGTACTTACCTGTAGGTGTATGTTCCTATCTCGCAGACGTTGACGCCTTTTCTGGTCAGAACGTCGCCGTCATTGAACACCGCCTTGAAGTCGAACATGCAATATCCCGAACCGTCGTCGAAGTTGATCATCATCGAAGAGTTCGGGGGGATGACATCCGCGCCAAGAATATCTTCTTCCCAGGTTTCCCTGTCTCTGTTGGAGCCGTAAAACTCCATGATCGTATAGGCCGTCTTGTTCACGATCTTGACCCGCCTGTCCAGCGCTGCGGCCGGGCTGGCGACGCTGGCCAGAAAAACGACCGACGCCACTATTCCAAGGAAAGGTTGTAGAGCTCTCATCTTCGCTTCCGTTACAGTTAACACTCAATACAGCCGACAACAAAATCGAGGATCAAGTTTCTCGCCTGTGCGTCCGATACTACATGCCGACTGCGAACTGTTCCACTTGCCGTCGAGGAATAGCCTCGAACTGTGGCAAAATAGGCGGAAAACGCCGCCGTCATCTGTTTGCAGGAGGGTGTGTATTGCGCCGCACAAAAAACTCTTGCGGCGTCGGAAAAGTAAGTTTATGTCCCGGAATCCAAGCACAACGAACTTTAATTGCGTAAAGCTGCGCTGTTTTTCAGGAGCCCGCCATGGCCGGACGTGACGCGACACCGCCGGAGAAGGACCTGTACGAGGTTGGCGAGATACCGCCCTTGGGAATGGTCCCGGAAAAGATGTACGCCTGGGCGATCCGGCGCGACCGGCACGGAGAGCCCGACAAGGCCATGCAGATCGAGGTGGTCGACACGCCGCCGATCGATTCTCACGAAGTCCTGGTCCTGGTCATGGCGGCGGGCGTGAACTACAACGGCGTCTGGGCCTGCCTCGGCACGCCTGTCTCCACCTTCGACATCCACAAGGCCGACTACCACGTCGCCGGGTCCGATGCCGCCGGCATTGTCTGGGCGGTGGGCGACAAGGTACGGCGCTGGAAGGTCGGCGACGAAGTCGTGGTTCACTGCAACCAGGACGACGGCGACGACGAGCACTGCAACGGCGGCGACCCGATGTTCTCGCCCTCGCAGCGCATCTGGGGCTACGAGACGCCGGACGGTTCCTTTGCCCAGTTCACCCGCGTGCAGTCGCAGCAGCTCATGCCGCGCCCGCTGCACCTGACATGGGAGGAAAGCGCCTGCTACACGCTGACCCTGGCGACCGCCTACCGGATGCTGTTCGGCCACCCGCCGCACGATCTGCGGCCGGGGCAGAACGTGCTGGTGTGGGGCGCATCGGGCGGCCTCGGCTCGTTCGCGATCCAGTTGATCAATACCGCCGGCGGCAACGCCATCGGCGTGATCTCCGACGAGGACAAGCGCGAGTTCGTGATGTCGCTGGGCGCGCGCGGTGTCATTAACCGGAAGGACTTCAACTGCTGGGGCCAGATGCCCACGGTCAACAGTCCCGATTACACCGAGTGGATGCGCGAGACGAGGAAATTCGGCAAGGCAATCTGGGATGTCACCGGCAAGGGCGTCAATGTCGACATGGTGTTCGAGCACCCCGGCGAAGCGACGTTCCCGGTTTCGGTATTCGTCGTCAAGAAGGGCGGCATGGTGGTCATCTGCGCCGGCACGACCGGCTACAATCTGACACTGGACGCGCGGTACCTGTGGATGAACCAGAAGCGCGCGCAGGGAAGCCACTTCGCCAATCTCAAGCAGGCCGCGGCAGCGAACCGACTCATGTTGGAACGGCGGCTGGACCCGTGCATGTCCGAGGTTTTTTCATGGCAGCAGATCCCGGCCGCGCACATGAAGATGCTTCGAAACGAGCACAAGCCGGGGAACATGGCGGTGCTCGTAGGCGCGCCGGCAACCGGTTTGCGAACCCTGGAAGATGCCATCGACGCAGGCCGGTCCTGACGAATCACTCAACCTATGATCGCATCACGCAAGCTCGCGGGGAACGTGCGAAATCATACGTTCAGAATACAGTGCGCCGTCAGTGCACATATTTTCAAGGAGTTAGCGCGCCAGACCTCGCAATTTTCGGGGAATGAGAATCAGCGAATATGCCTTTTTCGCCGTATCTGATAAAAATTGTATTAATCCTTGTTAATCAACCTAAACGTGTGTTACCATGACTGAAAGCTGGATGATCGATGTATTGCGGGATGTCCGCGGTTTCGCGCTCAAGAATGCCATGCTTGGTTTGGCGGAGCATCTGGACGACGCCATCGTGATCGCCTCGGCGGAGCTCTCGCGGCCGGCCCGGGGCAAGCGGGTAATGATGCGCCATGAGTGCAACACGTTTGGAAACGATAATCGCCAATCTGGAGACGGCTCGGTCGCTCGACGATCTCCAGTCGCTGATCGAATGTATCCGTGACGTCTACGATGTCGACCACGCGATCTATCATTCGGTAAGCGGCACCGGCGAGCAATATGCCGCTCTTACCTACAGTCCGGACTGGGTCGACCGCTACGTAGGCGAAGACTACGCGCGCATCGACCCGGTGGTAACCGGCAGTCTCCGGCGGTTTCATCCGGTGGACTGGAAGCGGCTGGACTGGACGGCCGCGCTGGCCCGCGACTTTCTGCACGAGGCAATCGGCGCCGGGGTCGGCAACCAGGGCTATTCGGTCCCGATCCGCGGGCCGAACGGGCAATTCGCGCTCTTCACATTCAACAAGCGCGCGTCCGACAGGGACTGGGCCTTTTTCACTTCCGATCATGTACGCGAAATGCTGCTGATCGCGCATTATGTGCACCAGAAGTCGCAAAGGATTCATCAGATAGAGGAAGCGCGGTCGCTCAAGGAGCTGTCGCCGCGCGAACGCGATGCGCTCCACTATCTTGCCTTGGGCATGGGGCGCGCGCGTATCGCTGAAAAGCTGAATATCTCGGAACACACGCTTCGCGTTTATATCGACTCGGCTCGATACAAGATGGGCGCTCTGAACACTACTCATACAGTGGCGCTCGCAATGTCACGGGGGGTGATCGTCCTGTGAAGTCGGGATACTGCGACCGTTGCGTCTTTGGGGGTGGGACCGCACGGTCAAGACTTCTTAGAATTCACGAGTTATCGCGTCCCGGACCAAAAAACGAGAGGACTGCGAATGATCCGATTCATCTATGCCGATGCCCTTGAAGCCTTTCCGAGACTCTCAAGAACCATGTTCCGGGACCGCGCCGTCCAGTTCAAGGAGCGCCTCGACTGGGACGTCCAGGTCAACACCGACGGGCTGGAAATCGACACCTATGACGGTCTGAACCCGCTATACGTCATCTGGGAAATGCCGGACGGAACCCACGGCGGCTCCATGCGTTTTCTTCCGACGGTCGGCCAAACGATGGTGAACGACTTCTTCACCGACCTGACGGACGGCGTATCAATCGTCAGCCCGCTGATCTGGGAGTGCACCCGGTTCTGCATATCGCCCAGACACATGGAAACCGCCGCGCGCACGGCCGCGGGGCTCATGCTCGCGGGGTGCGAGCTTGGCCTGCGGTTCGGCCTGGAACATTCGGTCGGCGTCTTCGATGCGCGCATGAAGCGGATATACAGGCGTGTCGGCTGGTCGCCCGAAATCCTCGGAAGCAAGGGCGAGGGGCGCGAGCGCATCTGCGTCGGATTGTGGCGGTTCTCTCAAGAGGCCAAGGCCGCGGTCTGCCGCAGTTCCGGTATCTCCGGCGAGCGGGTCACGGGCTGGTTTGAAGCTTCCTTCCCGGTCAACGTCAGCGAAATGGTGGCCTGACACTTTCGTTGTGGCGGCACCACCGCCGGGCCGGTATTACATCGGCGATGGGCAGCGGCAAACCGGCAGTGGCGTTATCGGAAGATCAGGCGGCGGCGCACGATCTTGTCGCGCAGGCATTGCGCGGCGCCGGCGTGGATATCGAGGCCGGCGAAATTCTTCCCGAAGCAGGAACGTCCGGGGAAACGATTGCCGTGGTCGGCAAGGCCGGCTCCGGCAAGACTCTGCTGCTGGCGCAACTGGTCGCGGCGCTGGACGATGCCGGCGTGGTGCCGGTCTCGGCCGGTTACGAAGGACGGCAAACACGCGAACGCCGCACGTTCGCCGTTCTGGCGCCGACCAACAAGGCCGCCAGCGTCCTGCGCGCCGGCGGCGTGCCGGCGACCACCATCCACCGCATCCTCTACACGCCGGTCTACGATCCCGAATATGAAGAAATCGCCCGCTGGCTGACCGGCGGAGGAGCCCGGCCTACCGTCGAGGGACTGTCCGACGCGGCGTTGGACCGTGCCGAAGCCTTCTTCAGGAGCCACCCGTCGGTGCCCGGCGCGCTGGCCTGCGCGGGGCTGCGCGGCTCGGATTTCATCACCGGTTGGACGCGGCGCGACGATCCCCTGGACATCGGACTTGTCGACGAGGCATCCATGCTGGACGACTCGCAACTGGACGATCTGCGCGAGATTTTTTCGACGCTGATATTGTTCGGCGATCCTGCCCAGCTCGCACCGGTCGGCCAGTCCGGGAACATGTCCTTTGACAAGCTGCCGCCGGACAGGCGGATCGCGCTGCACAGGGTCCACCGGCAGGAGTGCGACCATCCCATTCTCGACCTTGCGCACGCACTCGGTGATGCCGCACTTTCGTTCAGGGATTTCGAAGGACTTGTGCGCGAGACCGCGGCAAGGGACGACAGGATCAGGCTCGCGCCGCGCGCCGATGCCGATCTCATGGCCAGTTCTCCGGTGCTGGTCTGGCGGAACGCGACGCGGATCCGCCTCATCGAGGCGTTTCGCACCGCGTTCGGCGCCACCGACACCGAACTGCTGCCGGGCGAGCCGCTGATCTGCGACGGCATCGAACTGCCCCTCTCGCACCGGCGCAAGCGCATCGACCTGGAGGCGCGCGGGCTGATAAAGGGCGCGCAGGCGATTTACCTCGGGAAAGGACGGAAACCGGGATTCAGCCGGCTCTTTCTGCCCGGTTCCGAAGAGCCGCAAATAAACGTCGCCTCGATCATCAAGATCGAGACGCCGGGCCGGGAAGAACCGTTCATCCCCTCGGCTGCGCGCATGGGCGCGGCCTTTCTGCACGGCGCTGCGGTCACGATACACAAGGCGCAGGGCTCGCAATGGCCCGACGTTCAGGTCTTTGCCCCCGACCTCTACGCCGCCGCCCGGTCGGGCCGCGAGGAGGCAGGGATACCGTTGTGGAAGCGGTTGGCATATGTCGCCGTCACCAGAGCCGAGGAACGCCTGCATTGGGTCACGCGGTACTCCCTTGCGCGGCCGGCGCGGCCGCTGAATGTCCGCGACATGACACGGATCACGGCGCCGCTGACGCTTTCCGGTGACGCCGACCAGATCACGATGCCCATCCCATGACTCGCGCCGCCCGGCGGTTTACTCCGGGGCGCAGCCCCGGATCGCGCCCACCTCGGGGCAGGCGCGATCCTTGTCAATCCGGACAGCGGTTTCCATCAAAGAGCATCATGTTCTGGACCGGGATGCCCAAAGACGGAATCACCTTCATGAAAGGTGACCGCGCCAACCACAGGGCGGCGCCTGACTGGGCGGGCGCGAATGCGCCCGGCCC
>JBHHXR010000188.1:0-7327 GCA_046757205.1 Paracoccaceae bacterium
GCGTTCCTCGGCGGTCTTGGCGGAGATGAACTTGACGGCGGCATAGGAGCCAGCGACCAGCCCGCCGAACGCCAGGTTGCCCAGCATCCGGTGGATGGCGATCGGGGTGGCAAGGACGTTTTCGAAGGCCTGCCAGACGGTGCCGACGAAGACGCCGTCGGCGTCGACGCCGACCGGGCTCATCATGAACCCGGCCCAGCTGTTGGCCAGTTGCATGATGCCGGTGCCGAAGACGTTGAGCAGAATGCCGATGAAGATGTGCGTGGTCTTGCGGCCACGGATGATCCACAGACCGGCGGCAACCGGCACGATGTAGAGGATAAAGGTAAACCAGCGCATGTCGGTGCGCATTTCCGGTCCGATGAGACCGGTAACGTAGGCCAGCCCGAATACCGCCACCAAGAGGCTGAGCCCCTTGAACACCCATTGCAACTGGGCCGGGAACTGGCGGCCGGTCTTCAGCCATTTCCAGCCGTAATAGTAGAGATAGAGCGCGAAGGTCTCGCCGAAGAACAGCAGCGCGTACATGAACATGACATCTTTGAAGATGCCGGCCATGTAGCCCATGAAGGTCGGGTAGAGGGTGAAGAGCGCAAATGCCAGAAGCCCGCCCAGCGCCGCCGTGGTGGCGTAGGCGACGCTCAGGAGGCTGGTAAACTCGTAGGCCAGCTTGTCGAACTTGGCGTCATCGTTCTTCCAGCCGACGATCTCGATGATCACCGCGAACAGCGGCACGCCGAGGACGAAGGCGCCGAAGAACAGGTGCATCTGCGCCAGGAACCAGACCAGCCGCCGGGAATCGATTCCCAGAAACTGGCGGTAGACGTTTTCTTCCAGCGCCAGCGCCGGGGATGCGGCAAGCAGCAGCCCCAGCCCCGCAACGACCGCGACACCAAACCGCGTCGTTACGCCGGCCGCCTGCCCGGAGTCAAAGATGCCGTTCGCCCGTCGCTGTGCCATCGCCCGTTTCCTGGAAGTCAGTTATTGTCGTTCGGTGCCGTTACTCGGCTTCGGAAAACGTGAAGTTGGCTTCCACCGCTCCGTTCGCGTCCACCGTGATCTTGGTCTTCTTGACGCCATAGCGCGGGTGCCACGCCTTCAGCGTGTATTTGCCCGGCGGCAGGTTATCGATGGTGAAAGAGCCATCCTCGCCGACAACGACCGCGTAGGGATGAACCGGCGCCATGATGAACCCGAACATGAAGTTGTGGGCTTCGCAGTTGATGCCGATGTAAGGCGAGCGGCGCGGCTTGATCTTGTCGGTGATATCGCCGGGATCCGGTTGGCCGAAGTTGAACAGGGTCTTCTTGACGGTGCGGCCCTTTTCGACTCCGATCAGTTCGCGGGCGTTGATGTTGTGCAGCACGCCCGGATCGTCATTGCGGATGATGATCGGCCCGGGCCTGACGACCTGCGCCCACGGCCGGAACCGGCAGCCCTTCTGAAGCACGATGTATTCACCGAACTCAGGCTTCGGCCATGGCTTGCCTTCCTTGATCTTGTCGATGAATACGAAGGCGCCGCGCAGCGCGCCGTCCTTGACATCGACCCAGACCACCTCGCGTTCGCCGTCGCCGCAGACATCGTTGTTCTTGGTGATCTTGATCCTCTCGACGGCGTCGGCCGGGAGTTCGCCCTCGAAACTCACGCGACCGGTGACCGTTGCGCCGTCGGTGACGTCCACTTCCGTGTACTTGCCTGGCTTGGCCGCTTCGGCCGGAGCGGTCATTGTCATGGAAACGAAAACGCCGAGCACGAGGCCGGCAACCGGTAATTTGAACTTCATGGGTCTTCCCTCCGCTATCCGATATTTCCCTTGTTGCTCCCGGTCCGTCAAGCCGCTGCCGGCTGCGACCGGTTCAGTTCTTCCAGGGCCTCGATGGCGACCGACCAAACGCGCCGGCGCTCCCGGTCGCGAAGAACCTTCGCGAATGCCGCGCTGGCGGCTGTCGCATCCAGGTTCCGCAGCAGGCCGGCGGTCTGCCGCGCGTGGCAGCCCTCGAACGAAAAGGCGAAATCGACCAGCAAGCGGACCGCGCCGGCACCACCCGTGCCGGCGACGGCCTCGGCGGCGCGCAGGCGCACCGACGGATCGGGGTCATCCAGCAGCGTTTCGATCTCCGGCCCCGCCGAGCCCTGTCTGAAAAGCGCGCGAACGGCTTCGGCACGCACGAAACCGTCGTTGTCGGCGAGTTGGGAAAGCAGCACGTCGCCGGACTTTTCGCGTCCGCAGGCAGCCAGTGCGCGGATCAACGGAAGTTTCAGGTCCCGCCCGGCCGTTTCCAGGGCCGCCACCAGCGCGTCCGCTACGACCTCCGGCAAGGGGTTCAGCAGTGCGCCGATACGGGCCAGTGAATCGGCGGCGGCCATCCGCGTTTCGGCGTCGGCGACGGAAAGCGCTGCCGCCAGTTGAAGCGCCACGTCCTCGTGCGCGATGTCGCCGATCATGCGCGCCGCAAGCCGGCGGATATCCTCGTGCTTCACGACCTTCGGCGCGATCGGCACGCGTTTCTTGCCGATGGCGTTCTTCGCCAGCGCCAAGCGCTCCATGTCCGTCGGCGTCAGTTCGACGCCTTCATCGGGCAGCCCAGCAGCCTTGCGGACCACCGGAGCATCTTCGAGAATCGCGGTCAGCGTCGAAGTCGGGAAAACGTCGGCGCCGGATTCCTCGTCGCCCGTTGACTCGTCGGCGGATACGTCGGCTTCACCGGGCGGCGTATCCGGGACGCCGGCAGATTCCCTGCCCGGCTCCTCGTCGGCGGGATCGAAATCGCCGCGCAGGGCCGACAGCAGCGCCGTACCGGCCGCGTTCGGCCACTCGGCATGCTTCCGCGCCAGCCGCGCCAGTTCCGACATCGCTGCCAGACGGATCGGGCGTTCCGTGTCGTCGATAAGCCCGACAAGGGCCTCCGTCACCGGTTCGCCGCCGATCCCGGCCAACGCCAGGATGGCGCCAAGCCGAAGCGAAACCGGCCGCCCGGTGTCGCCAAACAAGGGGACAAGCTCGTCCAGCGCCGCCGCCGGTGCCGTTGCTGCCAGCGCGCCGGCGGCCGCTTTGGAAACCTCGGCGTTCGGGCTCTCGATCTTGCTGCGAAGCGCGGCGGTCAGGGCCTCTCCGCCCGGGCCGCCGCCGATATCGGCGAGAACATCGAGCGCGGCCGCCTGCACCCTGGCGGAGGGGTCGTCGAGCATGGCGATCAGGCGGTCCGGATGATTGCTTCCAACGAGCAGCGCCGCCTCTGCCCGGATCGCCGCATCACGGTCCTCCAGCAACGCCGCAAGGCGGATATCGTCAGGAAACAGCGCCGCGCGCGCGCGCAGCGCCGCCGCGCGCACCTCGGCTGACGGATCCGCGAAGGCGCGTGCCAGAGGCTCCGCCGCTTCTTCCGCCGTCGCACCGGCGAGCGCCGCCGCCGCGCGCCTGCGCACGCGCACCGGTTCTTCGTCGAGAAAGGCTGCCAGCGCTCCGACTCCGGGCTTTCCCAGGCACGCCAACGCCTTGAATGCAGCCTCGGTCAGGTCCTGGGCGTTTTCGTCACGAACCGCCGCGACGATATCGGGAACCGCTTCGGCCGCTTTCAGTTCGGCAAGCGCCGACACGGCCCTGATCTGGATGTCGACCCAGTCGTCCCATCCGCTGGAATAAAACTCTTCTTCGTCCCAGATGATCTCCTCGTCGCGCCCCCTGACCATGCGCCGTAGCCACGGGACGATACGCCGGTCGCGCATTCTTGTCAGCGCATCGATGGCCGCCAGCTTGACCTCGGTGCAGGGATCGCCGAGCAGGTTCTCGAAAAGCTGATCGGCGGATTTCGGATCGGCCAGCGCCGCAAGCGCCTCGGCAGCATCAGTGCGGACGTCCTCGTCCTCGTCCAGAAGCGCGCCGATCAGCGGCTCCACGGCCGCAGGCGCCCCGATCCTGCCGAGGGCCTTGGCGGCCAGGCAGCGGTGGATGTCTACTCCGTCAGCGAGTATCCCGCTCAATACCTCGCAGACCTCGCCCGCAGCCGGACGGGAAACCGGCCGCTGGAAGCGGCCGGAGCTTGTTGATTCCGCAACGATATTCAACTGATGTCCCTCGGGGCGAACGACATCGAGCGGAAAGTGCGCTTGTAGGGTGACTCACCGATTTTCTTCAGCTTGGCGACGCCCATCTTGTAGTTGTAGTTACCGCTTATCCAGTCAACCACGCGTCCTTCCAAGGAATTCGCCGGTTGCGACGTATGCAGGAAGTCCATGAAGATGATGCCCTTCTTGATGTGGCGCGTGACTATCGCAACACCGGTGACAGCGGCACGCGTGAGTTCCACGTTGCCGGCCGCCATCTGGCCGCTGAACGAATAGTCGCTGCCTTCGACACCGAGGGTGGTTTCCTTCAGGCCCGGCACGCGGTCGGAATAGACCATCAGCATGTCGCCGCTCTCGATGCCGCGGGCGGCAGCGTCTTCAGGGTTGATCTCGATATAGTTGTCGGGCCAGCGCTGCACCACGTAGGGCCGGCGCCGATCATCGAACCCGGATTGCCAGCGTTCGTTGGTGCGCCCGGAGGTGCACCAAAGTTCGTCGTCCTTCGGCTTCATCCATTCCCAATAGTCGGAAAACAACGACCACGGTGATTTCTGGATGTTGCACTTGCCGGTCTGACTGTTGAAATGCGTGAGCTTCTTGTTGAACACGTTGGCTCCCGCCGCACCGGTGTCGTCCAGTTCCCGGGTCGTGTCGTGAAGCCGCTTGGTGCCCACGAGGGTACCATCGTCTTTCATGAAGACCGGGCCCTGGATGCCGTTGGTGCCGAACTCTCCGAGCTTCTCATGCAGGGTCTTGCCCTCGCGGTGGGCGGCGACCTTGATCATGTTGTAGTCCTTGCGGTTGCCGCGCGAGAAGCGTGCCGATTCCTCGGCGACGTCGTTGGAGTTCTTCCAGTCGAAGCCATCGAAGCCCATGCGCTTGGCAAGCTGCGCGATGATCCACCAGTCCGGCTTGGCGTCTCCCGGCGCGTCGTAGAACTTGTTGTAGAGACGCAGGCGCCTTTCGCCATTGGCGCGCATGAAGGTCTCTTCGCCCCAGGTGGCGGCCGGGAAGATGATATCGGCGAAGCGGTTGCCGATGGGATCGACCAGATAGATATCCTGGTTCATGACCACCATGCCGCCGCTGTCGGCGCGCGCCTTCAGGGTATCGATGATGTCCCGCTTGTCGTAGGACCGCACCTGGTGCGGGTTCTGAACGGTCAGTTCCTCGAACCGCTTGGCCAATTGCTGCGAGCCGCACATGGACTGGATCCATGTGGTGCCGATGACATGCGCCAGACGGGTATGGCCCGACGTGGTCCAGGTATCGGTGTCCAGCGCCCGGCGCCGGCGCCCCGGCACTTTCATCGGCGACTTGTTGCGCGGGTACTTGCCGCCGCCCGTGCCGCCGCGCTGGTGGCCGCCGGCCCTGCCGACGACCTGACCCGGGCGTCCGCCGGCGCCGACGATGATGCCGAGCGCGGAAATCGCCTGGGTGTTGCCGGTGTTGTTGGACCAGTAAAAGCCCTTCTCGATCAAGATCGAGGTTTTCGGGCGCTTGCCGTCGGCCGCCGGCTTGGCCATCCATTCCGCCGCCGTGTAGATCTTGTTCACGTCGATGCCGGCTACGGCGGCGGCGTTCTCCGGTATGAACTCATCCTGCGACAGCAGCCATTTCTTCCAGTCCTCGTAGCCCTTGGTCTGGAATTTTCCCCAGGTCGTGCGCCACTGCCAGGGCGTGTTCCGCGTGCCCTGGCCGAAACCGGAGGACGATTCCCACTTGTTGTTGACCCACTTCTCGATCCACTCCGCATCCTGCCAGCCGTTCTCGGCGATGACGCGCGCAATGGCGTTGACGACCAGCAGGTCGGTTCCGAGATTGACGTCGAGCCAGAGCCCGCCGTTCTTTTCGGCATAGGCCACGCCGGCGGTACGGCGCGGGTTCATCATGATGCACTTCTGGCCGCGCTGGATGCCCTTCATGATCCACTGCGTGAACAGGATCGTCTTGGTCTCGTAAGGGTCGGTGCCGCAGATAAGGAGCGTCTCGGCATTCATCCAGTCCTCGTAGGCGGGACCGAAATTGTCGAAACCCGCGTCCCTGAACCCCGGCGTCGAGGAGACATTGGACGGCGTGTCGTGGAAGGTGAAGTTGGCCGTGTTGATGTGGCGCAGTGCGTACTTGGTGATCGCGTACGTATTCTCGATGTATTGATATGAATACGTCTTCACGCCGTAGGCATTGGCGCCGTGCTTCGAGCGCACATAGTTGGCGACTTCCGCCGCCACATCGAGTGCGAACTCCCACGAGACCGGCTGAAGGATGCCGTAGATGCGCATCATCGGCGATTTCAGCCGGTCGCGGGTGGGCGTCTGCGGGTTGTAGCACTTCTGCGCGATGCAGCCGCCGCGAAGACTCGAATCGCCGTCGGTGTTGACGAACTCGGTTTCCTTGTCGGGAATGATCACGACATGGTGCGGCTTGTCGTTGAGCAGCACGATGTTGTGCTGGTTGGGCGCCACCCAGGGCCCCAGGGTTTCGACCGGAAAGTCGACGCCGAACGCGTTCTTGTCGGCCTCCGGGCCGCCGTTTTTCCTGCCTGCGACAGGCCAGCGATAGACCTTGTAGCCGCAGGCGACAATGCAGTAATCGCAGGCCGTGGTGATGACTTCCGCGTCCTTGGGAGGAAGGGGAACGTTGGTTTCGGGAATGTAGTACGGAGTAGACATCGCGGTGCTCCCCTATCCTTGCAGGTTGTCGTAGCGGCCGTAGATCAGGCCAAACACGCCGACGGCGTAGATATCGTCGCCGTCCAGTTCCAAGAGCACTTGCGGCAGGCTCTGATACGCCTGGCCGGAGATCAGGATGCCATGCCGCGTGAGATCGTAGGTGGACAGATGCAACGGGCAAGCGCCCAGCGATTTGGTGTCAGCCTTGTAGGTGCCCAGCAGGGGTCCGCCCTGGTGCGTGCAGAAGAAATTGAACGCTACGACGTCCCTCTGCGGTCCGATGCCGCCGCCGGCCTCGGTTCCCAGCTTGACCAGCATCGACTGCGCGTATTCGCCGCCGTCGGGATACTCGAAATCGACCGGTACATCGTTCTTTAGCGAACTCAGGGTGGCGATTTTCTTGCGCGGGTAGGTCGCTACCTGCGCCGGCACCTGCGCCTTCGCGCCGCCCGAATTAATCGTGACCATCACCGTCGCAGTTGCCGTTCCCGAGGCGAGCAGAAACTTGCGCCGGGACATCTGGCATTTTCCGGCCGCGCCGGCGACAGCCGCCGCCGGTTTCGGTGCGTCGTGTCCGGGCGTCTGAG
>JBHHXR010000189.1:0-7289 GCA_046757205.1 Paracoccaceae bacterium
CCCCGCGCGCGGGACCCGCCCCCCGCCGGCCCCCGCGGACGGTTCGTCGCCATTTTGCCGGTGGCCGGAAACTGCCGGGCGAACGGGGAAAGAAGAACATGGCGGCAACCGCACAGGCGGCCGGACCGGCGCGGCCGACCGCGCTCAACTGGGTTCTGCTTATCCTTCTCGGCCTGATCTGGGGCGCATCGTTTCTCGGCACCAAGCTGGCGCTTGACGGTTTCGGCCCCCTGACCATCGCCGCCCTGCGCATCGCCATCGCCGCCGCCGTCCTTCTGGTCGTCGCGTTCGCCACAGGTCACGGCCTGCCCGATCACCGCACCGCAACCGGCCGCCGAATATGGCTGCACTGTTTCGGGATGGCCCTGTTTTCCAACGCCATTCCCTTCAGCCTGCTGAGCTGGGGCCAGTTGCATGTGACGTCTGCTTTCGCCGGCGTCACGATGGCCGTGGTGCCGCTTCTGATCCTGCCACTGGCGCACGTCTTCGTGCCCGGAGAGGTGCTGACGCGGCGCAAGAGCATCGGCTTTCTGGTCGGGTTTGCCGGTGTCGTCACCCTGATCGGGCCGGGCAGCTTCACGCTGATCGGCGACGACGCCCTTTCCAATACCGCGAGGCTGGCCTGCATCGCCGCCTCGTGCTGCTACGCTACCGGCGCGATCATCACCCGGCTGACGCCGCCGGGGCATCTGCTGTCGTTCAGCGCCGCCGCCGTGCTGATCGCCACGCTGTTGCTGATGCCGCTGGCACTTGTCACCGAAGGGGTGCCCGGCGCGCCACCGCCGCTCGCGCTCGGCGGCATCCTCTATCTCGGCCTGTTGCCGACCGCGCTGGCGACGGTGATGCTGGTGTTCGTCATAAAGTCGGCCGGGCCTTCCTTTTTGGGACTGGTAAATTACCAGGTGCCGGTGTGGGCTGTCGTCATCGGTCTGGTGGTTCTCGGCGAGAGCCTGCCGCCGCAGTTTTTCGCGGCGCTCGCGCTCATTCTGGCCGGTCTCGCGGCGGCTCAGGCGCCGCTCCGCCGGCACCGGGTGAAAACCGGAGCCTGAACCGCAAGCGGCTCGGTCAGACCGCCGCGACGGCGTCGCTGATCGAACCGACGACGCGCTCCAGCAGTTCGCGGTCCTCGCACTCGCCCATCACGCGCACCAACGGTTCGGTGCCTGACTTCCGGATCAGCAGGCGGCCTTTTTCGCCCAGCGTGGCCTCGCCCTCCGCGATTGCCTGCCTGACCGGCAGCGCATCCAGGGGATCGGTCCCGTCGGCGAAACGGACGTTCCTGAGCAATTGCGGGACCGGTTCGAAAACCCGCGTCAGTTCGCTGGCCGGCTCGCCCGAATCGACCAGCGCAGCCAGCATCTGCAAGCCGGCGATCAGCCCGTCGCCGGTGGTCACGTAGTCGCGCAGGACGATATGGCCCGACTGCTCGCCGCCGAGATTGAAGCCGCCGGCACGCATGGCCTCGACGACGTACCGGTCGCCCACCGCCGTCCGCAGCAGGCTCAGCCCGCGCCCCGACAGATGCCGCTCCAGCCCCAGATTGGACATCACCGTGGTGACCAGCGTGTTGCCGGCAAGCCGGTTCTCGTCGGCCCAGCGGCCGGCGATCAGCGCCATCAACTGGTCGCCATCGGCCACCCTGCCGGTCTCGTCGATGACCATCAGCCGGTCGGCATCGCCATCGAGGCAGAGCCCGATATCGGCGCCGTGTTCCAGCACCGCTGCGGACGCGGCGGCGGTGTCGGTCGATCCGCAGTCCTTGTTGATGTTGTAGCCATCCGGTTTCACGCCCACCGGGATCACCTCGGCGCCGAGTTCCCACAGTATCACCGGCGCCGCCTTGTAGGCCGCGCCGTTGGCGCAATCGATGACGATCTTCAGGCCGTCGAGCGACAGCTTGCGCGGAAACGTCATCTTGGCGAATTCGATGTAACGGCCGATGGCGTCGTCGATCCGCGTGGCGCGGCCGATCCGGCCCGGCTCGGCCAGTTCCGGCGGTTCCTCCAGCAGACGCTCGATGTCGTGCTCCGCCTCGTCGGAGAGCTTGAAACCGTCCGGTCCGAAGAACTTGATGCCGTTGTCCTCGTAGGGGTTATGCGAGGCCGAGATCATCACCCCGATATCGGCGCGCAGGCTGCGCACCAGCATGCCGACCGCCGGCGTCGGCACCGGGCCGAGCAGGAACACGTTCATGCCGACCGAGGCAAACCCCGACGTCATGGCGTTTTCCAGCATATATCCCGACCGGCGGGTGTCCTTGCCGATCACCACGCGATGCGCCTGGTTGCCGTTGGTGAAATGCCGGCCGGCCGCGATCCCCAGCTTCAGCGCCATTTCCGCCGTCATCGGATGCCTGTTGGCCCGCCCCCGAACGCCGTCCGTCCCAAAAAACCTGCGAGTCATGAAATATCCCGTCAGCCTGAAACCAATCGCCACCAGACAGCCACCGCCTGCGCCGTCTCGGCGACGTCGTGCACGCGCACAATCTGCACTCCTTGCCGCACCGCTTCAAGCGCCACAGCGACGGAGCCCGGCCCACGGCGGTCCGCCGCCGGCTCGCCGCCGATCTCTCCGATGAACCTTTTCCGCGAGGCGCCAAGAAGGATCGGACAGCCGAGCCCGTGAAACAGCGACAGCCCGCGCAGCAGCGCCAGGTTGTGTGCCAGCGTCTTGCCGAAACCGATCCCCGGATCGACGACGATTCGCGAGCGCGCGATGCCGGCCGCCTCGCAGGCTTCTATCCTTTTTTCAAGAAAATCAAATACATCCAGCAGGACGTTCTGGTAGCGTGGATCGTCCTGCATGGTTTTCGGATCGCCCGCGGCATGCATCAGACAGACCGGAACGCGGAGCGAGGCGGCGGTTCGAAGCGAATCCGAATCGTGACTCAGCGCGCTGACGTCATTGAGAAATCGAGCGCCGAAGGAAATTGCCTCACGCGCCACGGCAGCCTTCCTCGTGTCGATGGAGATCGGCACCTTTTCACCCGCCGCGCGAAGCGCGGTGATTGCGGGAATGGTTCGCTGCAATTCTTCCTCGATGCCAACTTCGTCGGCGCCGGGACGAGTCGATTCTCCACCGATATCAATTATTTCCGCGCCATCCTTAACCATCTGCCGGGTCCGTTTCAACGCAGCATCCGGCGTGTTGAAGCGACCGCCGTCGGAAAAGCTGTCCGGCGTCACGTTGAGAACGCCCATCAACCGCGGCCGATCCAGAGAGAGCCCGCAGATATCGGCGCGGGGGCTGCAAATCGCCGCTTGCAGCGGTTCCGGCACATCTCGCGCGGGAACCGGTTGGCAAACGCCGGACCGGTTCAGACGCTCGGCATGGGCAAACCACAACCGGCCGCCGGCCAGGGGCAATGCCCCGTCGGGGCGCAAGGTATCGCTTTGAACGATCGGCCGGAAATAGTCCCGCACGTCGCCCTCCGGGTTCAGGCCGCGACCACGGTCCGCGCGACAAGTTCCGGCAATTCGCCGAAACTGTCGAACGCCGCGTCATGCGGTATCTCGGCGACCGGCGCCTGCCGGTAGCCGTTGACATGGAGCAGGAACGGCACCTTGGCGCTGGCGGCGGTCAGGGCATCGGTTTCGCTGTCGCCGACAAAGATCAGCGGCCCGTCGCCCATTTGCGCGGCCGTGTGTTCCAGCATCGCCGGTTCCGGTTTGAGAACGTCGAGGCTGTCGCCGGTGGTGACGCCGGACAAGAACGGCGCCAGTCCGGTCGCTTCCAGTATGCCCCGCGTCGGCGCAGAGGGTTTCTGCGTGCAGACCCCAAGCCTGTGGCCGCTGGCGGCAAGCGCTTCCAGGCACGCCGGGACGCCGTCGTAGACCTCCGTTCCCGTCACCGGGTCGGCGTCGTAGATTTCGCGAAAGCGGGTGAGGCACGCGTCGAAACCCTCCGCCGGTATTCCGCCCGTGTGTTTCAGCAGCGATCCGACCTGGTGCGCCATGCCGTGCCCGACGAAACCGGCATAGTCGCCCGGCGCTACAGGTCCGCGTCCCAATTCGGCCAGCAGCCGGTTACCGGCAGCGCAAAGCGTCGGCGTGCTGTGGACCAGGGTGCCGTCAAGATCGAAGACGATCCGCGCCACGCGTCACCTCAGCCCGCGCCGTCAAGCAGTTCCGGGTGCGCCGGGTCCAGTTCCCGGCAGGCGAGGCCGTCTTCGCCACGGGCTGCGCCCGAGCCCAGCGCGACAAACTCGGCCGCCTCGAACTCGCGAGCCAGCCAAAGGGCCAGTTCGGCGGGCCGCGTCGCGTCCGCCTCGGGCGGTTCGACCGCATTGTTGACGATCTTGAACGGTGCCCACACGGCAACCTGTCCGTGCTTCATCGCCCAGTCCAGCTCGGTGCGGCTGTCGACAACGACGCAGCGCGGGTCGCGCCCCGCCAGCGCCCAGGCATTCTGTTCGATCGACAGCAGGCCGATCTGCCGCGCCGCCTGTCCGGCCGCCGAGACACCCTCTGTCACGCGCGCCTCCAGGCAGATGATCGCCGGAACGCCGCCGGCGACGACGGCATCGATCCAGCGCGATGCCCTGTCGGAGTACAGCACGTCATTGGTCATGAAGACGACGCGCGGATGCGGCCGGGTTTCGCTCTGCGCCAGCGGCGCCGCCACCGCCCCGATCCGCGGCTCGCCGTGGGTTTTCGCCCGCACGATCTCAACACCGAGCGACCCCGGTATCCGGTCGAGCTTTTCTATGCGAACGAAGACCCGCACGGCGCGCGCGTCCTCCAGGCAGCCCTCGGCCACGCGCTCGGCCAGGGTTTCCAGAAGGTTCACCCGTTCGGTTCCGAGGATATTGTCTATTGCCTCCACGATGGTGTCGTAGGATATGACCTTGTCGACGTCGTCGTCCTGCGCCGCGGTGTGACGCGAGACCTCCAGTACGACGTTGAACCGGATGCGCTGGGTAACACCCCGTTCCGACTTGAAAGCCCCGATCTCCACGTCACGGACGTGGTCCCTTACCGAAATCCGGTCGAGCGGGTCGGAACCGCCCGTCGCCACGGCGCGCACGTGCGGCGCTTCGAAAGCCAGTGTCGTCTCGTCCATGCCCGCATCCCCTCAGATCGTCGCTCCACGTAATGGTACAACCGGTGGCGCGCAACCCTGCAAAAAGGCGACGCCTCGGCGTGCGGCAACGACGCCCGGCCGAAAAAGGCGGCGGTGGCGCTGCCACAGTTTCGCCACGAGTCTGCGCTACCTTTTCGAAGTTGCTGACTACAGGGCCCGGGGAGTTTTCCGGATTTGGTGCCGGATCGAGGGCCAGGAAAGGAATGTTACGGCAGAGGGGGCCTGCCATGTGAATGCACATGGAGGATAGTCCGATTTCTGCGTTTCGAGTTTTCAGCCTGATATCCGCAACCCTGCTCGCTCTGTCCGCCGCCGCGCCGTCCGAGGCGTCGGTTCGTGCCTGCGGGCCGGTTCGGGTTCTTGACCAGTCGTTCGACCGCCCGGTGAATGCCTCCCGGCCAGACCAGAAGCGGCTGAGTCTTGCGGTTACGTATTTCCTCAATGTCGAGCGTTGCCGCCGTGGCCTGTCGCCGTTGCAGCCCGACGCGCGACTGCAACAGGCGGCCGCCGGTCACAGTTCCAGCATGGCCAGGCGAAATTTCTTCTCTCACAAATCGCCGGTCAGAGGACAAAGGTCCATGGCCGACCGGCTCTCCAAGGCCGGCGTCAGGTTCCGTACCGCGGGCGAAAACATCGCGCAGCGGAAACTCTACCAGCTCACCGGCCGGGCGATCCTGATCAAGGCGGCGACAAGTTGCAACATGCGCTACGCCGACACCAGGCAACCGGTTCCGCGCCACACCTACCGCAGCCTGGCGAAATCGGCTGTCACCGCGTGGATGAATTCCGCCGGGCACCGGCACAACATCCTGAACCGTTCTTTCGGCCGGGTAGGTACCGGCCTCGGCATCAACCAGGCCGGCGCCGCCTGCGGCACGGTCTATCTGACCCAGAATTTCGCGGACTAGGAGGACACCCGGTCCGACACGGCTTCATCGTCGACCTCGCAACAGGCCTTTCGGGGCCTGTCTTTTTTTGTCGCGCGGCCGCGATGCTTCAACGCTGGCTGACTTTGGCCGGCTGCCGGTAAAAGACGTGATCGCCGATGGTCGCGGTGCGCAGCATCCGACTCGCCCACCTCGGCTGAACCGTGAGCGTGTGATAGTGCGTCGCCCCCTCGGTGATCGACGGGCGGTACCCGTCAAGCATCAGGCGGGCGATCTTGGCGACCCGCTCATACGCGGTCTTTTCCGCGATCACTTCCTTGCGGCCGTCGCAGTAATAGGAGAACTGGCAGGCGTTCCGTCG
Source organism: Paracoccaceae bacterium (assembly GCA_046757205.1). Classification (GTDB taxonomy): domain Bacteria; phylum Pseudomonadota; class Alphaproteobacteria; order Rhodobacterales; family Rhodobacteraceae; genus JBHHXR01. Next base: position 6,331 of record JBHHXR010000189.1, read on the forward strand.
CGTCGCGCCCTGCCGGACCACACCGCAGATCGTATTGGGAAAGGACGGCGACAGCTTGCGGTTCAGGATCACCTCGGCCACCGCCATCTGGCCCTTGACGGTTTCGCCGCGCGCCTCGAAATACAGCGCCTCGGCGAGGCAGTCGAATTCCGGCCCGCCGCTGGCCTGCGGCAGCCGGTCGAGATAGCTCTTGCCGATTTCCTCGGCCGGACGGACCCGGAAGAGGTTGAACAGCCCGCCCGACCGGGACCTGCGCCCGGACATCAGCGTCCGGCGCGCCGAGGCAGAGGTCACAAGCATCCGGTCCGGAAACACCGCCTGCTCGTCGAGCGAGAGCAGTTGCTGGCGGCGGTCGGCATCGGGCACCACCACGTCCCTCAGCGCCGATTTTTCCTGCGCCAGCATCTCGGAGATCTGCTCGCGCACCTGCAGTTCCACCGAATAATTCGGTGACTTGGAGGAGATTTCCCCGTTCGCCACGCCGTACACGGGTACGAACGCGGCCAGTGCCGCCGCAACGCCTGCAGCGAACCTGATCGGTATGATTTTCATCTTCATGGCCCCACCGCCGACAAGAGTCCGGACGCCCGTGGATCAGGCAGGGCGCCCTGCGTACTTTTTAACATAGCAAGGCCAGCGCACATACGATTTGTCCTTATTGTCCAGCGCCTTGCCGGTCCCGCAGCAGGGTCCGGCCGCATCCGGAAAATCAGAGTCCGGTCACAAATGGTTCAATTTCCTGTGGATTCAAGGATTCGCCACGGCAGAGCCGGGGCCGCGCGAATTCGGCAGGATTCAGCCGGAATCCGGGGAACTCCGCCGGCGCGCGGCGGCGGCGCTACTCGCGTTCCGGGCGACCCGCCGCGATTCCGGCCTCCGCGCCGGGCGAATCCCCGGCGCTCAGAATCGTCGCCTGTGCCGCCGCCAGCCGGGCGATCGGCACCCGGAAGGCGGAGCAC
>JBHHXR010000190.1:0-7245 GCA_046757205.1 Paracoccaceae bacterium
CGCGTAGATGTCGGAATTGGTCGCCAGCTTGATCGACGGCACCGGCTTGTAGCCTGCAGCCGAGCCGCGCCCGGTAGTGAAGCAGATCAGGGTGGCGCCGCTGGCGATCTGGCCGGTGACGGAGGCCGGGTCGAAGCCGGGGGAGTCCATGAAGACGAAGCCGCGCGTGTCGACGGGCTCGGCATATTTGTAGACACCGGCGAGCGGGGCGGATCCGCCCTTGGCTGCCGCGCCCAGAGATTTTTCAAGGATCGTCGTCAGCCCGCCCGCCTTGTTGCCGGGCGAGGGGTTGTTGTTCATCTCGCCGAGGTTGCGCGCGGTGTAGTCTTCCCACCAGCGGATGCGGTCGATCAGCTTTTGCCCGACCTCGCGTGACACGGCGCGGCGGGTCAGCAGGTGCTCGGCACCGTAGATCTCAGGCGTTTCCGACAGGATCGTCGTGCCGCCCTGGGCGACGATCATGTCCGACGCGACGCCGAGGGCGGGGTTGGCGGTAAGGCCGGAATAGCCGTCCGAGCCGCCGCATTGCAGGCCGACGACGATTTCGGAAACCGGTACCGAGCTGCGTTCCGCCCGGTCCGCATCGGCGAGCATTTCCTTCAGGATGGCGAGGCCACGCTCCACCGTCTTGCGCGTTCCGCCCTCCCCCTGAATGGTCATGGAGCGGAAATGCGCGGTTTCCTGCTGGCCGTAGGCGCGCTTGATACGCTCTATCTGGAGCATTTCGCAGCCGAGGCCGACGATGAGAACGGCGGCGAAATTCGGGTGCACGGCGTAGCCCCAGATGGTGCGCTCAAGCGCTTCGTAACCATCCCCCGAGTCGGCCATGCCGCATCCGGTGTTGTGAGTCAGGGCGACCACCCCGTCGACGTTGGGACAGGCGTTCGCCAGACCGCCGGCCTGCGCCGCGCCGGCGATTTGCCGGGCGACGGTGGCGGAACAGTTCACCGAGGTGAGCACGCCTATGTAGTTTCGGGTTCCGACCTTTCCGCCGGCCCGGCGGAAGCCGAGAAACGTCCGCCTCTCGGCCTCCGGCACCAGCCGAACGTCGGAAAGGCGGCTTCCGGTCGCGTAGTCGAGCGACGGCTCCGACATCCGGCAGTTTTGGGTGTGGACGTGCTCTCCCGGCGCTATCGGTCGCGAAGCTTCGCCGATGATCTGTCCGTATTTGCGGATGGGCTCGCCAACCGCGATGGCGTGCAGGGCGAACTTGTGCCCGCGCGGAACCGGCCCGGCGAGCGCCAGACCTTCGTATTGCGTTCGTGCGGGCAGCCCGATGGCGGCCACGGCGACGTTGTCGTCGTGATGAAGCCTGACGATCCGGGTCTTTTCGGAAGCCATTTCTCGTTCTCCCGGTCTCCGGGTTCCATCGGTCGGTCTACGGCAGGCGCGCCATCAGTTCCTCGACTTCCGCGCGGCCTGGCATCGACGGCGCGGTGCCCGGGCGGGTTACCGAAATACCCGCCGCGGCGCAGCCAAGCCGCACGGCGTCGGCGGGCGCGGCGCCTTCGGCGAGGGCGGCGGCGAACCCGCCGTTGAAGGCGTCGCCGGCGCCGGTGGTTTCGACGACAGGGCCGGCGTCGCAGGCCGGGACCATCACGGATTGGTCCGCCGAGTGATAAAGTGCGCCGCGTTCGCCAAGAGTGATGACCGCCGCGCCTACGCCCTTTTGCAGGAATACTGCCGCTGCCTTGCGGGCATCTTCCACCGTTGCCACGGGCACGCCGGTCAGTTCCTCGGTCTCGGTTTCGTTCGGGGTCACATAGTCGCAAAGCGCCAGCATTCCGTCCGGCAGGGTGTTCGCCGGAGCGGGGTTGAGGATGGTGGTGACGCCCGCCGCCCTTGCCGTTTTCAACGCGTGCATGGCGGCGTCCATCGGCTGTTCGAGCTGGGTGATGAACACCGAGGCGGAGCGGATCAGCCCGGCGGCGGCGTCGACATCGGCCGGCGAGATCAGCGACGCGGCGCCCGGGCAGATGATGATGGCGTTGTCGCCGGTCGATTCCTCGACGAAGATATAGGCGGCGCCGGTGTAGCTGTCGTCGCTCTGCGTTACCACCGGTTTCACTCCGGCCTCGCGCCAGGTGTTGAGCGCCATGTCGGCGAAGGGGTCTTTCCCAAGACGGGTCAGGAAGCTGACATCGGCGCCGAGCCGCGCGGCGGCGACCGCCTGGTTGGAGCCCTTGCCGCCCGGGCCCAGCTTGAAACTGTTGCCGAGAATGGTTTCGCCCATGCGCGGTGCGCGGTCGGCGCGGTAGGAAGTGTCGGCGACGAAGACACCGAGGATGACGATTTTTCCGGTCATGCAGGCAACCTCCTACGCGTCCGGCGGGACCACGCCCTTGCGAAAGGCGAAGCAGCCGTAGAACCGCCGTTCGCCGGTCTGGATGACGGCGTAGGCCTTTTTCGACCGTTCGTAGAAGGCGTAGCGTTCGATCGAGATCATCGGCCAGTGCCTGCCTTCGGCGGCGTCGATCCTGGCCTGCACCTCGGCCTGCACTGGCGGGATTTCGTCAGGGGCGTCGACGATTTCCATGCGCGCGGCGGCGTCGTCGGTGAAAGTGTCGAGCGGGTAGACAGACAGAACGGCCTCGACGACGGCGGCGGCGGGATGGTCGATGCGCAGCACCTTGCCGATCCGCGTCTGACGGGCCACCGAATCGGACGGGAAGTTGGTATCCGCGATGATCAGGTCGTCGCCGTGGCCCATGGCGCGCAGCGCGCGCAGGACTTCGGCGTTGAGAAGCGGATTGATACCCTTGAGCATGTCGTCCCCCATTCAGCTTGCAAGGCCGGAAGCCAGCGGCCACCGACACGGAAAAACCTATTGCCGAGCCCCGCCCGGCACAATCTAATTTCGCTGCCGCCGTTTCAGGGTCGCCGACGGCAGCATGACTAAAGCCGCAGCCCCGTCTCCCGGTCGAAGACATGGGCAAGCTCTGGCCGCGGGCGCAACTTTACCGTTTCGCCCGGCGTGAAGGCGTGACGCTCGCGAAAGAGCGCGACGAGTTCGCGGCCTTCGACGCGGAAAAAAACCAGCGTTTCGGACCCCGTCGGCTCGACCACCGCGACCCGGGCAGGGATCCCTTCATCCGACAGTTCGAGATGTTCGGGGCGGATGCCGTAGCTGACGGGCCTGCCGTCTTCGAATGCGGCGCCGTTGGCGAGCGGCAGGCGCAGATCGCCTGCTTCCACATGCGGCGTGTCGCCCAGCCGGGTAGTGCCTTCGATCAGGTTCATCGCCGGCGATCCGATGAAGGTGGCGACGAAGATGTTGCGCGGATTGTCGAACAACTCGATCGGGGTTCCGACCTGCTCGATCCTGCCGTTATCCATGACCACGATCCGATCGGCCATGGTCATCGCCTCGATCTGGTCGTGGGTGACGAAAATCGTCGTGGTCTTCAGCCGTTGATGCAGTTCCTTGATCTCCGTGCGCATCTGGATGCGCAGCTTGGCGTCGAGGTTGGAAAGCGGCTCGTCGAACAGGAAGACCTGCGGGTCGCGCACGATGGCACGGCCCATGGCGACGCGTTGCCGCTGGCCGCCCGACAGGTGGCGCGGATAACGGTTCAGGTATTCGGTGAGCCCGAGTATCTCTGCCGCCTGCTCGACGCGCTGCCGCACGTCGGATTTTTCCGCCTTGCGCAGCTTCAGCGCGAAACCCATGTTGGCGGCCACCGTCTTGTGCGGGTAGAGCGCGTAGGACTGGAACACCATGGCGATATCGCGTTCCGCCGGCGGCAGATTGTTCACCACGCGCTCGTCGATCCTGATCTGGCAGGCCGTGATGCTTTCGAGGCCGGCAATCATCCGCAGCAGAGTGGATTTTCCGCAACCGGAAGGACCGACCAGGACCACGAACTCACCGTCCCCGATCGTCAGGTCGACGCCGTGAATAACTTCCGTCGAGCCGAAAGATTTCCGCAGGTCGTGGATCGATACCTCGGCCATCGTTGCTCCCCGAGAATTTCTTGTCGAAGTCGTAACCCAGCACGTCGGCCCTGTCCACGCTACAAGTCAGCCTGTTGAATTCTATCGATTTACTACCGCTGATTTTGTTGACTTGTTGCCAAGTTGGTTCATACTTGGCGCACCAGTGGGGACATCATGCAGCAGGTAATTTCAGGGATGAACGCCAGGCCGGGTTTCGGCCCAGGGGCGGCCGCCTGCCCACGCACGGATCAACCCGCCTGATACAAAGCAACCTTGGGGAGAACGACCATGAGAGTTAATATCTTCAATCGCCTGATGTCGGCGCAGATGAGCCGCCGCCGGATGCTCCAGACATCCGCCGCCGCGGCCGCTGTCGTTTCGATGCCGCGGCTCGGCGCCGCGCAGTCAGGCGTGCGTGCGGAAATCCTGAAGATCCCCGGCGTCGGTGTCGGTTCGCCGACGGATGCCGACTGGCAGAAAGTCGGCGCTCTTACCCTCGGCCCGACCAAAGAGCGCGTTGCAGAAGGCGAGTTCGCCGGTGTCGAGTTGACCTTCATGGGGCTCAACAACCAGAACCTGCACAACTTCCTGTTCCGCGGTTTCCTGAAGCCGTGGGAGGCCTATACCGGCGCCAAGATCCAGTGGATCGACCTGGCGCAGGCCGACTACAACGCGCGGCTCCAGCAATCGATCGCCACCGGCACCGTCGATTTCGACATCATCGAGATGGGCGCGCCGTTCGAGGGCGACGTGCTGGGCAAGGGGCTGGCATCCGAAATGCCGGGCTGGGTCAAGGACCAGATCGAGATGGACGACTATGTGGGTTACCTGCAGGCGCCGGTCGGCACCTGGGGCGGCAAGACCTACCGCATCTCGATCGACGGCGACTGCCACAACTTCAACTACCGCACCGACTATTACGAAAGCGAGGAACTGGCATCGGCCTGGGCGTCCGAAGGCGATGGCAGCCCTTGGGAAGTGCCGACCACGTGGCAGATGGTGCAGAAGCACACCAAGTTCCTGAAGGGCAAGAAGGACCCGCTGCTGGGGCTGGATGCCTACGGCTATCTCGACCCGCTGAAGGGCTGGGGCGGCTTCGGCTTCTACTTCCTCGGCTCGCGCGCAACGGCCTACGCCAAGCACCCCGACGATCCGGCATTCCTGTTCGACCCGGATACCATGAAGCCTCGTGTCAACAACGCGGCTTGGGTGCGGGCCATTCAGGATGTGCTCGATGTGCTCGACAGCCAGCCGCCGGACCAGATCAACGCCGATCCCGGCACCACCGGGTTCCAGCAGTTCCTCGCCGGCACCGGCGCCATGCTGAGCTGGTGGGGCGATATCGGCTCCAACGCGAGGACTTCTGACACGTCCGTTGTCGGCGAGGTCACCGGCTTCTCGATCCTGCCGGGCTCCGACGACGTGTGGAACCACAACGCCGGCAAGTGGGAGAAACTTGCCTCCGGTCCCAACTTCGCGCCGAACATGGCCTATATCGGCTGGGGCATCTACGTCATGGCGCGGGTCGAAGCGGACGCCAAGAAGCAGAAGGCGGCGTGGTCGGCTGCGGCCCATCTGGGCGGCAAGGACATCTCGCTCTGGGCCTCGGCCTATCCGTCGGGCTTCCAGCCCTACCGGAACTCGCACTTCAATATTTCCGAGTGGGTGGGCGCCGGTTACGACGAGGGGTTCATCTCCGATTACCTCGCGTCCGAGGCGGACAGCTACAACCACCCGAACGCTGCCATCGAGCCGCGTATTCCGGGCATCTTCCAGTATTATTCGGTTGCCGAGGACGAACTGGCCAAGACCTATGCCGGCCAGTACGGCTCTGCGCAGGAAGGCGCCGACGCCATAGCGGCGGCCTGGGAGAAGCTGACCGACCAGATCGGGCGGGAAAGCCAGATTGCGCTGTACAAGGCGTCGCTGGGAATGTGATTTGAACAAAGCGTTGTCCCGGAACCGGGGCAACACTTGCTCGTTTGTCCTCGCGATCAGACGCGTCATCGTTTCGGTCGCAAGGCAAATCCCATGAACGGGTAACCCTCCTGACACAAAGGTGTCAGGAGGGGTATGCCATACCGCGCTCCTGGGCTATCAACAGGAGCAACAGCCATGACTTTCAAACCGAACAATTTCGCCGTCTGGACGGAGATTCCGGTCTCCGATCTCGACAAGGGCATCGCCTTTTACGGGCGCGTTTTCCGGACCGAACTGGAGAAGATGGAGATGGGGCCGGATGTGACCGCCATTTTCCCGACCGCGACGCCGGGCGGTGTCGCCGGGCACATCTACGAGGGCACGCCGGCCGGTGACGGCTCGGGGCCGACCGTTCATCTGGCCTGCCCGGACGCGCTGGAGGACACCATGCAGCGGGTGAGGGACGCCGGCGGCGAGGTGCTGAGCGAGCCGATACAAATCCCGGTCGGACGCTTTGCCTACGCCAGGGATCCCGACGGCAATTCGCTCGGGCTGTTTTCGGCCTGATGCGCCGGGCCGACCGCCTGTTCCAGATCGTTCAGTATCTGCGGGGCGGTCGGCTTGTCACCGCCCGGCGTCTGGCTGAGAGGCTGGAGGTCTCGGAACGCACCGTCTATCGCGACATCGCCGATCTGCAGTCGGCCGGCGTGCCGATAGATGGCGAGGCCGGCGTCGGTTATGTGATGCGCCAAGGGTTCGAATTGCCGCCGCTGATGTTTACCCGCGACGAAATCGTCGCCCTGGTGGCCGGGGCGCGGCTGATCCGGGCCTGGGGCGGCGCCTCGATGGCGCGGGCCGCCGAAGAGGCGCTGGTGAAGATCGGCGCGGTGCTGCCGGAGCCCGAGCGGGCCCGTGCGGAGGCGGTTCAGATACACGCCTTCGCGCCGGAGATGACCGGAGAGCTGCGCGACCGGATCGATACGCTCGAACGGGCGGTCGAGGATCGACGGCGGCTGCGGATCGCCTATCGCGACGCTGCGGATGCGCCCAGCGAACGTACCGTCCGCCCGCTTGGCCTGTGGTTCTGGGGAAAGGTCTGGACGCTGGTCGGCTGGTGCGAACTGCGCGATGACTTCCGGATGTTCCGGCTCGACCGCATCGGTACGATGGCGGATACTGGCGAACGGTTCCGGCCGGAACGCGGCAAGACGCTTGGCGATTTCTACCGGCAGATGGAGACGCGGGAAGGCGGTTGAACGGCGCCCGTCCTGCGGCGGGAGCGCGAAGCGATTTACAGGGTTAACACCCCGCGTTCACACCGTTAGTCTCGGGCCATGAGCGGCGAGGGCGATCTTCTCCACACGGTTACCACGGACGAGATATCGCCCG
>JBHHXR010000191.1:0-7228 GCA_046757205.1 Paracoccaceae bacterium
ACCAACCAGCCTGGCGGCCTTTGTGAAACTCAACGTCGCGGCGACTTTCTCGAAGGCGTTTACGTCAGACATATTCATCGGTCTCATCTAACCTTGATTTTGTCGCTGAGGTACGCAGGGTCCCGGCCTCTTTGATCAGGGGTCGGTCATCGGGCTCTGATCGTGCCCGGATTCCCAATACCTTGAGGAAGCGAATCGATAAGCGCGCAAGCGCCGTGTCTCGCCGCTCAAAGTCGGGTTGGATAAGGCGCCGTCTGCATGGTTCGTTAATCAGCACAGGTGGACGCGCGAACCTCGAAGGCAAGCGGCCCGTACCGACGAAAATCGTGTCGTAGTTCATAGGGCGTTTACATCGTTAAGCTTGAGCGATTGCTGCTACTGCAGCCTAGGGGTCTATCTATTCGGACGGCAATACGCAAATGCCGTATCGGATTACGTAGTTACTCTGCAACAGGATCGCGTGGTGACTCAGGGGCAATCGAACTGGGCTGTAAGATGTCCCGGATGCCGCGTCGCCCGCATGATATGCATGCCAAGTATCGCCTTTCGTCTCTTCCATATCGGTCGGGCTGCTTGCCGGCACCGTGTCGAGGCCGGGATCAGCGTCTGACACGGCAACCATCGGCAGTCTGTTTCGGTGCTGTCTGTCCTCCGGCTGAAGCTCGTTGCCCGACCCGGGTCCGATGATGCGGGATCCGCGGATCGACAGGGCATTACTTGCGCAGGAGCAAGCGGTTTCAACGCTGCTCGAGCATGCCCAATGCCATGTACTGCGTCACATTTGACAATAAAAAGCGCCGGATTGTGACGCCCTACCTTCTGTGCAATATCCCGGAAATCTAAACTTTTCCGTAACTTAGCTGATCACTTTGGGGGCGAGGAGCGGGATGGCTGCCGCTGGGTGGCGCTCCTGTGCCGCTTTTTCCCCGGCACTGAACATGCGCATTTCCGGATATGTCCTGCTGTTGATCTCCGCGGGGGCGGGTTTCCCTGCTTCGGCTGCCGCCGGGCCGGACCCTCCGCCGCGGTCGCACGATGAAGCCATCGATCTTGCCCGTAGCGGTGAGTTTGATGAAGCCCTGGGCATCCTTTGGGCGCTGCGCGAGGCCGATCCCGATGATTTGCGGCTGCTCTACGACGAGACCGTGGTCCTGGCATGGGCCGGTCAGGATGACCGGGTCCTGCGAAACGCGAAGCTCATCGATCTCGGGGCCGCCCCGGCTTACGTGCTCAGCGCGGTCGCGAAGTCGGCGCGCAACATGCGCGAATTCGACAGCGCGGCAAGCTGGTACTCGATCCTGGTCGGCCGCGACGCCGCCGATCTGGACGCGAGGCTCGGGCTTGCGATGACGCACGCCGATGCAGGGAAGCCGGGTGAGGCATGGCTGGCGATCTCGGCGGCGCCCGATGATCAGAGGAACGCCGTGCGGCTGCGACTGACCGAGGCCTATGTCTGCGAGCGGCAGGGGCGCTTCATGGAGGCCCTGGCAAGGTACCAGGGCGTACTGGAAGCGGCGCCGGGGAACAGGGCCGCGTTACGGGGAAAGGCGCTGTTGCTGCGCATGGCGCTGCTGCCGTCGGAGGCGCTGGCGCTTGCACGCGAGCACCCGGGGATCCTCGATGACGAGGAGGTCGTACAACTCGAAGCGGACGTGGCGGCGCTCGAGGTCCGCCACGGCGCACAGACGGCGTACCCGCCGTCCCGTCGACATGAAGGCACCGACCGGGCGCTGGCGCACATCGACGCACTGCTGGCACGCCCCGACCTGGACCCGGCGGTACGTCTTCGCCTTCGCTACGATCGCATCGTGGCGCTGACGGATCGCCTGCGCATGCCCGAGGCCATCGCGGACTTCGAGGCCCTGGCCGCCGATCCCGAAGACGTTCCGGCCTACGTGTTGCGGGAAGTCGGCAGAGCCTATCTCCACGAACGTGAGCCGGAACAGGCAACCCGCGTGCTGGCGCTGGCATTGGCGCAGGACCCGGACGACACGGACGCCAAAGTCCAGCTGTTCTTCGCCTACTCCGACCTGCACCAGCCCGGGCGCGCGCTCGGTCTCGCCGAGTCATTGCTCGCGGGACTCGATCCGACCAGGCAGGTCACCGGCTCCGCGGTGGTGAAAGGCAACGAGACATACCTGCAGGCTGCCGTTCTGGCCGGACTGGCGCGGGCATACGCGGACCGACTCGCGGAATCTCAGGAATACTTCGAGCAGCTCCGCGCCAGATACCCGCACAACAGCGACATCCGTCAGGAGCTGGCCAACGTGTACCGCTGGCGCGGCTGGCTGGACCGGTCGCTGGCGGAATACGCGCAGGTACTGGCCGTCGAACCGGACCGGCTGTCGGCTCGCGTCGGCTACGCGCATACCCGACTGGACAGTCGTGATTACCTGGCTGTCGAACGGGAACTGCGGGCGTTGAGCGAGCATTACGGCGACGAACGCGCGGTGCAAGACCTTGCGAAACGCTGGCAGGCGCACGAGCGCAGTGAGCTGAGCCTGGATGCGCGGGCCGGCGAAAGCAGCGGGCAGACTTTCGGCGAGGACCAGTACCGCGTGGACGCCGTGTGGCTGTCCCGGCCGATCGCGCGCCGATACCGGGCCCTGGTGTACACGCATGATGCGTTCGCGGAATTTCCCGAGGGTGAGGCGCGCCGGCGGCGACTCGGCGCCGGAATGGAATACCGTTACGGGCGCTGGCAGGCGCGCGCACGGCTATCGGCCGACAGGAGCGGCGGCGACGCCGGCGTGCGCGCTTCGTTCGACTATCGCCTGAGCGATCTCCTGAGTATCGGCGGCATCGTCGAGACGGAGAGCGACGCAACCCCCCTGCGCGGCGAGCGCGTCGGCGTGAGCAGCAGGCTTGTGGAATTGAGGGCGGTGTACGCAAGACACGAGTCCACCGCGCTTCGCGCGGCGCTGAGCCATCAGGATCTTTCCGATGGCAACTCCGGCGGCGCGGTTTTCCTCGGCGCCGAACAAAGGCTGGTCAACCGGCCCGGCTACAAGCTGACGCTGATCGGAGAGCTCGGCTTGGAGGACCGGTCCCGGGACGACGTCGCCTATTTCAGCCCGCGACGCGGGTTCACCTGGACGACCGGAATGCGCAATGACTGGCTGATGTTCCGGCGGTACGGCCTCGGCCTGATGCACGGGATCACGGCAGAGTTCGGGCAATACGATCAGTCCGGCTTCGATGCCGGTGACATCTGGAGTCTGGGTTACGAGTTCCGGGCCGACCTCAACGAGCGCTGGCAAGCCCGGCTGGGGTTTACCCGCCGCAGCAACGTGTACGACGGCGGCAGGGAGTACTCGAGCTTCGTGCTCGCCGGCTTCAACGGGAGGTTCTGATGCGCTTGCTGCCGATCCTGCTGTTGATCACGCTTCCTGCCCTGGGCGCGGAGCAGGCGTATCGCGTGATCGCGTATCACGACGTGCAGGACGAGGTCGCGGGGGACTTCGATCCGGACCAGTATGCCGTGTCGACGAGAAATCTGATCGAGCACTTCACCTGGCTGCGCGACCACGGCTTTCATCCGGTCGGCGTCGATCAGATCGTTGCCGCTCATGAAGGCCGGCGGACTCTGCCGGGCAACGCGGTCCTGCTCACCTTCGATGACGGTCTCGTCAGCGCCTACACCCGGGTCTTCCCGCTGCTGAAGCTGTTCGGTTATCCGGCCGTGGTCAGCATCGTGACGAGCTGGATCGAGACGGAAGGCGCCGTCGAGTACGCCGGCCGCCGGCTCACCAGCAAAGACTTCCTGAACTGGAGCCAGATCCGTGAAATGCAGGAATCCGGCCTGGTCGAGATCGCTTCCCACAGCCACGACCTGCATCGCGGTATTCGCGGCAATCCGCAGGGCAACCTGCAACCAGCGGCCGTTACGCGGGGGTACGACGGCGCGGCATATGAGAGCGATGCCGAATACAGGGGCCGAATCGGCGCCGACCTGGCGCTCTCCGTGGCGACGATTGCCGCTGCAACCGGGGTGCCGCCCCGCATGATTGCCTGGCCGTACGGGGCCTACAACGATGCCGCGGCGTCGGTCGCCGCTCATCACGGCATGCACATCGGCCTCGGCCTGGGACCGGGTCCGGTCGTTCGAGGCGAGACGCTCCAGCTCGGACGCCATCTCGCCATCGCCAACCCGGGTATCCGCGATCTCAGCGCAGAGCTGTTGCTCGATCGGTCGCGCCCGCCCGTGCGCATGGTGCAATTGGGCCTCGATTCGGTATTCGATCCCGATCCGCTGCTGACCGGAGCCCGGCTGGATACCCTGCTCGATCGCGTCAAGGCGCTTCAGATCAGCCACGTCTTCCTGAGGGCCGTCGCGGATGATGACGGAGACGGTGTCGCCGATGCCGCCTACTTCCCGAACCGGCATCTCCCGGTCCGCGCCGACCTGTTCAATCATGTCGCCTGGCAGCTCAGGACACGCTCCAACGTCAGGGTCTTCGCATGGCTGCCCCTGCCGGGCTCGGCTGCATTCGATGCCGGTGCCCGCGAGAGCATCGCCGATCTGTACGAGGACCTGGCGGCGCACGCGCATTTCGATGGCCTGGTGTTTCGTGACGGTGAAGGCGTGGACGGCTCCGCAGGCTCCGGCGGGCAGGCGCGGGCCACGGTGGAGCTCAGCGCCGAATTGCTGGCCCGGGCGCGTCGGTTTCATCCGGAGCTCAAGTCAGTCAGGAGTCTAGTTGCGAACGCGCCGCCCGGACCGGCCGGGACGGACTACCTTGCACAGGACTTCGACTCGTATCTTGACGCCTACGATTACGTGGCCCTGACGGCGACGCCGGCGGCGGACGGAGCGAGAGCAGAGGAGCGCTTTTACGAACGACTGGTCGCCGAGGTGAGCAGACGGGCATCCGGCCTCGACCGGACAATCTTCGAGCTGCAGGCACGCTGGCCCTCTGAAGGCGAGCCGGACGCGCGACTGCGCGCCACCATGTGGCGGCTTCAATCGCAGGGGGTTCGTCACCTCGGCTACTACCCGGAGGATTTCATCGCCGGGCATCCGGACATTGGAGAGCTTCGTCTCGGTATCTCGCTGGCGGAGGCGCCCGGAGGATCGGGACTGTGAGCTTCGATGCGATCATTGCGGCGCTGCTCGATTTCGCCTTCTACTACCCGCTGTTCATGGCGTGCCTGTGGATGACGGGCGCGGTCTACTATTTCTTCTATCGGGAACACGTCGAGAAGCGGCCGGTGGACAATCCTCCGCTGCTGCCCGACACACCCGGTGTCACTTTCATTGTTCCGTGTCACAACGAGGCCAGGAACGTTCGGGAAACGATACTGGCGCTGTTGAACCAGGAGTATCCCGATTTCGAGGTCATTGCGGTCAACGATGCGAGCACCGACGACACCGGAGAGATCCTCGAGACCCTGGCCGAGGAATCGCCTCGCCTGCGGGTGATTCATCATGCGACCAACCAGGGCAAGGCCATGGGGCTGCGAGTCGGCGCCATCGCGTCGAAAAACGAGATCCTCGTGTGCGTGGACGGAGACGCGATACTCCAGCGCCACGCGACGCGGTGGCTGGTCTGGCATTTCGCGCAGGGACCGCGGGTCGGCGCAGTAACCGGCAACCCGCGGGTCCGCAACAGAACGACCCTGCTCGGAAAAATCCAGGTCGGCGAGTTTTCGTCGATCATCGGCCTGATCAAACGCGCTCAGCGCATCTACGGGCGGGTATTCACGGTCTCCGGCGTGGTCGCAGCCTTTCGAAGATCGGCCCTGCACGCGGTGGGTTACTGGAATCTGGACATGGTCACGGAGGACATCGATATCAGCTGGAGTCTGCAGCTCAATCAGTGGGACGTGCGCTACGAGCCCAACGCGCTTTGTTACATTCTGATGCCGGAGACCCTGGCAGGTCTCTGGCGCCAGCGCGTGCGTTGGGCACAGGGCGGCGTCGAGGTGCTGAAAAGGCATTTCGGGGAGCTTCTCACCCGGCGCAATCGCCGCATGTGGCTGGTCGGAGTCGAGCTCATCGTGAGCGAGTTCTGGGCCTACGTCATGGCATTCATTCTTCTGTTCTGGTCGCTGGGCCTGTTTTTCGATCTACCGCCGCCGCTCGAGGTGTCGACGATCCTGCCGGGCTGGACCGGCGTCGTGCTCGGCGCGACATGCCTTCTGCAATTCGGTATCAGCCTGGTCATCGACAGCCGCTACGAGGCGCGGCAGCTGGGACAGTACTATTACTGGATGATCTGGTATCCGATGGTTTACTGGGTCATCCACGCGGCGGCCAGCGTGGTGGCGGTACCGAAGGCCCTTGCCAAACGTGACGGCACGCGGGCCATCTGGGTCAGCCCGGACAGGGGCGTGCGCCCGCAGGCAGGGGATTGACATGTCTGCGGCCGGTGAAAAGTTCTGTATCGATACGCCGCACCTGCTGTCGCGCCGGCGGCGCCTCAGCGATGCCATCGCCACCGGGATAATGTGGATGCTGTACTCCTACCTGTGGGTTCCGCTCATCAGTCTGGCGGCGTGGTTACTGGGGTTCGAATTTGCGTACGACGTGATGGTGCGTGCAGGCGGCATCAGCGCCCTGAAAGACGTGCTGTGGTGGTACGGGTTCGTGTTCGCCTGCATAGTCATGGTCGTGGCGGCGTGGTCCGCCGTCAATCGATACCGGTTCGCAGCTTATGAGCGGCGGCAATCGGGTAAGATAGTCACTGATGCCGAGCTTGCCGAGCACTTCTCTCTCGAGCGGGAAGACTTGCAGACAATGCGATCCGCGCGCATTGCGACGGTGCGTCTCGATGCCGCCGGAACCATTGAGCGGGTCGACGCTTCCGGCAGGGCTGACGAAAGCAGTCAGTGAGACCGGCGCGGCCAGAAAGAACTGTCGCTGAGGACAAATGCGGCCAGCAACGACAGGTAGGCAAATTCGTGGTTGATGAGCTCGCCGGACGCGAGCAGGTATCCCAAGGCGAGGATACCGGCCGTCGACGCGAACCCGACACTTGCAGCTCGGCCCTTCATCAACTTCCCCCTGCTGGCGTGAGCCGTGACTTACGTTTACTTCACGACCGTACCAACTTTCAGGGGGATCCGCCAGAATCGACCTTACATAAGCATGCCATGCAGACAACAACCGGGCCAGGCGACGAGCTCTCGAGCCTGGACGAGCTTGTTATCGTCGTTGAGTAATCGCGCTAACCTGAATATTGCACGAGACCGCCCGAGATCATTGACAACGTTATGATTTCAATAC
>JBHHXR010000192.1:0-7204 GCA_046757205.1 Paracoccaceae bacterium
CGTTCGGTATTTCGATACCGCGCCGCTCTACGGACTGGGCCTGTCGGAGACGCGGCTGAACCGGTTCCTGCGCGGCCGGGATCGCGACGAGTACGTCCTGTCGTCGAAGATCGGGCGGCTGATGAAGGCGTGCCCGCCGGACGAGCGGATCGGCTTCGGCAAGTGGTTCGAGGTGCCGAGCCGGCAGGAGGTCTACGACTACAGCTACGACGGCGTCATGCGTTCGCTCGAATTCTCGCTGGAAAGGCTGGGGGTCGACCGCATCGACATCCTCTACGCCCACGACATCGACATTTTCAACCACGGCTCGAAGGCGGCGATGGACGCCCGCATCGAGGAGTTCATGACGGGCGGCTACTACGCGCTTCTGTCACTTCGCGACCAGGGGGTGATCCGGGCTTTTGGCGGTGGCATCAACGAATGGGAACCCTGCCAGGCGCTGGCCCAGCGTGGCGACTTCGACCTGTTCCTGCTGGCCGGGCGGTATACGTTGCTGGAACAGGCGTCGCTGGAGACGTTTCTGCCGCTTTGCGAGGAGCGGGGCATCGGTATCGTTGTCGGCGGACCGTACAACTCCGGGATACTGGCCACCGGACCTGTCGAAGGGGCGTTCTACAATTACGACCCGGCGCCGCCGGACATACTGGAGCGGGTTCGCCGGATCGAGGCGGTGTGCCGCGATCACGGCGTGCCGCTGATCGAGGCGGCGTTTCAGTTCGTGCTGTGCCATCCGGCGGTTGTTTCGGTGATTCCCGGCGGCCAGAGCGTAGCGCAGATGCAATCCAACCGCCGGATCGCCGAAGCTGAGGTGCCGCCAGCGTTGTGGAAAGACCTGAAAGCGCGGGGCCTGATCCATCCGGACGCCCCGACCAAGTGAGGACAAGATGGCAGAGATGATCGACGCCCATCAGCACTACTGGGACCCCAAGCGTGGCGACTATGACTGGATGCCGATGGACAATCCCATCCTCGCCCGCAAGTACACGCCTGCCGATCTGGCGCCGAGCCTTGACACGCACGGCATATCGAAAACTGTTCTCGTTCAGGCGGCGGCGACTGTCTACGAAAGCGAGTACCTGCTAGGCATCGCCGACGCGACGCCGAGCGTGGCGGGTGTCGTCGGTTGGATCGACTTCGAAAGACCGTCGGATCTTGAGCATCTCAAGCGGCTGGCGCAGCATCCGAAATTCCTCGGCGTGCGGCCGATGATCCAGGACATTCCGGACGTCGACTGGATGCTGCGCGACGACGTGCAGTGGGGCTTCAGGGCGGTGACCGATCTGGACCTGACTTTCGATGCGCTGGGTTTTCCGCCGCACCTGGCCAATTTTCTGACCATCCTGAAACGCTACCCCGACATGCGCACGGTGATCGACCACTGCATGAAACCGCAGATACGCGACCATGCGCAGGGGCCGCATGTGTTTCAGGACTGGGCCGCCGGCATGTCGCGGCTGGCCGAAACCGGTGCCTGCTGCAAGTTTTCCGGGCTGGTGACGGAGGCAAGCGAGGACTGGACGGTCGACGACCTGCGCCCCTATGCGGCGCATGTGCTGTCAGCCTTCGGCCCGTCGCACGTGATGTGGGGGTCGGACTGGCCGGTGTGCCGGCTTCGCGCCAGCTACGACCGTTGGCGAGAGACTGCGGAGGAACTGACTTCGGAGCTGAGCGATGCGGATCGGGCGGAGGTTTTCGGCGGCACGGCGTCGCGCTTCTACGGGCTTGCGGTGTGATGCCGCTGTAAATGCTGCGGGGAAACCGGGCCGCCACGGCGCCGCAAATCGTCACCGGAAGCGTTTTTTCAGCAGCAGTTCGACAACCGGGGCAAACAGGATCACCAGAACCAGCCGAAGGAGATGGTGGCTGACGACGTAGGCCAGGTCCGCCCCGGCAATGATGGCGATGATGACCATTTCGCCCTGGCCGCCGGGCAGGAAGGCAAGGAAGGCTTCCAGACGCGGGGCGATACCGGCCTGACTGATGAACAGGAAGAACGCCAGGCTCACCACGGCCCGCGCGATGCTGTAGATCAGGCCGGCCGCCACATCGATGCGCAATTCGCGCATCGTCACGCCGGCATATTTCGCGCCGACCGAAATTCCGATGAAGAACTGCGCGGCCCAGATGAATTCGGCGGGCGGACGATGGTCGATGAAGCCGCTCAGGCTGAGAGCGGCGGTCAGGATGAGCGGGCCGAGGATCGTGGCGCCGAACATTCCTGCACGCTCGGCCAGTTTCCAGCCGACAAGGCCGCTGGCAACCATCAGAAATATCTCGCCGCGGGAGATTTCGCTGGCCATCTGACCGGGCGGCTGGGTCAGGTCGACACCCCAGACCCCGCTCATGATCACCGGCGCGATGGCGACGAGGACCAACACGCGCGTCGCGTGGATCAAGGACATGACCCGGACGTTGCCGCCGGCCTCCTCGCCGAAGATCAGCATGTCCTGCAGGCCGCCCGGCATGGCGGAATAGTAGGCCGTCGGGTGGTTGAAGCCGAAACCGAAGCGGAAAATCGGATAGCCGATGGCGCCGATGACCAGGATGAACAGCGGAATGAAGGCGAGCGAGGCCGCCATTTTCGGCATGTCACCGACCAGCTCCGGTGTAACCGACGCACCGACGGCGACGCCGAGAACGGTGCGCATGGCGACGGCAAGAATGCCCATGCCGGCCAGTGGCGCGTGCCCGAGAGCCGCGACAAGGCAGGCAGCCATCGGCCCGACAAGCAGCGGCAACGGACCCCCCAAAACATGGAACGCGGCTGTTCCGGCTGCCGCGACGGTTCCGGTCAGCGCGCGGCGGGCGAGAAGAGACTTAGGGGGCGATGGCAGCTTTGACATCTGCGCGTGTCCGGAACTCCGCATCTCGGGTGTGTTTCAAGACAATCGACTCCCTGAAACTCTGTATTCGGAGAAGTCTTACCGATATGAAAGAAATGGCGAAGACAAGCAATGGTCCCCACTTGACCTTCCGCCCGGTGGAAGGATTACGTGAACGGCAATGACGGCAGGTCTTGCGCGATCTGTCGGAACGGACCGGACGGGTAATCACCACGGGATCAGGAAAGGAAACAGGACAATGTACACGATCGACCGGGCGCTGAAGGACGTCTCTTTCGCGGAGGCGGAGGAACGCGCGCGCGCTGCCTTGGCTTCGAAGGGTTTTGGAGTGCTGACGACGATTGACGTCAGGGCGACGCTGAAAAAAAAGATCGGCGCCGAGATCGACGACTACACCATTCTCGGGGCGTGCAACCCGAACATGGCCCACAAGGCGTTGCAGATGGAACCGCGTGTCGGGGCCATGCTGCCGTGCAACGTGATCCTTCGGCGGACAGGGCCCGAAACGGTCGAGGTCAGCGCCATCGACCCGGTGGCGTCGATGACGGCGATCGACAATGATGAACTGAAGGCCGTTGCGGGCGAGGTCCGCGAGCTTCTGAGATCCGCCGTGGCGGCGATCTGACACGGCATCGCATGGGCCGGTGGAAACCGTCCGGCCGGAAAGCCGGGGTCATGATTTCAGGATGTTCATCCGCTCGGCGAACTCGTCCTTGTCGATCTCTCCGCGCGCGAAACGTTCCCTCAGTATCTCGATGGACTTGTCGGCGCTTGAACGCTCCGGGCCGTATCCCAGCGTCCGCAGGACGAGGACGGCGGCGCCGACGATCAGCGCCACGAAAAGAACCATCATCAACGGGCCGAGAAGCCAGCCGCCGCCCCACATCATGTGGTGTCCGTGGTGGCCGGCCTCCGGTGCCGCCAGTGCCATCTCCGCCGCCGTCGCGATCCCGAGACCGCCAGCGATCACGCGTGATGTCAGTTTTTTCATTGTCCTTGCTCCTGCCGGTTGCTCGGCGGTGCTGGGCTTCGCCGTGTTGGCGCGACCGAACCGCCCTGTCGTGGAATCTAGTCTCTGATCGTTTTCGGGCAAGCCCGCGCGGCCGTTCGCGTTCCCGCGTTTCCCCGTGGGAAAATCCTTTCAGGGCCTTGACCTTCCAGCAACTGGAACTGCCAGATTACCACCAAGCAATCATATCGGGACGATACATGGAACAGGAAAACGCCGGCAAGAGCCACCACCACACGGCCGCGAATTCCCCGCGCGAACCGCGGGACGAGACCCGCCACGCCAAGGATCACGCGGGCCATGACCATACGGGCCACGTGCGCCATCCCCATGACAACGGAAAGGCGACCGATCCGGTGTGCGGCATGAGCGTCGATCCGGCGACATCGAAGCACCAAAGCGAGCACGACGGGGGAACCGTGTATTTCTGCTGCGCCGGCTGCAAGGCCAGGTTCGACGCCGATCCGACAAGATATACGGGCACGGCGACCGATCCGGTGTGCGGCATGAGCGTTGATCGGGCGAGGGCAAAGCATCGCAGCAAGCACGGCGACAGGACGGTGTATTTCTGCTGCGCCGGCTGCAAGGCGAAATTCGATGCCGATCCTGCGATATATGCTGGCGGCCCGCCGGCCGCGGAGCCGATGCCGGAGGGCACCATGTACACCTGCCCGATGGACCCCGAGATCGTGCAGGAAGGGCCGGGCACCTGTCCGATCTGCGGCATGGCGCTGGAGCCGATGGGGATACCGGCCGCTGACGCCGGGCCGAACCCCGAGCTTGTCGACTTCACCCGGCGGTTCAAGTTCGGGATCGCCTTCACCATTCCGCTGCTGATCCTGACAATGGGGCCGTTGTTCGGCTTCGGCATCCGCGAGGTCTTCGGCGAGCGGACCACGGTCTGGATCGAGCTGGCGCTCGCCTCGCCGGTCATCCTGTGGTCCGGCTGGCCGTTCTTCGTGCGGGGTGCGAAGTCGTACCTGACGATGAACCTCAACATGTGGAGTCTGATCGGTCTCGGCGTTGCCGCCTCTTACCTGTTCAGCCTCGTCGCCGTGCTGGCACCGCAGATATTCCCCGAAGGGTTCCGCGATGAAAACGGCAATGTCGGCGTCTATTTCGAGGCCGGGGCGGTGATCATCGTGCTGGTGCTTCTCGGACAGTTGATGGAACTGCGTGCGCGCGAACGGACCGGTTCCGCCATTCGGGCGCTGATGGATATGGCCGCCAAGACGGCGCGGGTCATCCGCGATGACGGAAGCGAAGAGGAAATCCCGCTGGAAGAGGTGAAGGTCGGCGACCGGTTGCGGGTGCGCCCGGGCGACAAGGTGCCGGTGGACGGCGTCGTCGTCGACGGCCGCTCGTCGGTCGACGAGTCGATGATCACCGGCGAACCGGTGCCGGTTGAAAAGGTTGCCGGAGACCCGGTGACCGGCGCCACCATCAACGGCAATGGCAGCTTGGTGATGGAGGCGAAAAGGGTCGGCTCCGACACCATGCTGGCGCAGATCGTGGAAATGGTGGCGAACGCCCAGCGCTCGCGCGCGCCGATCCAGAAACTCGCCGATGCGGTGGCCGGCAAGTTCGTGCCCGCCGTCATCAGCGTCGCGGTCATCGCGTTCATCGCCTGGGCCATCTGGGGGCCGGAGCCGGCGCTCGCCTATGCGCTGGTCTCGGCGGTCGCGGTGCTGATCATCGCCTGCCCCTGCGCGCTCGGCCTCGCCACCCCGATGTCTATCATGACCGCCACCGGGCGCGGTGCGCAGGCCGGGGTGCTGATCAAGAATGCCGAGGCGCTGGAGCGGTTTGCCAAGGTCGATACGCTGATCGTCGACAAGACCGGCACGCTGACCGAGGGCAGGCCGAAACTGGTGGCGGTGCTGCCGGAAGCTGGCCATGACGAGGCCGAGGTGCTGCGGCTGGCCGCCAGTCTGGAAAAAGGCTCCGAGCATCCGCTGGCCGAAGCCATCGTCGCCGGCGCCACCGAGCGCGGCATTGACATGACCGAGGCCGATGATTTCGAGGCGATCACCGGCAAGGGCGTGAAGGGCGTGGTCGACGGCAAGCCGGTGGCGCTGGGCAACGCGCGCCTGATGGAAGATATGGGTCTCGACGGCGGGCCGCTGGCCGAGGCCGCCGACGCCCGTCGCGACGCCGGCGAGACGGTGATGTTCGTGGTCCTCGACGGCGCTATTGCCGGCCTGGTGTCGGTGGCCGACCCGGTGAAGGAAACCACCCCGGCGGCGCTGAAGGCGCTGCACGAGCTGGGCTTCCGCATCATCATGGCGACCGGCGACAACGAGCGCACGGCGCGCGCCGTGGCCGGGCGGCTCGGCATCGACGAGATCCGCGCCGACGTGCTGCCCGAGGACAAGGCCCGCATCATCAAGGAACTGCAGGCCGACGGCTGCAGCGTCGCGATGGCGGGCGACGGGGTGAACGACGCCCCGGCGCTGGCACAGGCCGATGTCGGTATCGCCATGGGCACCGGCGCCGACGTCGCCATCGAAAGCGCCGGGTTCACGCTGGTGAAGGGCAATCTCGACGGTATCGTGCGGGCCCGCAGACTGTCGCGGGCGACCATGCGCAACATCCGCCAGAACCTGTTCTTCGCGATGGTCTACAATTCGCTCGGCGTGCCGGTGGCGGCGGGCATCCTCTACCCATTCCTCGGGCTGCTGATCTCGCCGATCTTCGCCGCCGCCGCCATGAGTTTCTCGTCGGTCTCGGTTATCTCCAACGCGCTTCGGCTCAGGCGGGTGGATATTTGAAACCTTTCCGGCGTGTGGCCGGTCAGGTCTTGCCTGATCGCGCCGCACGGCGGATACCCAGAACCAGAACCAGAAGACTGCCAAAGAGCAGGAACGCGCCTCCGGCAAGGGGCGGAATGCCGAGCGCGAGGACAAGCACTGCAGTCAGACCCACCACGCAGATAACCGCAAGAGCCAGCCCTGCATCGCCGACGCGATTTGCCGAACCGAAGTCCCGGAGCCTCGAAGACGGGCGATCCTGCACCGGTCCTCAAGCGATAATTGTCGATGTTGTCCCATGGCGACACCTTAAGCTGGTGTCGCACTTGGTTTGAGAATCTGGGCCCAGATTTTTTTGTATTGTACTTCCAGATTGCGGCCGTCGTGGCAAACGAGACGGGAAAGAAAGCAGGGTTGGGCCTGGTTCCTGGCAACGTGGGTATCCGGCGCGCCGCCAAGCGGTTAAGGATTTTAACGGTTCCAAGTGATTTACGAAGTGTGTTGAATATCCGTGGCGGAAGCTGGAAAACGGCGCTGCAGGGGCGGCGGGAGCGTTGCGGGAGGCTGTGGGCTCGTCTCTCGCGCGCCGGCGGGTTGGTGGC
>JBHHXR010000193.1:0-7190 GCA_046757205.1 Paracoccaceae bacterium
ATATTTCCGGCGGCGATAACTTGGGGGCGGGTTGCCTCCAGGTTGGCGATCTTGCGCTCCTTCAGAGTGCCGGAGATTTCCGGCTGCATCAGGTTGTAGGTTCCTGCCGATCCGCAGCACAGATGCCCCTCGGCGGGTTCGACGACCTCGAACCCGGCCTCGCGCAGCAGTGTTTTCGGATGGTCGGTGATCTTCTGGCCGTGCTGAAGCGAACAGGCGGCGTGATAGGCCACGCGCAGGTTTTCCGCCCTTGCCTCAAGCGGCGCCAGGTCGGCCAGAACCTCCGACACGTCCCTGGCCAGCCTCGAAACCGCCGCCGCCCGATCCGCCAGCGGCGTATTCCTGAACATGTAACCGTAGTCCTTTACCGTGGTGCCGCAGCCGGAAGTATTGATGACGATGGCGTCGAGGCCGCCGTGCTCGGCTTCGTCCATCCATGAATTGATGTTGCGCGCCGCCGCCGCATGGCTTTCCTTCGTCTTGCCCATGTGATGGGTAACCGCGCCGCAGCAGCCGGCGCCGCGCGCCACCACGACTTCGCACCCCAGACGGGTCAGGAGCCTGATCGTCGCCTCGTTGATGTCGGTGTTCAGCGCCCGCTGCGCGCAGCCGGTCATCAGCGCGACCCTCTTCCGGCGCGGCCCCTTGGCGGGAAAGACCTGCGGCGTGTCCATGCGGCTTGGCGGCGGCAGGCGGCGCGGCGCGAAATCGACCATGGCGCGCAGCTTCATCGGCAGCAGGCCGGCGAACGGGCGCGCCGCCCAGGCCCCGAGAATCGACAGACGGAACCGGCCGGGATAGGGCAGTATTCGCGCCAGCATCCAGCGCAGCGCGCGGTCCGCGATGGGGCGGCTGTAGGTCCGCTCGACATATTCCCGCGCATGATCGACAAGGTGCATGTAGTGCACGCCCGACGGGCACGTCGTCATGCAGGCGAGGCAGGAGAGGCAGCGGTCTATGTGCCTGACCGTCTTTTCATCCGCCGGGCGGCCGTGCTCCAGCATGTCCTTGATCAGATAGATGCGGCCGCGCGGCGAATCCAGTTCGTCGCCCAGCACCTGATACGTCGGGCAGGTTGCGGTGCAGAAGCCGCAATGCACGCAGGCGCGCAGGATGCCGTTGGCTTCCGCCGTGCCGGTATCGCGAAGCTGATCGGCCGTGAAGTTGGTCTGCATTCAGCCCATCCGTCCCGGGTTCAGGATACCGCGCGGGTCGAACCGGTCGCGCAGGCCGGCGCTGATCCGGGCCACCGGCGCCGGTTGAGGGTGGAATACCGGTATCCGCGACCGCGTTTCGGCCGACGCGCGGACCAGCGTGGCGTGGCCGGGAATGCCCTCGATGTGCGCCCGTGCGTCGGTACCCTCGCCGACCCTGGCCCACACCAGCCCGCCGCCCCAGTCATAGAGGATCCCGGTATCGCCCGCGGCTCTCAGGGCGTCCGCCACCGCGGGCCCGTCGGTCGGCTTCACCGATATCCGCCAGATGTCGCCCGGCTCGTCGGCAAAGGCCTCGACGTCCCGCACCCAGGCCCATCCGGCGCGCGTCTTCGCGGCCCGTGTCTCCAGGTCGGGCTCGCCGTACTCGCGCAGCAGCTCTCGCAATTCCTTCGCCCGGTAGGAAACCGATTTTTCAAATCCCTCGATACGGATCATGGTCACCGGTTCGCCGTCCAGCCCGCGGGGCGTGTGCGCCACCCCTGTCACGCCATAAGGGGAACCAAGGGCCGCCGTCATCGCCTGCACCGCTCTGCGGTCTCCCAGGCCTTGGTACAGGAGCACGGAAGCGGTCTCCGGCGCCGGCAGGACCTTGAATGAGATTTCACTCAGCACTCCGAGCGTGCCGTGACTGCCAGCCATGAGCTTGACCAAGTCGTAGCCGGTGACGTTCTTCATCACCCGGCCGCCGCTTTTTATGATGTTGCCCTGCCCGTCAACGAACCGCACGCCAAGCAGGAAGTCGCGGCAAGCCCCGGCCTGGATACGGCGCGGACCCGAAGCGTTGCAGGCTACGGCGCCGCCGATCGTCGGCTCGCCGGTGTTTCCCAGCAGCTTGCGGTGATCCGTCGGCTCGAAGGCCAGGCACTGGTTTTCGGCGGCGAGCGCCTCCTCGATTTCCGCAAGCGGTGTGCCGGCCCGCGCGACCATGGTCAGCGCGCCGGGCTCATAGAGCGTGATGCCGGCAAGCCTGCCGATCCCGAGCTTCAGGCCCTGCACATCGTGCCCGAGGCCGCGGCGGGTGCCGCCGCCGGAAATCTCGACCGGCCCCGGCGCAGACCTCACGCATTCGGCCAGTTCTTCCTCGCTTTCGGGTTTCATGCCGCGCGCCGGCTCTTGCTTGCGGCCAGCGGAAAGACCTTGTCCGGATTCAAGAGCCAGGCCGGGTCGAAGACATCCTTCACGTCCATCTGCGCGGCGATATCGGCAGCGGAAAACTGGGTCGTCATCAGGTCGCGTTTCTCGACGCCGACGCCGTGTTCACCGGTCAGGCAGCCGCCAACCTCGACGCAGAGCTTAAGAATTTCGGCGCCAAGCTTCTCGGAAAGCTCCAGTTGCCCCGGCGCATTGGCGTCAAACAGGATCAGCGGATGCAGGTTGCCGTCGCCGGCGTGGAACACGTTGGCCACATCGAGCCCGTATTCGCGCGACATTTCGGCGATACGCCCCAGCACGTGCGCAAGTTGCGAAACCGGGATCACCCCGTCGAGGCAGATGTAGTCATTGATCCGGCCCATGGCGCCGAAGGCAGCCTTCCGGCCCTTCCAGATCGTCGCGCTTTCCTCCGCCGAACGGCTTTCCGTCAACGCCGCCGGCTGGTGCATCCTCGCGACGTCGGTGATCCGCCCGAGCTGATCCTCGATCTCGTTCTCGGAGCCTTCGACCTCGACGATCAGCATCGCCTCCACGTCGGGATACCCGGCCCCGGCGAATTCGTCGGTCACCCGGATGCACGGGCGGTCCATGAATTCGATGGCCACCGGCAGGACGCCGGCCTTGATGATGTCGCTGACGCAGGCCCCGGCCACCTCGCTGGAGTTGAAACCGATCAGGATCGGCCGCGCGCCCTCGGCCTTGCGGAGTATCCGCAGGGTCGCTTCCGTGACGATGCCAAGCTGCCCTTCCGATCCGCAGACCAGCCCGAGGAGATCGTACCCCGGCGCGTCCAGATATGCGCCGCCAAGCTCGATCACCTCGCCATCCATCGTTACCATGGTGACGCCCAACAGGTTGTTGGTGGTCACGCCGTATTTCAGGCAATGCGCGCCACCGGAATTGGTCGCGATATTGCCGGCGATGGCGCAGGCAAGCTGCGACGACGGATCGGGCGCATAGAAGAAATCGCGGGCTTCGACCGCGCCGGTGACGGACAGGTTCGTTCTCCCTGACTGCACGCGGATGAAGCGGTTGTTGAAGTCGGTTTCCAGAACCCTGTTGAGCCGCGCAACGCCGACGACGACGCTGTCGGCGGTCGGCAGGGCACCGCCGGACAACGACGTTCCCGACCCCCGCGGAACCACCGGCACGCGCTCCTCGCGGCAGATGCTGAGTACCGCGGCCACCTCTTCGGTGGTGCCGGGCAGAACGACGGCCATCGGCGGGCAGCGGTAGGCTGTCAGCGCGTCGCATTCATAGGCGCGCGTCTCCGTCGGGTCGGAAATGACCGCGCCGGCGGGCAGTGCGCCCTGCAACCTCTCGACGATCTGCGCCTTGCGCGAGAGAATCTCGTCGTTCGGTTGCGGCATTTCCATAGGTATCAGCCCGTTCTGAAATTGGTCTCTTTATATTACCAATTCTTCGCCGTGGGAAATCAAATTACCCGGCCGGAATGGCCTTGCAGATACCCCGGCTCATTTCAAGGGCCATTTCGGTTGACACGCGGCAATCGAACCCAGAGACATCTCGCAGGAGTCATTGGGGAATCGTCATGAAGCTAGCCATCGTCCAGCAACCGCCCGTATATCTCGACCTCGAAGCGAGCCTGGAACGGGCGGCCGATCTGGTTACGCAGGCGGCCCGAAAGGGCTGCCAGATGGTGGTCTTCCCCGAAGCCTGGTTTCCCGGCTATCCGACATTCGTCTGGCGCCTGGCGCCCGGCGCCGACATGGGCAAGACCGATGAGCTTTTCACGCGGCTCGTCGCCAACTCGGTCGACCTCGGCCGCGACGGGCTGGCGCCCCTGCGACAGGCCGCGGCGGATAACGGCGTCGTGGTGGTCGCCGGCCATCAGGAGCTGGACGGCTCGGTCAGCGGCAGCACCATATTCAACAGCGTCGTGACCATCGATGCCGACGGCAAGATCCTCAACAACCATCGCAAGCTGATGCCGACCAACCCCGAACGCATGGTCTGGGGATTCGGCGACGGCTCTGGCCTGCGGGTGGTGGAGACCGCCGTCGGCCGCGTCGGCGCGCTCCTGTGCTGGGAAAACTACATGCCGCTGGCGCGCTACGCGCTCTACGCCCAGCAGATCGAGATATTCTGCGCGCCGACATGGGACACCGGCGCCACCTGGCTGGCCACCATGCAGCACATCGCGCGCGAGGGCGGCTGCTGGGTCATCGGCTGCGCCACCGCGCTGGAGGCCAAGGACATCCCCAAGGACGTGCCCCACCGCGATATCCTGTTCCCCAACAAGGACGAGTGGGTCAATGCAGGCGACGCGGTGGTTCACAAGCCCTTCGGTTCGGCGATTGCCGGTCCGATGCACAAGGAAAAGGGTTTTCTGTTTGCCGAGATAGACGCGTCGGAAGCGCGCGCCGCGCGCCGCAAGTTCGACGTGACAGGGCATTATTCAAGGCCGGACGTATTTACCTTGCACGTCAACCGCTCAAGGCAGGTGCCGGTCAGTTTCGACTGAACCGGTTTGCGATTTGTCCGCGCTGCCCGCCGCCTCGACCCGTCCGGCCGGCGGCACCGGGACGTTGGCAACGTGGACAGTCCAGATGTCGGATTTCATCGCGGAATCTCCACCGTATTCCATGTCGGAGCAGCCTGGGTTCCTTCATGGAAACAGAGGGGCCCGGTTTCCGCGGCAACGCGATTCGTGAAACCGCGCCCCGGCGCAGGCAACAAACCCTCACCGCCCCTCAAGCCGCCACGCGCCGACGATCAGCGCGGCCGACAGCACCAGCAGCAGCCATCCCGGCGCCAGCGACGTGAGGCGGATGTCGCGCACCACATAGGCGCCGCGCCGGGTCAGGCCGATCCAGTTGCGCCCGGCTGAAACCCGGCCTTCACGCACCCGCCGCACGGTTGGATTCCTTACCGACTCCAGACGCAGCTTTCCGCCCTTGGTCGCATCGATCAACGGCGCAAGCGGGGCAAACGAGGAAACCGGGTTCTCGAACTCCCTGGGCGCCGCCGTACCCACCGCCGCCACCGATTTCAGCGTGCCGTCGGTTATCTGGTAAATACCGCTCTCCGGCGCGGCGAACTGCGCTTGCCAGCGACCGGGCGAAACTTCGGTCAGGGCAAGGACGGATGTCTCGTCGTCGGGCGATGTCACGGTGATGTCGCCCGCCACTTCTCCCAGCGTGCGCCGCGTCACGGTGACATTGGCCCCGTCGGTTTCCGCAATCAGCGCCTCTTCCTCCAACTCGGGCTCCTTCATCAGCCAGTGCGCCAGCCGCCGCAGAAGCTCGGATTGCGGCCCGCCGCCCTCGTACCCGCGCGACCACAGCCAGGCATGGTCGGACAGCAGCATGGCGATACGGCCGTCGCCGGGCCGGTCGAGCACCAGCAGCGGGCGGTCGTCGGGGCCCCGCATGATGGTATTTCCGCCGACCTGCGTGGCGTCGATCAGGCGGAACCAGCGCCCCCAGCCGGGCTCGCCGCCACTGGCCGGCCGTGGCGCGATATCCTCCAGCCTCTCGGTGACCGGGTGGCGCCTGCCGACCGGGCTGATCCTCGGCAGGTAACCCTCTTCCAGAATATTCGCCGTCGGCATCACCGGCAGGACATCCTGCAACGGCGTCCGGAACAGGCTCTCCGCGCCGGCGAAGGCCGGACCCGAGGCCACCAGCACGGCTCCGCCCTTGCGCACGTAATCGACGACATTCTCAAGATAGAGCGACGGCAACACGCCGCGGCGCCGGTAGCGGTCGAATATGATCAGGTCGAACTCGTCGACCTTGTCCATGAACAGTTCGCGCGTCGGGAACGCGATCAGCGACAGCTCGAACACCGGCACGCCGTCCTGCTTGGTCGGCGGCCGCAGGATGGTGAAATGCACCAGATCGACGGAAGGGTCCGCCTTCAGCAGGTTGCGCCACGTCCGCTCCCCGGCGTAGGGCTCGCCGGAGACCAGGAGCACGCGCAGCCGGTCGCGGACGCCGTTGACGGAAAAAACGGCGGTGTTGTTGCGTTCGGTCAGTTCGCCCGGCGCCGGCGGCAGTGAGACCTGCACCACGTTGATGCCGCCATGCGCGATGTCGAGCGGGACCGATACCGTCTGGCCCGCCGGCAGCCGGAACGCCTGCGGCGCATTGCCGTTGATGGTGATGTGCAGCGGAACCAGCCCGACGGCCGCCTCCGGCGCCTTTCCGACGGCCTCGATCCGCAGGCTCAGGCTGACCGGTTCGCCGACGATCGCGAAGGTCGGTGCGGTCTCGATCACGAGCCGGCGATCCCATTCGTCCGCCCGGCCGGTGAGAAGCAGATGCACCGGGGCAGGGAACCCCTTCAGCGCGCCCGCGTCGTGTATCTGCCCGTCCGATATCACGATGGCGCCGGCGATCCGGTCGGCCGGCTCGCCGGCGGCCGCCTCGCTCAGGGCCGACAGCAGGCGGGTTCCGCGATCGGCGTCCTGGCCGATGCCGTCGCGAACGGTCACCACCCGGTATTCCAGCGGCGCCGTTTCCGACACCGCCATGGGATCGAGCTGCCCGCGAACGCTCCGCAGCGCCGCTTCGACCTGGGCCGGACGGCCATCGATGGTCTGGCTGGCGGTTTCATCGACCACGACGAAGGCGACATCGTTCAGCGGTTCGCGGTCTTCGCGGCGCAGGCTCGGATTTGCAAGAGCAGCGATCAGGACCGCCGCCGCGCTCACGGTGCGCGATCCGGGCACGCACGTGGTGGACCGTGCAAATATCGTGAGCGGTGGCGCCGAAAGCAAGTTAGACGGGTGGTTACGCGAGTTGGAGCAGAAGACGACGGCCCAGGTGAAGGTGTTGACCGTGCCGACGACGGAGG
>JBHHXR010000194.1:0-7116 GCA_046757205.1 Paracoccaceae bacterium
TGCGGTGGGCGGCGACCGGTCAGAGCGACGTCCGCGCCGTGTTGCCGGGCCTGGTGGCAGCCAAGAAACCGTCCGGCGCGCTACGGTTGCGGGGTGTTGTCGGTATCGTCGGCTCTGAGGATGCGGAAACAGAACACCAGAAGCAGCAGGCCGGCGGCGAGGCCGACGATGTCGCCGATCAGGAAGCGCAGCACCACATAGGGCAGGGAGCGAAGCCCGAACGAGGCGGAAAACAGCAAGCAAAGCGCTGCGGTATTGACCAGCGAAGCGGCCACGCCGATGGCGAAGACCGGTTTCCAGTTGAGCAGTGCGGCTTCGAACGAGGTCCGGTAGCGATATACCGACCGGACAATGTAATATCCCACCGGCGCGCACCCGGCGCCGGTGAGGGCGACGAGGACGGCCTGCCAGGACAAGGCCCAGCTGATCGGCTGATAATCGACGTAGTGAATCCCCAGCACCGCAGGAAACAGCGCCCAGAACGCCCGCGGGCCAACGATCGCGGTTCCCAGGGTCCGCACCGCGTGCGGCAGGAACATCAGGCTGGCAAGTTCCGTGAAGCCGGGCACAAAGAACTTTTCAACCGGAAAGATCACGTTGGCCTGGAACATGAACGTCAGGACATAGGACAGGGCCACGACGACGATCCATTTCGGGAATGCGCGCGCTGGCAACCCGGCCCATTTCAATTTCATCTTTTTCAATTTCCTGGTGTCAATCGTTGCGATGTGAAGCCGACCGCGCGCCGGGGGTCAAGGACAAAACGGCCTTCTCCCGGCAATCGCCGGTGAGCCCTCGCCAATCCTGGCGGGGTGGTGGCCGGCGTCCGGTGGCCGCCGGGCGCCGCCTGCCGGATCTAAGATAATTCGCGATGCGGGAATGAAACAGCAGTCGCGCCGAATGCACAAGGGGTCGGCCAAGATTGGACATTTCGGTCGCATTGTGGAATAACACCCGTTACCGCAGCCGTCTCAACGCGTCGATGGCATAACGGTCAATTTGAAACCTGAGCAGGAGTAATCGGTGGAAAACGATTATGTCTCCAAACTGAACGGCTATGCGCATCTGGTCGCCGTGCTTCGGTCACTTGAAAGCGATATCGGCCTTCGTGAGTTTACCCATCTGGAACGCTATATCATCGCCACGCTGTCGTTCGACGAGTTCCGCGACGGCGCGCGAACCGAAGCGATCCTGTCGCACCGTCTGCTGGACGGCGCGACGCCTTCCTCGTTCTACCGCGCGCTCAAGAAGCTGCGCGACAGGAACCTCGTCGGGGTTGTCGAGAACCGCAAGACCGGGGTTTACCGGATCACGATATAGCGGCGTCGATCGGCGTCGATATTCCCCGCGGCGTTCTTCGCGCCGGGAACTGGTCCGAGTGCGCGCGGGCTGCTGCTCCGGTCGAAGCCAGTGCAGGAGTGTACGGCCGATTGACATCCGCCGCCGCGCGCGTATAACGCCGCCTTCCGGCCCGGTTTGGGCGCGGATGAAATTTGGTGTTTGTGGCCCCCGCGAGGGGATGCCTGTCGGCCCGCAAGGGCAAAGGAAAGCACCTTTCACATCGATGAAAGGATCCAGCCGTGACCAAACGCACGTCTGCCAAGTACAAGATCGACCGCCGGATGGGCGAAAACATCTGGGGCCGCCCGAAATCCCCCGTCAACCGCCGCGAATACGGCCCCGGCCAGCACGGCCAGCGCCGCAAGGGCAAGTTGTCGGATTTCGGCATCCAGCTCCGCGCCAAGCAGAAACTCAAGGGCTATTACGGCGACCTGACGGAAAAGCAGTTCCGCCGCATCTACGCGGAGGCTGAGCGCCTGAAGGGCGATACCGGCGAAAATCTGGTCGGCCTTCTTGAGCGCCGGCTCGACGCCGTCGTCTATCGCGCGAAATTCGTGCCGACGGTGTTCGCCGCCCGCCAGTTCGTCAATCACGGCCATGTCCGCGTGAACGGCAAGAAGGTGAACATCCCGTCCTATCGCGTGAACGAAGGCGACGTGATAGAGGTGCGCGACCGCTCCAGACAGCTCGCCGTGGTGCTTGAGGCGGTGGCGCTGGCAGAGCGCGACGTACCGGACTACATCAATGCCGATCATTCCAAGATGACGGCCGAGTTCGTGCGCACGCCGCAACTCTCGGACGTGCCCTACGCGGTGATGATGGAGCCGAACCTGGTGGTGGAATTCTACGCCAAGAACTGAGCCGGCCCGGTTTCGCCGCCGGCACGGCAGCGAGTTCGCGAGAGGGGCGCACCGCCCCTCTTTTCCTTTTTCGAGTGCGTTCTGATCGCGATCCGGAATTACGGGCAGGGAATCAAATCCCGACTCGCCATCCGCCGGCGCAGCCGATAATGGGACAGGATGGCCTGGCTTTCGCGGTCCGATACGGTGCCCCTGGGCGAAGTCGTCGCGCTGCCGGTCTGGCGGCGGCCGGTTGCTTTGCTGTTTCTGATGGCCGCCGCGATGCCGCTGGCATTCTCGACCTGGATAGCGCTTCTGAACAATTTCGTCATCGAGGCCGCGGCCTTTGACGGGGTCGATATCGGCTGGTTGCAGACGGTGCGCGAAATCCCCGGCTTTCTGGCCATCGGCGTCATTGCCATCATCATTTTCGTCCGCGAACAGACGCTTGCCGGGGTCTCGCTTCTGACCCTGGGCGCCGCGGTGGCGGTTACGGCGTGGTTTCCCAGCTTCGGAGGGCTTCTGGCGACCACCGTGATCGGGTCGCTGGGGTTTCACTATTTCGAAACGGTCAACCAGTCGCTGCAGCTCCAGTGGATAGAAAAGGGAAGGGCGCCGCAGGTTCTCGGCGTGATCGTCGCCATCGGGTCGGCGGCGTCGCTGGTGGCGTATGGCGGCCTGGTGGGGTTCTGGAAAACCTTCGATCTCAGCTACGAATTCGTCTACGGCCTCAGCGGCGGCGCCACGATGGCGATAGCGCTATTCTGTCTCGCAGCCTATCCGCAATTCGAATCGCCCGATCCGCAGCACCGGAATATGGTGCTGCGGCGGCGCTACTGGCTGTATTACGCGCTGCAGTTCATCGCCGGCGCGCGGCGGCAGATATTCATCGTCTTCGCGGCGTTCATGATGGTCGAGCATTTCGGCTTCGAGGTTCATCAGGTGACGGCGCTGTTCCTGATCAACTACGTCGCCAACATGCTGTTCGCGCCTCTGATGGGCGGGGCTGTCGCGAGGTTCGGCGAGAGACGGGCGCTGGTGTTCGAATACTGCGGTCTCGTCATCGTGTTTTCATCCTATGCCGGCATCTATTATTTCGGCTGGGGCGCGGTGATCGCGGCCGGCCTCTACATCGTCGATCACCTGTTTTTCGCGCTCGCCTTTGCGCTCAAGACGTATTTCCAGAAGATCGCCGATCCGGCCGATATCGCGCCGACGGCGGCGGTTGCCTTCACCATCAACCATATCGCGGCGGTGTTCCTGCCGGCATCGCTGGGATACCTGTGGGTGGTCGCGCCGGACGGCGTCTTCGTGTTCGCCGCGGCGCTGGCGGCGATCTCGCTGATGCTGGCGCTGATGGTTCCGCGCCACCCCGAACCGGGCCACGAAACGATATTTTCGCGCCCCTCCATTGTCGTGGCGCAATAGGGCGATCGTGAAGCCGCTGGCGTTTTCGGTCGGTTTGCACGTATCCTCACGCGCGATGGGAAACCGGGGAACCTGATCTTGCCGTTCGGATTGCCGAAAGAGACGCGGATGCCGGAACCCGGCGCGGCGCTGCCGGGGCGGGCGGAGCCGCTGCCGACCGCCGATGCGCATTTCGTGTCCGGCCGTCCGCTGAAGGGGCCGTACCCGGACGGCATGGAAAAAGCGCTGTTCGGCATGGGCTGCTTCTGGGGCGCGGAGCGGGTGTTCTGGAACATTCCCGGCGTCTGGGTTACGGCCGCCGGATATTCGGCGGGTCAGACGCCCAACCCGACCTACCGCGAGGTCTGCACCGGCCGGACCGGGCACAACGAAGTGGTTCTGGTTGTCCATGATCCGGCGGAGATCCCGTACCGGTCGCTTGTCGGGATCTTCTGGGAAAACCACGATCCGACGCAGGGCATGCGCCAGGGAAACGATGTCGGGACGCAGTACCGGTCCGGTATCTACACGTTCAGCGAGCAGCAGAAGGCGATCGCCGAAGAGTCGCGCGCGGTTTTCGGCGACCGGTTACGCGAAGCCGGATTCGGTGCGGTCACGACCGAAATTCGCGACGCGGGGGAATTCTACTACGCCGAGGAATACCACCAGCAGTACCTCGCCAGGAATCCGGCGGGCTACTGCGGGCTCGGCGGCACCGGCGTGGCCTGCCCCGTGGGGATCGCCACCTGACGGCGCATTGACGCGCTCGGCGCGGTGGCATATCCCGCGCCCGCAATTCGGGAGACGGGCGTGCGCACATATTCGGCACTGACCACGGTCAGGCGCGGCGATGCGGCCGCGCGCCTCGCCGAGGCGATGGAGCGGCTGGAGCCGTCGCCGACCGGTATCGGCACGTTCGAACTGGAAGACGGGTCCGGGATCTGGGAAGTCGGCGGGTATTTTACCGAGCCGCCCGACGAAACCGCACTGGCGTTGCTGGCGGCGGCATTCTCGGCGCGCCCGTTCGCGGTATCCAGGATCGACGACCGCGACTGGGTGGCCCAGGTCCGCCGCGAACTCACCCCGGTCGAGGCAGGCCGGTTCGTGGTCTTCGGCCGCCACGACCGCGACCGGATACCGGTCAACAGGATCGGACTGGAAATCGAGGCCGCGATGGCGTTCGGCACCGGCCACCACGCCACCACGCTGGGTTGTCTGCTGGCGCTCGACGGGCTGGCGCGCAAGGGGTTTCGGGCGAGGCGTCCGGCCGATATCGGCTGCGGCAGCGGCGTCCTGGCGATGGCGGCGGCGAAGCTCTGGCATTGCCCGGTCGTCGCCAGCGATATCGACCCGGTCGCGACCGCGACGGCACGGGCGAACTGCCGCGCCAACGGGCTGCGGAGCCGTATCGTCTGTCTCACGGCGCCGGGGTTCCGCCATGGCGCGATCCGCGCCGCCGCGCCTTTCGATCTGGTCTTTTCAAATATCCTGGCCGGCCCTTTGAGGCGCCTGGCCGGCGACATGGCCGCGCACGTGCGGCGGGGCGGTGTCGTCATCCTCTCGGGTATCCTGGCGCGCCAGGCCCCCGGCGTCGAGGCGGTTTACCGGGGCCACGGCTTTGCCCGGCTGTCGCATCGCGTCATCGGAGACTGGACAACACTTGCCCTGCGTCGCTGATCCCGGCCCCGTCCAGCCGCAGCAAACGGAAACGGCCGCCCTCCAAGGCGGCCGTTTACCGGTAGCAACCGTTTTCGCGCGTTCAGCGACGGGCCAACTGGTTCGCGACGCGGTCGATGTCGCCGCGGCTCAGGCCGATGTCGTTGAGTTCGTGATCGGACAGCATGCGCAGGGCGCGTTCGGTCCGACGGGCCGCGACCCAGGTCGCGATGTCTTCGCGCAGCGACGCGAAGAACTGAACGACCCGGAACGTGCTGATGGCACCGAAGGGCAGCGGGCGGGAGTATTCTTGAATAGCCATGGGACTACCTTTCATTCTCTGGTGTGGGCCGGCGTTTTCACGTCGGATGAACCGCAGTTAGGAGAACTCCGCTCATACAACAAGATCGTTTTTTGCATGTCACACATGCACTGTGTGCATATCGGGAAATTGTTTGATTACAGTCTGTTAGCCATGACCAGCAGGTTAGCTCAGTGCGCCATTTCTGCAACATGCCCCCGGCAGCGGCCGTCCTGGCGTGGCGCGCTTTCGGCCGCCGCTGTGCTGGACCGGGGCGCCGGCCGGCGGGATCGGACACGCCGGCGCCATCGCCGCGAAGCCGCGGCAGCCGGCGCGCGCCGTGCCGGCACGGTGTCGAACAAGGTGGCTTGGCCACTGTTCCCGTTTCGTGCTAGTCGTGGTGCAATCAAAAACGAGGAGCAGTGGCGATGCGGGTGATCGGGATCGACCCCGGGCTGAGGCGGACCGGGTGGGGGGTGGTGGATGTCGACGGCAACCGTATCGCCCATGTAGCCAATGGCGTCTGCCGGTCCGAGGGCG
The DNA here is from genome assembly GCA_046757205.1 of Paracoccaceae bacterium. Lineage (GTDB taxonomy): Bacteria > Pseudomonadota > Alphaproteobacteria > Rhodobacterales > Rhodobacteraceae > JBHHXR01. The sequence continues at coordinate 6,085 of JBHHXR010000194.1, forward strand.
GCGATCTTGCTGCGCGCCTGCTGAGCCTGCACCGGCAGATCGAGATCGTCCTGCACGCCAACCGGCCCGACTGCGCCGCCGTCGAACAGACCTTCGTCAACAAGGATGCCGCCGGGACGCTGAAGCTCGGCCAGGCCCGGGCGATCGCCTTGCTGGTCCCCGCCCAGGCCGGGATCACGGTCGCGGAATACGCGCCCAACGCAATCAAGAAAGTGGTCGTGGGCGTCGGACACGCCGACAAGACGCAGGTCGAGCATATGGTCCGCATGCAGCTGCCGGGCGTCGAGATCGCCGGCGCCGACGCCGCCGACGCGCTCGCCGTGGCGCTGTGCCACGCCCACCATGCCAGGTTTGCCGATCGGCTGGATGCCGCCGTCGCACGCGCGGAAATGCGGGCATGATCGGCAAGATAAGCGGCACGCTCGATTACCGCGGCGGCGATCACGTGCTGATCGACACCGGTGGCGTCGGCTATCTGGTCCACTGCTCGGAACGGACGCTGGCGGCGATGCCGGCGCGCGGCGGGCTGGTGTCGCTCTACACCGAAATGGTGGTGCGCGAGGATCTGCTGCAGCTCTACGGTTTTCCGACGCTGGCCGAGCGCGAATGGCACCGGCTGCTGACCTCGGTGCAGGGGGTCGGCGCCAAGGCGGCGCTCGCGGTCCTCGGCACGCTGGGGCCGGAAGGCACCGGCCGGGCCATCGCGCTGGGCGATGCGGCGGCGGTTCGCGCCGCGCCCGGCATCGGCCCGAAGATCGCGCAGCGCATCACGCACGAGTTGCGCGACAAGGCCCCGGCGGTGATGGCGCTCGGCGCCGACGGCGCGCAGATGGCCAAGTCGGGTTTCGCCGTGACCGAACGGCCAGGTGCCCAGGCGGCGGCGCAGCAGGCGGCCGGCGGCCAGGCGGCCGGCGCCGCCGCCCAGGCGGATGCGCTTTCGGCGCTGGTCAATCTGGGCTACGGGCAGGGCGAAGCCGCCGGCGGGGTGGCCGAGGCCGCCGGCGGCGGCGCGGGGCTTGCCGGGGCGGGGGT
>JBHHXR010000195.1:0-7070 GCA_046757205.1 Paracoccaceae bacterium
GGTTTCGCCAGGCCATCCCACCGGCTCTTTCGGTTTCGCCGGGTCAGGGTCTCGACCGGGCCGGACGGGGCTGACTGCTCACTCGCCTTCTGCCGGCGCGTCGTCGTAGCGATCGGACAATATCCGTTCCGCCTCGCCCTTCGGGTCCTCGAACTGGTTGTGTTTCAGCGCCCAGAAGAAGGCGGCGAGGCCGAGGGCGCCGAGGCCGAGGGAGATCGGGATGAGGACGAAGAGGACCGTCATCTGCGCCCCCCGAGCCGCATGGCGTTGAGCGAGACGGTGATCGACGAGGCCGACATCGCCAGCGCGGCGATCAAGGGCGTGGCGAGGCCGGAAACCGCGAGGGGGACGGAGACCACATTGTAAGCCGCCGAGATGGCGAAGTTCTGCAGCATGCGGGCGCGGGCGCGCCGCGCCAGCCGCCAGGCGGCGGGGATATGGCGCAGATCGCCCGCCGTCAGTATCATGTCGGCGGCGCTGCGGCTGGCGTCGATGGCCGAGGCCGGCGAGATCGAGACGTCGGCGGCGGCCAGTGCCGCGGTGTCGTTCAGCCCGTCGCCGACCATCAGAACCTTGTGGCCGTCGTCTCTCAGGCGCTTCAGGCAGGCAACCTTGTCTTCCGGCGTCATCTCGGCCTGCCATTTGCCGATCCCGACGGCGCGGGCCAGTTCCTCGGCCGGGCGGCTTGCGTCGCCCGACAGCATCACGACGCGCAGGCCGGCCTCGTGCAATGCCTCGACGGTTTCGGCGGCCTCCGGGCGCGGGGCGTCGGCGAAGCGGAAGGCGACGGGCGGCTCGTCGCCGATGCGCAGCCAACTGGACGATTCGACCGTGCCCACCGCGGCGCCGGCCCAGTCGGCCCGGCCGAGGCGGACCTTCTGGCCGGCGATTTTGGCCTCTATGCCCTGTCCCGGAAATTCCGCGATGGATTCAAGCCTGGGCGCGGGCGCGCCCGGAAACGCCTCGGCGATGGCGCGAGCATAGGGATGGGTGCTCGCGGCGGCCAGCGCAGCCGCGACCGCATTTTCACGGGGAGGAATACCTGCCCCGTTCAGAAGGCGCGGCCGGCCCTGCGTCAGCGTGCCGGTCTTGTCGAAGACAACCGTGTCGATGCCTGCCAGCTTTTCCAGCGCCGCGCCGTCTTTCAGCAGGGTGCCGGCGCGGAACAGCCGCCCGCTGGCCGCCGCCATGACGGCCGGCACGGCGAGGCCGAGGGCGCAGGGGCAGGTGATGATCAGCACCGCCGTCGCCACGTTCACGGCGTGGTGCCAGTTTCCGACTGCGAGGCCCCAGCCGATCAGCGAGCCGAAGGCCAGCAGGTGCACCAAGGGCGCGTAGACGCGGGCCGCGGCGTCGGCCAGCGTCGTGTAGCGGTTACGCGCGGTCTCGGCGACCTCCACCAGCTTGGCGATGCGGCGCACCAGCGTGTCCTCCGGCGCGCCGTCGATGCGTATGCGCAGGGGGCCGGACAGGTTCAGCATGCCGGCGTGCACGCGCCCGCCCGCGCTTACCTGTTGCGGCAGGGTTTCGCCGGTCAGCAGCGAGGGGTCGATCTCGCTGGTGCCGCTCTCGACCACGCCATCGACCGGAATACGCGCGCCCGGCGCGGCCAGCACCACGTCGCCGGTGGCAAGCTCGCCGAGCGGCACCACCTCGCGGCTGCCGTCGGGCAGGAGACGCTCCGCCCGGTGCACCTCCAGCGCCGCCAGTTCGGTTGCCGCCGTGCGGGCGGCGGCGCGGGTGCGGTGGTCGAGATAGCGGCCGATCAGGAGGAAGAAGGTGAGCGACACGGCGGCGTCGAAATAGGTATGGGCGCCGCTCTGGAACGTCTCCGACAGCGAGACGCCGGAGGCGAGCACCAGCGCCAGCGAGATCGGCACGTCCATGTTGAGCCGGCGCACCCTGAGCGCAGACCAGGCATTGCGGAAGAACGGCATGCCGGCGAAGGCGACGGCGGGCAGTGCGATCAGCGCCGAGATCCAGTGCAGGAAATCGCGCGTTGCCGCCTCGGCCCCGGACCAGACGGCGACCGACAGGAGCATCACGTTCATCGCCGCGAAACCGGCCACCGCGAGGCGCGCCAGAAGGTCGCGCCCGACGGTGTCGTTCGCGGTAGCCGCCAGCGCCTGGGCGTCGAGCGGGTGCGCTTCGTAGCCGACGGCGTCCAGCGCGCGGATCAACCGGGTTTCGGCATCCGTGCTGTCCGTTACCGAAACGCGGACACGCTTCAGCGTCAGGTTGACCCGCGCGGCGCCGACTTCCGGCAGCGCCGACAGCCCGCGCTCGACAGCGGCGATGCAGGCGGCGCAGTGAATGCCGGGAAGGGACAACTCGACGGTTCGCTGCGGGCCGTCCGGCGCACCGCGCAAGGCCGCCGCGGCGGGCGGCGGAGCGGCAGCGCAGGCGGGGCATGCAGCGACGTTGGCCATCAGTCTTCCTGCACCGATATCCGGTGCGCCTGGGTGAACCGGGTGCCGTCGGCGGCCAGCGCGGTGATTTCCAGCCGCCAGCGGCCCGGCGCGAGCGCGGCCTCGGCGATCCAGTCCCGGCCGTTAAATTCGAAATCCAGCGTCCGGTCGTCCTTCGCTTCGGTGGTACGCCCGATCATTGCGGACACGGCAGTTGCATCGGCGGGCGACCCGTCCGTCGCGGTCAGTTGCAGCCGGATGACGCCGCCTTCGTAGTCGGACCGTCCCGTCCAGCCGAGCGCGCGCTGCGCCTTGAGCCGGGCGTCGAACTGCTGGCTCGCGACGTAGCCGTTCCTGACCACGAGGCCGGGGAAGGTACCGGTGGCGGCGAACATCAGCGTCAGGTTGGCGGCGATGACCACGGCGAATGCGGCGACGACGATGGCAAGGACCTTGCGCCCGGTCAGCGGTTTCGGCGTGTCGCTCATTTTCCGGCTCCGTTGAAGATCGTATCGCGATAGGTGCGCCCCTGCGTGTCGAGGTTTTCCAGCCAGAGCCGGACATCGCTGCGCCTGGCGACGGCGCCGCGGCTGCCCGGCTGTGCGGTCAGATAGACGCGCTGGTGCAGCGTGCTGTCGGCCGGCACGTCGACACTCAACCGGTCGGTGCCCTGAAGGTTGATGGTCAGCGGCGCCTTCGAGGTGACCGACAGGCGGAAGCGCTGGGATTCGCCGAGCATGTTGCGCAGGCGCACGTCATAGGTATTGCGGATCGAGCCGTCGGACAGCGTGACGTAGAGCGGGTTGCGCACCGGGGAGACGGTCAGCCCGATGTCGGTGCGCATGAAGAGGGCGACGACCAGACCGGCGCCGATGGTCGACCATAGCGCCGCATAGAGAATGGTCCGCGCCCGGATCAGGTGCCGCCAGCGCGGCGTCGGCGGCTGTCCGGCGCGCTCGCGCTCCTCGTCGGCCAGCGTCATGTAGTCGATCAGCCCGCGCGGCTTGCCGATCTTCGCCATCACGTCGTCGCAGGCGTCGATGCACAGCGCGCAGGTGATGCAGGCGAGCTGCTGGCCGTCGCGGATGTCGATGCCCATCGGGCAGACGTTGACGCAGGCGTCGCAATCAACGCAGTCGCCGAGGTTTTCCGCGCCGGCCGCCTTGCGGTGCTTGCCGCGCGGCTCGCCGCGCCACGCGCGGTAGGAAACCGTCAGCGACTCGGAATCGAGCATGGCCGCCTGGATGCGCGGCCAGGGGCAGATGTAGATGCAGACCTGTTCGCGCATGAAGCCGCCGAAGACGAAGGTCGTGGCGGTCAGGATGGCGATCGAGGAATAGGCGACGAACGGTGCCTCGCCGGCCACCAGATCGCGCAGCAGGGACGGAGCATCGGCGTAGTAGAATACCCAGGCGCCGCCGGTCACCAATGCGATCACGAGCCAGACGGACCACTTGAAAAGCCTCAGGCGCGTCTTGCGGGCGTCCCATTTCCGGTTCCACAGCCGTACCCGCGCGTTCCTGTCGCCCTCGATCCAGCGTTCGACCAGAAAGAAAAGGTCGGTCCACACGGTCTGCGGGCAGGAATAGCCGCACCAGACCCGGCCCAGCGCCGAGGTGAACAGAAACAGCCCCAGACCGGCCATGATCAGGAGCCCGGCGACGAAATAGAACTCGTGCGGCCAGATCTCGATCCAGAAGAAATAGAAGCGCCGCCCCGCCAGGTCGACGAGGACCGCCTGGTCGGGCAGCGACGGCCCCCGGTCCCAGCGGATCCACGGGGCGACGTAGTAGATCGTCAGCGTCACCGCCATGATCCACCATTTGAGCGTGCGGAACGTCCCCTTCACGCGGCGCGGGAAGATCGGCTCGCGCGCGGCGTAGAGCGGCGGCTCTTTTTGGTCGCTGTCCGTTGTCACTATGTCGTCCCGCATATCCCCGCTCTGCACAATCGCGATAGCGCCGTGCGCGGCCCCCTCGGTGCCGGGGCCGCGCGCCGGGGTTTGTTTTCGCCTGACGGCGTTATTCGCCGCCGCCGAGCTCGTGAACGTAAACCGAGACCTTGCGGATATCGGCTTCGCTCAGTTTCGACGCCCATGCCGGCATGACGCCGCCGCGGCCGGTCGAAATGGTCTTGGTGATTGCGCCGGGATCGCTGCCGAAGAGCCAGATGGCGTCGGTCAGGTTGGGCGCGCCCTGCTCCCGGTCGCCCTCGCCGTTCTCGCCGTGACACGCGGTGCAGTTCTCTTCGAACAGCGGCGCGCCGGCTTCGGCGAGCGCGGCGTCATGCGGCTGGTCTGACAGCGACAGCACGTAATTGGCCAGTTTCCCTATGTCCTCCGGTTCCAGCAACTCGGCGAAGGCCGGCATCTCGTTGAAACGGGTATCGTCGTCGGCCGTGAAGCGGATGCCGTGCCGGATGGTCTGGTGGATGTCTTCGATAGTTCCGCCCCACAGCCAGTCGTCGTCCAGAAGGTTGGGATAGCCGCCCGCCTGCACGCCGGCGCCGCCGGCGCCGTGGCATTGCGAGCAGTTGTTGCGGAAGATCGCGGCGCCGCCGGAAATGGCGTAACTGCCAAGCTCCGGATCCTTTGCCACCGACGGAAGATCGAGGGAAACGAGGCGCTCGTCCAGCGGCGCCCGCGCCTTGGCGATGGCGTCCAGTTGCTCGGCGACGGCGCCGCGCGACGACCAGCCGAGAATGCCGCCCGTCGCCTTGTTCACCAGCGGCCAGGCCGGATAGGCGATAACGTATCCGATCGCGAAGATGATGGTGGCGTAGAAGGTCAGCAGCCACCAGCGCGGCATCGGCGTGTCAAGCTCGGTGATGCCGTCCCAGTTGTGGCCGGTAGTCTGGATTTCCGGTTTTTCCTCGGCGGGTTTCTTGACCATGGGCTCAGTCCTCGATTGTATCGTTGCGCAGCGGGATGTTCGCGGCGTCGTCATGCATGGCGCGCGATCCGGGGCGCAGGGCCCAGGCGATGACGCCGATAAAGAAGATCGTCATGACGAGCAGCACCCAGCTGTCGGCGATTTCGCGAAGTAGCGTGTACATTTGCCTCGCTCCTCTTGCTTACCGGCTCGCCAGCGGCTCGAAGGTCGAGAAGTCGACCATCGTGCCCAGCACCTGAAGATAGGCGATCAGCGCGTCGAGTTCGGTGATCGCCGGCTGCCCGTCGAAATTGCGGACCTGCGCTTTCGGATAGCGTGCCAGAAGCGCCTCCGCCCCGTCGGAGTCGGGGTCGACCTGAGCCTCGAAGTCCTGTTTGGCCGAAGCGATCATTTCGTCGGTGTACGGCACGCCGACAATCCGGTTGGTGGCCATGACGTCGGCGATGTGCGATCCGTCGATCACTGTCTCCGCCAGCCAGGGATACCTGGGCATCACCGATTCCGGCACCAGTGCCTGCGGGTCGAGCAGGTGGTCGCGGTGCCATTCGTCGGAATAGCGGCCGCCGACGCGGGCGAGGTCGGGCCCGGTGCGCTTCGAGCCCCACTGGAACGGGTGGTCGTACATCGATTCCGCGGCCAGCGAGTAATGGCCGTAGCGCTCGACCTCGTCGCGCAGCGGGCGGACCATCTGGCTGTGGCAGACATAGCAGCCTTCGCGGATGTAGATGTCGCGCCCCTTGAGTTCGAGCGGCGAGTAGGGCCGCACGCCCTCGACCTTCTCGACGGTGCTCTCCAGATAGAAGAGCGGCGTGATTTCCACGATGCCGCCGATGGTGACCACCAGAAAACAGAAGACCAGCAGCAGGGTGGCGTTTCTTTCCAGTGTCTTGTGTCGTGCAAAGAAGCTCATGTCCGCCTCCCCTCATTCGGCCGGGATGGCGGCCGGTCGGGGCCTTTCGGCCCCCCGGACGGTCATCCACAGATTGTAGACCATGATCAGCGCGCCGCAAAGGAACAGGACCCCGCCCAGCCCGCGGACCACGTACATCGGAAACTTGGCCGAAACGGTGTCGGCGAAGCTGTTGACCAGGAAGCCGTTGGCATCGACCTCGCGCCACATCAGGCCTTCCATGATGCCGGTCACCCACATCGAGGAGGCGTAAAGAACGATGCCCAGCGTCGCCAGCCAGAAATGCCACGACACCAGTTGCAGCGAGTACAGCCGTTCGCGCCCCCACAGCCGCGGGAACAGGAAATAGAGCGCCCCGAAGGTGATCATGCCGTTCCAGCCGAGCGCACCGGAATGCACGTGCCCGATGGTCCAGTCGGTGTAATGGCTGAGCGAGTTGACCGCCTTGATCGACATCATCGGGCCTTCAAACGTCGACATGCCGTAGAAGCCGACGGAAATCGCCAGCATGCGCAGGACCGGGTCGGTGCGCAGCTTGTCCCAGGCGCCCTGAAGCGTCATCAGGCCGTTGATCATGCCGCCCCAGGACGGCATCCACAGCATCACCGAGAACACCATGCCCAGCGTCTGCGCCCAGTCGGGCAGCGCCGTATAGTGCAGGTGGTGCGGCCCCGCCCAGATGTAGAGGAAGATCAGCGCCCAGAAGTGCACGATGGAGAGCTTGTAGGAATAGACCGGCCGCTCCGCCTGCTTGGGCACGAAGTAGTACATCATGCCCAGGAACCCGGCGGTCAGGAAAAAGCCCACGGCATTGTGCCCGTACCACCACTGGGTCAGCGCGTCCTGCACGCCGGAGAACAG
>JBHHXR010000196.1:0-6964 GCA_046757205.1 Paracoccaceae bacterium
CGGCAAGCAGGGATTTGGCGCGGTAAAAGTGTCGGAACCGGAAGAGCCGTTCCATCACCCTTGGGGGGCCGCAATACGCCCGCGCACGAACCGGCACCGTCCACGCCCATCACGGCGCCCATTTGCTGCCGGACCGGGGCGCGGCGGGCGAGCATGTCGGCGAACACCTTTATACCGTCGCGTTCGCCGCCCCGGAACTCTGGGGCGCCGGGGCCGATCCGCGCGACCGGGTGTTTCTCGACCTTTGGGAGAGTTACCTTGACGCTGCGTGAGCACACCGGCATCTCGCCTCTCGCCAGCGAGAAAGGCGCTGTCTTCGCGGAACCCTGGCAGGCACAGGTGCTGGCGATGGCCGATGCATTGGTGCGCGCGGGCTGCTTTTCGCCCGCCGAATGGTCCGACGCTCTCGGTTCGGAACTGAAAAGGGCCGAAGCCGCCGGCGCGCCCGACACCACGGAAACCTACTACGAGGCTGCCCTGAAGGCGCTTGAGGGGCTTGCCGGCACCCACGCAGGTATCTCGGGCGCCGAGATGTCGGATCGCCGCGAAGCCTGGGAACGCGCCTACCGGCGCACCCCGCACGGACAACCTGTGCGTCTGGGGGCGGGCGGCACCGAAGGGCGTGATCGGACGTGACAGGTCAGGCGGGTCGAACGGTTTCCGGACGCATGGCATCCTGCAATATGGCGTGAAAACGGCTGATTGAGGCGATTTCCCAAGGCTCCGGCACCGCTGCATCGGCTTCGGGAAAAGCCTGATCGCGCGTAAACGGCCGCGGCGAGACCAGCCGGAAAACCTCCGGTGCCGGTTTCCTCGCCGCCGCCTCGTCGCCCGCGGCGTTGACGTCAACCACCTTCGCGGCTTTCGCGAACGCGCCGGTCTCAGGCGGCGGCGCGCGCGCCCTCGGCGGCAGTTCGGATGGCGCGGATATTGGCGCCGTAGGGCGCCGGGTCGGCCACCGAGCCGCCGCCGAACACCGCCGATCCGGCGACCAGCACGTCGGCGCCCGCCGCCGCCACCAGGGGCGCCGTTTCCGGCGTCACGCCGCCGTCGATCTCGATATGCACCGGGCGGTCGCCGATCATCGCGCGCAGGCGCTTTACCTTCTCGACCTGGGAATGGATGAATTTCTGCCCCCCGAAGCCGGGGTTGACCGTCATCACGCAGACCAGGTCGATCATGTCGAGCACGTATTCGACGCTCTCTGCCGGGGTCGCCGGGTTGAGTGCCACGCCGGCCCTGGCGCCGGCGCCGCGGATCGCCCGCAATGTGCGGTGCAGGTGGTCGGTGGCTTCGGCATGGGCGGTGATGACGTCGGCGCCGGCCCCGGCGAAGGCCTCGATATACGCATCGACCGGCGAGATCATCAGATGCACGTCCATCACCGTGGTGACGTGCTTGCGGATGGCGGCGCAAAGCGGCGGACCGAAGGTCAGGTTGGGGACAAAATGGCCGTCCATCACGTCGACATGCACCCAGTCGCAGCCTTCGTCCTCGATGGCCCGGATTTCCCGCCCGAAATCGGCGAAATCGGCCGAAAGGATCGACGGGGCGATCTTGATCGAACGGTCAAAGGTCATGCGCGTGTTCCTTCCTGCAAGCCGTGGCGGCGGGCCGACGGGTCCGCCGCGTTTTCATTACCCCATCCGGAGACCGGAAAAAACGGGTCAGGCCGCGGAATTGATCCGCAGGGTCTGACGCCAGTCGGGGAAAAGCTGGTCCGCGTCGTGCGGGTAGCTCTCGAAGGCGCGGGCGAACTCCTTGTGGTCCTTGGCGAATTCGACCGGGTCAGCGCCCGCTTTCCAGCACTGCTCGGCCTGCCTGAGCGAGGTTGCACCGGCGGCGGCGCCGTCGATATGACCGAAAGCGCCGCCGCCCGCCGTCAGGATCAGGTTGGAGTGCCCGAGGTTTCCGAAGAACCCCGGCATCCTGAGCGCGTTCATGCCGCCCGAGATGATCGGCGTGGTCGGGTTCATGCCCAGCCATTCCTGGTGATAGAAGGGCCCGTCGGCGCTTTCCTCGGTGATCATGTAGGCCATCAGCTTGTCGGCCGGTTCGCCCTCCATCTTGCCGTAGCCCATGGTGCCGGTGTGGATGCCGCTGGCACCCTGCAGGCGGGCCATCTTGGCGAGCACGAAGGCGGTGTAGCCGCGCATCGAGCTGGGCGAGGTTACTGCGCCGTGACCGGCGCGGTGATAGTGCAGGTACTGCTTGGGGAAAGTGCGCCGGGCGGTGGTGATGGCCTGCGGGCCGGTGACGTATCCGTCCACGAGAAACGCGATGTGATCGGCGTTTTCGGCGAATGTTTCGAGGATGTACTCGCCCCTGTGGATCATTTCGCGGTAATCGTCGGCGGTGATGTTGAAGGAAAACAGCTTGGGCATGCCGGTTTCGTCCTGCGCCCGCTCCATCGCGTCGCGCACCGCCAGAACGGTTTCCTTGAACGGCGCGAACACTTGGTTGCCCTGCGGTTCGTCGTTCTTGATGAAATCGCCGCCGAGCCAGAAATCGTAGCAGGCGTCGGCAAACGGCTGCGGGCGCAGACCGAGCTTCGGCTTGATGATGGTGCCGACGATGAAGCCGCCATCCACCACCGGCCGGCCCAGCACCCGCCACAGATCGGCAATCGTGGTCGAAGGGCCGTCGAACAGGCGCAGATAGGCCGGTGGCACCCAGAAATCGTGCATCTTGGCGTAGGCGACGTCGCCCATTCCCTGGTTGTTGCCGATGGTGAGCGTCAGGAACGAGGCCAGCATGGCGCGCCCGTCGATCACGTTACGGTCGAAAAGTTCCACCGGATAGGCGATCTTCATGATCTCCCTGGCTTCGTCGATCTCGTAGACCAGCGCGTCCACCCCGCGGGTGAAATCGTCCGTCGTGGAGACCTCGACATTGGTGCCGGTTGAGCTTTCCGCGGCGAAGTGTGCTGCGGTTTCGAGGTATCCGCCGAAGCCCTCTTTCGGTTTCATGATGTAGGCGACAAGCACGTGCCCGCCGCCTGCAATCAGATCGGCTTCGTCGAGGCTCAGGTCGGCATAACGGTCTGACTGGTCCATCGGTGGTCTCCTGTTGTCGGATCACTCGGCGGCGTGCGCCGCCGTGACTGCGGGGTCGAGCGCGCCGCCGGCATAGCGTGCGGCCATGTCGTCGAGCGGGACGACGGTGATTTTCGCGGCGTTGCCGGCGGTGCCGAAACGCTCGAAGCGGTCGCGGCACAGGTCTTCCATTTCCTTCATGGCGGGCACCAGGAACTTGCGCGGGTCGAACTGAGCCGGGCTTTCCGTCGCCAGCTTGCGGAACTGCCCGGTCATCGCCATGCGGCAGTCGGTATCGATATTGACCTTGCGCACGCCCGATCTTATGCCGCGCTCGATCTCCTCGACCGGCACACCGTAGGTCTGCGGCATCTCGCCGCCATAGGCGTTGATGAGGTCCTGCAGATGCTGGGGAACGCTCGACGAGCCGTGCATGACCAGATGGGTGTCCGGCAGCTTGGCGTGAATTTCCTCGATCCGGTCCATCGCAAGGATATCGCCGGTCGGCTTGCGGCTGAACTTGTAGGCGCCGTGCGAGGTGCCGCAGGCGATGGCCAGCGCGTCCACCCTGGTTTTCGCCACGAAATCGACGGCCTGATCGGGATCGGTCAGCAGGTCGTCCTTCGAAAGCCTCCCTTCCGCGCCGGAGCCGTCCTCTTTCGCCGCCTCGCCGGTCTCCAGCGAGCCGAGCACGCCCAGTTCGCCCTCGACCGAGGCGCCGACCCAATGCGCCATGCGCGCGACGCGTTCGGTGATGGTGACGTTGTATTCGTAGGACGCCGGTGTCTTCATGTCGGCTTCCAGCGAACCGTCCATCATGACGGACGTGAAGCCGTGGCGGATCGCCGACAGGCAGGTGGCCTCGTTGTTGCCGTGGTCCTGGTGCAGGCAGACCGGGATATGCGGGTACATCTCGGCCAGCGCGTGGACCATGTGGCGCAGCATGATGTCGCCGGCGTAGGAGCGCGCGCCGCGGCTGGCCTGCACGATGACCGGCGCGTCGCAGGCATCGGCGGCCTTCATGATCGCCAGGCCCTGCTCCATGTTGTTGATGTTGAAGGCCGGCACGCCGTAGCCGTGCTCGGCGGCGTGGTCCAGCAATTGTCTGAGCGTGATAAGCGCCATTGGAATCTCCTTCAGGCTATGCCGGCGCGCCGGGATACCCCGGTCCGGCTTTCCGCGCGGCGCCCATGGTGCGCTGCTTGTTCATCGCGGCCTCCTCAGGCGCGTTTGGAGATGCTGACCAGCCGCTCGATCAGCGGCGTCAGGATGAGTTGCATGGCGAGATCGAGCTTGCTGCCGGGGATCACGATGGAATTTGCGCGGCTCATCCAGCTCCCGTCGATCATCGAGGTCAGGTAGGGAAAGTCGATGCCGCGCGGATTGCGGAAGCGGATGACCACAAGGCTCTCGTCCGGCGTCGGTATCCAGCGGGCGATGAACGGGTTGGACGTGTCCACCACCGGCACCCGCTGGAAATTGACGTCGGTCTCGGTGAACTGCGGGCAGATGCAGTGCACATAGGCGTGCATGCGGCGCAGGATGGTGTCGGTGACGGCCTCGGTGGTGTAGCCGCGCGCCGCCCGGTCGCGGTGGATTTTCTGGATCCATTCGAGGTTTATCACCGGCACCACGCCGATCTTTAGGTCAGCGTACCTGGCGAGGTTGACGTCGTCATTCACGACCGAGCCGTGCAGGCCTTCGTAAAACAACAGATCAGTGTCCTCGGCAAACGGTTGCCAGTCGGTGAAATGGCCGGGCTCGACGCCGTAGACCTCTGCTTCGTCCCCGTCGTGCACGTAGTGACGCGTCTTGCCCCTGCCGGTCTCGCCGTACTCGCGGAACACGCTTTCCAGTTCTTCGAGAAGATTGGCCTCAAAGCTGAAATGGCTGAACGTGTGATCGCCGGCGGCGTAGCGGTTTTCCAGTTCCGCCTTCATCGCGGCGCGGTCGTAGCGGTGGAACGCGTCGCCCTCGATCGACACCGCCGAAACGCCCTCGCGGCGGAATATCTGGTCGAAGGTGTGCTTGACGGTGCTGGTGCCCGCGCCCGAGGAGCCGGTGACCGAGATGATCGGATGTTTCTTGCTCATTTCTCTCTCTCAGGTGCGGAACAAGCCACGTGTGCCGAACAGCGCGGAGACCTCCAGTTCCGGCAGGTCGTGGTAGGCGGCAACGCGGGCGACCTTTTCGGCGGACCCGAAGACGAACGGCGTGCGGGCGTGCAGGGAAGGTGCCGATTGCATCAGAATCGGAGTGTCGGCGTCGGTTGCCTTGCCGCCGGCCTGTTCGATGACGAAGGCGATCGGCGCGCATTCATAGACCATGCGCAGCCGGCCCCGTTCGTACCCTTTCCGGTCGTCCGCCGGATAGAGGAAAATGCCGCCGCGGGTCAGTATCCGGTGTGTCTCGGCGACCAGCGACGCCACCCAGCGCATGTTGAACGCCTTGCCGCGCGGGCCTTCGGAACCGGCCAGGCAATCGTCGATGAAGGCCCGCACCGGTTTGGGCCAGTGCCGGTAGTTGGAGGCGTTGATGGCGAACTCGCTGGATGTTTCAGGCAGCTCGACGGCCGGGTTTACCAGCCGGAAGATGCCCGCCTCGGCGTCGAGAACGTATTGCAACGTGCCCTGTCCGAAGGTCACGACCAGCCCGGTCTGCGGTCCGTAGATGATGTAACCGGCGGCGATCTGCTCGTTTGCCGGGCGGAGAAAACTCCGGTCCGGGTCGTCGTTGGCCTCAAACACGGAGAAAATCGTGCCGATCGACACGTTCACGTCGATATTCGAGGACCCGTCCAGGGGGTCGATCGCCAGGGCATAGCGGCCTGCCGCGTCCAGCCCGAGGACGGTCTCCCGTTCTTCGGAGGCGTACCAGCGGACCGGGGCGGACTCCAGGGCTCTGGCGAACATCTCGTCAGCCATAACGTCGAGCGCCTTCTGGCTGTCGCCGCCGGTGTTTTCTCCGACCGCCGCGCCCAATGCATGGTCGAGCGGGCCGCGCGCGATGATCCGGGCGAGGTCGCGGCCGACGGTGCACAATGCTTCCATGACCGGGCGCAGCCCGACGGGCACTTTGCCGGATTCCAATATCGGTGTCGGACGCGACATAACTTTTTTCATGTCCTCTGCCAGTCTTCGCAAGAATCTTGCTAACGCATGTTGGGGGTGCTAGAAAATTAAATAATCTAATAGGTAAGTTCAGAAAAATTGAATACACGGGTACTGGCTATCACGCTGAAACAGCTCCGGGCGCTGTCCTCGGTCGCCGAAACCGGGTCGCTGACGGCCACCGCCACAACCTTCGGGCTGACCGCGCCGGCCATTCACAACCAGTTGAAATTGCTGGAAGAAAACCTGGGATGCCCGTTGGTGCTGCGCGGCGGCGGCGTGCCGGCGCGGCTCACGGCGGAGGGCCGCATCCTGACCGGCTCGTTCGCGGCGATGGAGCGGACCCTCGAAGGCGCACTGCGGCAAATTCACGCAAGGCGCTCCGGTCTCGCCGGCAGCGTCGTGCTCGGTGTAGTCAGCACCGCCAAATACTTCGCCCCGGCGCTGGTCGCGCGCATCCAGACCGCCTATCGCGACATCGAAATGGTGCTGAAAGTGGGGAACCGCGACGAGATCATCGCCATGCTCGGCCACGGCCTGGTCGATCTCGTCATCATGGGCCGCCCGCCCCGCGAACCGCAGGTGGAGGCGCGCGTGATCGGTGTCCACCCGCTGGTCATCATCGCGCCGCCCGGCCACCGGTTCGCCGCGGCAGAGGACCTGACGCCGGAGGAACTCCTGCAGGAGACTTTCATCGCCCGCGAACCCGGCTCCGGCACGCGCATCCTGATGATCCGCTATCTCGACCGGATCGGCGAGGGGCTGCCTTACAGGTTCATCGAAATGGGGTCGAACGAGACCATCAAGCAGGCGGTGATC
>JBHHXR010000197.1:0-6957 GCA_046757205.1 Paracoccaceae bacterium
ACTGCGTTCAGGCCTGCCCGTACGGCGCGCGTTTCATCAATCCTGAGATCAGGAAAGCCGACAAGTGCACCTGGTGCTATCACCGGGTCAAGAAAGGCAAGCTGCCGGCCTGCGTGACCGTGTGCCCGACGAAAACGCGGCTGTTTGGCGATCTGAAGGATCCCGACAGCGAGGTCACCAAGATTTTCAAGAAGGATCAGTGGTTGGTGCTGAAACCGGAAATGCACACCGATCCTGCTTGCTTCTATGTCGGCCTGCGGAAGGAGGTTGTGTGATGGAACTGCCCACCGACGCCCTGGTCAACTACATCTTCCCGAACAACGCCCACGTTTTCTGGGGCCTGACCATCGTGACCTATCCCTTCATCACGGGTCTGATGGCCGGCGCTTTCGTGGTCTCCGCGCTCTTTCATGTGTTCAGGGTGGAGATATTCAAGCCGATCGGCAATTTCGCGTTGATAGCGGCGCTTTGCTTCGGCGCATTCGCCGGCATGCCGCTGCTGGTTCACCTCGGCCAGCCGCAGCGGGCCTACGAGATCTACGTCACCCCGCATGTGACGTCAGCGATGAGCATTTTCGGCTACGTCTGGGGCGGATACATGGTCATTCTGCTGGTGGAAATCTGGCTGATCTACCGTGAGTATTTCATTCGCATGGCCAACGAGACGGACGGGCTCATGGGGCGGGTCTGGACGGCGCTGACCTTGGGCGTCACGACGTATAATCCGGACTCCGCAAGGATCGACCACAAGATTTCGGCCGTCCTCGCCGGGATCGGCATACCGTGGGCCATTCTCCTGCATGGCTATGTCGGGTTCATCTTCGGCTCGGTCAAGGCGATCGCTTGGTGGGCGACGCCGCTGCAGCCGGTTATCTTCATCCTGTCCGCCATCGTCAGCGGCATGGCTCTGCTCATGATCATCTACATCTTCATCAAGTGGCGCCGGGGCGAGCCTTATGACTTCAAGCTGATCAAGGTGTTCATGGCCTACCTGTGGGGCGTATTCATACTCGATTTCGCGATGGAAATGCTCGAGCTGGCGGCCGTCATCTACGAACGCGGCTGGCACTGGTCGCAGGTCCAACCGCTCCTGAGCGGCCCGCTGTACGGATCCTACGTTATCGGGCAGGTGCTTGTGCTCTCGGTGATACCGCTGTTTCTCGTCGGTTTCGTGGTGCTTTCGAACATCAAGGGCAAGGCGTTGCTCTACCTGGCGAACCTGGGCTGCATGATGTTGCTGGCGCAGGTTCTGTTCATGCGCTTCAACGTCGTTATCGGCGGCCAGCTCATCTCCAAGTCGGAGCGCGGTTTCGTGGATTACAAGTTCGAACTGCTCGGCCACGAGGGCATCCTGGCGTCCGCGGTGGTGTTTTCCCTGCCGTTCATCGCCTTTTACATTCTGAGCCGTTTTCTCCCCATCCTCGACGGACAGACGCAAGAGGAGTGACGCGGAGCCGTGCCGCAACCCTGATTTCGAGCGCCTTCCCCCAAGGCGCGATTGTACCGGGGGCGCCTCGTGGCGCCCCCTTTTTCAACGCGCGTCGAAAAACGGCGTCACCTGCGCCACGATGACCGCATTTTCATCGAGCGCCCGCCGCATCAGGGCCCGCTCGTCGCCGGAAATGTCGTGCCCCTCGGCCAGCCGTTCGTCCAGCGTGCCGTAGCCCGACACATCGAGCGGCGCCAGGCCGGCCTGTTTCAGCACCGCCACCGTCTCGCGCACCGCTTCCGCTTCGTCGGCGCCCGAAGCGTAGCACATCAGCGCCGCGCCGGTGGCGTCGTCGGGCAGCCCGTCGCCTGCCTTGCGGCCGGCCTCCACCAGCAGCGTGTAGACCTGTTGCGGCCGTTTCCCGCCGTGCGCGTCAGTCACGCAACAGATCGTTGATCGAGGTCTTCGACCGCGTGCCCTCGTCCACCTGTTTGACGATCACCGCGCAATACAGGTTGACCCCGCCCTTCGAAGGCATGGTGCCCGCCACGACGACGGAATAGGGCGGCACTTCGCCGTAGGAAACCTCGCCGGTCGCGCGGTTGACGATCCTGGTCGACTTGCCGATGAAGACGCCCATGCCGAGGACCGAGCCCTCGCGCACGATGCAGCCCTCGACCACTTCCGAGCGGGCGCCGATGAAGCAGTTGTCCTCGATGATGGTCGGGCCGGCCTGCATCGGCTCCAGCACGCCGCCGATGCCGACGCCGCCCGACAGGTGCACGTTCCTGCCGATCTGCGCGCAGGACCCGACCGAGGCCCAGGTGTCGACCATGGTGCCGCTGTCCACGTAGGCGCCGACATTGACGAAGCACGGCATCAGCACCACGCCCGGCGCCACGAAGGCGGTTTTGCGCACGATGCAGTTGGGCACGGCGCGGAAGCCGGCCTCGCGCCAGTCCTCCGGCTCCCAGCCGGCGAACTTGCTGTCGACCTTGTCCCACCAGGTGCCGCCTTGCGGTCCGCCCTCCTGTGGCACCGTGTCCTTCAGCCGGAACCCCAGCAGAACCGCTTTCTTGGCCCATTGATTGACGTGCCACGATCCGTCGGCCCCGCGCACGGCAACCCTGAGCCGGCCACGGTCCAGCGCCTCCAGCGTCGCCTCGATCGCGTCCCGCGCCTCGCCGGTGGTGGCCGGCGAGATGGTGTCGCGCGCGTCCCAGGCGGCTTCGATGGCGGATTCCAGGTGGGCATTCGACATGACGGGTCCCCATTTCTTGACAGGCCAAAGCTGGCAAGAGCCTATAGAGTGAGCGGCGAGGGTCCGCAATGCGGGAACGGTATGCCTGAAGCGGGCAATGACAAAGAAAGAACCACCATGACCGAATTTTCCAGAAAACAGCTACGTTTCCCCGATGCCCGGAAAGACATCAGCCGCGTCGAGACCGTACCCGACACCCCGCAGACGCGCTCGCCTTCCTATCGGCTGGCATTCCAGGACATGGATTTCCTGTGCCGCGATGAATTACGCCCGGTGCGTCTGCAACTGGAATTGCTGAAAACCGAGATGGCGCTGGCCGAGGAGGGCATCGAAAGCACCGTGGTGATGTTTGGAGGCGCGCGCATCCCCGACCCGGCGCACAGGAACAGCGCCAGCACCGAAACGCTGGCCGAACTGTCGCGGTTCTACGACGAGGCCCGCGAATTCGCCCGCCTCTGCACCGAGTTCAGCCTGCGCAACGGCGGCCGGAAATACATGGTTGTCACCGGCGGCGGTCCCGGCATCATGGAGGCCGGCTGCCGCGGTGCGATCGAGGCGAACGGGCGCTCGATCTCGCTCAATATCGTGTTGCCGCACGAGCAGGCGCCGAACCGGTACGCCACGCCGGAGCTTGCCTTCAACTTCCACTACTTCGCCATCCGCAAGATGCACTTCCTGATGCGCGCCAAGGCGATCACCTTCTTTCCCGGCGGTTTCGGCACGCTCGACGAATTGTTCGAAACCCTGACGCTGGTGCAGACGCGCCGCATGGAGCCGCTGCCGATCCTGCTGTTCGGCCGTGAATTCTGGCGCCGCGTCGTCAACTGGCGGGCGCTTTCCGATGCCGGAACCATTTCGCCGGAGGACACCGAGCTGTTCAAGTTCGTCGAAACGGCGGACGAGGCCTGGCGCGAGATAGCCGCCTGGCCGAACCACGAGCAATGATCGCTCGCGGCCCTACTCCACGACCCGGAATTCCACGATTACCGTGTCCTGGAGCGGGTTGAAATTGTCGTCCGATATCGCCGTCAGGCGGATCGCACCGTCGCCGTCTCGCCACGCCGAGATGCCCTCGAGGTTGTCGTAGTCGCCCGGCGCCGATACCAGAAGCGTCTCGCCGCCGTCAAACCCGTCCGGTCCCAGCGAAAAACGCCTGACGCGGGTCGAGAAACCGCCGACCCAGGTAAAATCTCTTTCAACGAGGTAGAGCTTCCCGTCGGGGCCGAAATCGGCGCCTGCGGGCAGGAACTTGCCGCTGCGCGGGATCGAAAGGGATTTGATCCACTTACCGCGCCGGTAGCGGAAGACGGGAAACGGCCGCGTCCATTTTCCCGACCGCTCGGGGATCGCATAGACCGTGCCGTCGGCGTCGACCGCCAGCGATTCCATGCCGGAATTTCCTTGCAGGTGCCAGTAGTAATCCCATTTGTGGGTCCAAGCGGGCTCGCCGCCGATGTCCTTGTAAAGCCAGACCCTGTGGAAGCCCTCGAAGGATATGTATACGTTGCCGTCCCTGTCGATCGCCAGCCCTTCTGAATCGATCTTGAAGCCCTTCACGTAGCCGCCGACATTGCTGCGAAGATGCTGCAACCTCTCGACACTGGCGCCGGAAAGCCTGCCATTGCGACGCAGAAGCCGGCCCTCGGCGAACATGCCCCTGTCGCTCACCGCGACGTAGCTCTCACCGTCGTCGGACACCTCCAGCGCCGACATGCCGCCAAAATCCCCGCCGTCGGCAACCCGAATGCGCGAAAGTTCCACCAGTTCCGCCGCCGAGCCGGTTCCGCCGGCCAGCAGACAGGCAAGAACAAGCGAGAGCTTCATCGCGATTTCAGAACCGCGGTGCATTGCGACGGCAGATCGGACAGCACCAGCGGCGGTTTCGGCCGCCGCCGGGGCGCGTTCGGGTCGCGCTTGGAGGGTTTTCGCGGCTTCAGCGCCTCGGTTACCCACCAGACGGCCTCCTTGCAGCCGTCGCCGGGTGGTATCGCCGCCTGCTCGCGGCAGTACCGCGTGCCTCTGGGGCATTTCAGCCGCACGTGAAAATGGGTGTTGTGCCCCCACCACGGGCGGATTTTCCTCAGCCACGCCCGGTCGCCCGCCGGGGCATCGGCGCACATTTTCAGTTTCACCGGCGCGGTCACGAATATCCGCGCCACGGCCCTGTCCCTGGCGGCGGCCCGCAGAATACGGTGGTGCGCTTGCGTCCAGTTTCCGTTGACGTGCCGCAGGTCCTTCGAGCGCACGGAGATCGACGATATCCTTTCGCGCTCGGCCCGGCTCAGCCGCAGGTTTCTTGCGGGCAGCATCCAGATATCCAAGTCCAGCCCCATCTGGTGCGAGGCGTGGCCGCCCAGCATCGGCCCGCCGCGCGGCTGGCTGATATCGCCCACATAGATCCCTTTCCAGCCGGCACGCACGGCCTCGCGGCCCAGCCGTTCGATGAAGCGTATGGCATCGGGATGGCCCCAGTTGCGGTTGCGCGAAAGTCGCATGGCCTGCCAGGTTGGTCCGGTCTCGGGCAATTGCACCGCGCCCGCCAGGCAACCCTTGGAATAGAACCCCACCGGCGCGCTGGACTGGCTCGACGCAGTATTCTGGCGGCTGAAAAGCAGCTTTGCCGGCGTGTCGGCAAGGGCGGGCAACGCCACCGTCGCGGCCAGCGCGAATGCAAGAAGATTACGTAACGGCACCCCGATCCTCCGGCGCTATCCTGACCCAGTACAACAAACAAAGCCCGATGAGAAACAAAACGATCACCGGGCTTACGCCCAGCCGCTGTGAACCGCTGGCCTGTGTCACCAGCGCCACTGACATCGGCGCCAGGAACGACGTCGCCTTGCCGACCAGCGCGTACAGCCCGAATGCCTCGGTCATCCGCGTCGGCGCGGCGAGGTGAACCAGCAGCGTGCGCGACGCCGCCTGCAACGAGCCGCCCGCCGCGCCGATAACGGCGCCGAACAGGTAGAACGCCGCATCCGGCAGCCGCGAGTGCGGTGCGACGGAAAACCAAAGCACGGTGCTCCGCGTTGTCATGACGACGCCGGAGCAGGTGACGGTCAGAACCAGGATCCAGAACACGATCACCGGCTTGGAGCCAAAGCGGCTGTCGGCGATCCCGCCCATCCACGCCCCCAGAGCACCGGCGGTCACGGCGAGTATGCCGAACTTGCCGACATCTATCACCGACCAGCCCAGCACGCCGGCGGCGTAGATACCGCCAAACGCATAGAGCCCGTTCAGCGCGTCCCTGTAAAACATCGTGGACGCCAGATAGACGGCAAAGGCGGGCCTCGACGGCAACGCCCTGAGCGTGTCGACAAGCTCCCCGAGCGCCTTCCGGATTGCGCCGGAAACCCGTCGCCGGCGCGGCACGTCCGGAACCCAAAGAAAAAACGGTATGACGAACACGGCGTACCAGAGCGCCGCCAGCGGCCCGACCGCCCGCGTTCCCTGGCGCAGTTCCGGGTCCAGCGCGAAGACCGGCGGCAGCCCCGCAAGCGTCACCCCGCTTTCGTTCTCGGCCAGAAATACCATGGTCCCGACCAGCGCTATCAGGCCGCCGACATAACCCGCCGCCCAGCCCATGCCGGAAATCCTGCCGATGGCCGGCCGCGGGGCGAGGTCGGGCAGCACCGCGTTGGTGAAGGTGGTGGCGAATTCGACACCGATCAGCCCCAGCGCGAAGCCGCCAAGAACGATCGTCGGGTCCGCCATTCCCGGCTCCGCCAGCCACAGGGTCGCCGCCCCGGTTACATAGAATACCGAAAACAGCGCCAGCCACGGCTTGCGCGGCCCGGTGGTGTCGGCGATGGCCCCGAGAACCGGCGCCAGCACGGCGATGACGACACCGGCAGCGGCCGTCGTATAACCCCAGACGGCTTGCCCGGACGCCGCATTCGCTGCCACGGCGGAGGTGAAATAGGGCGCGAAGATGAAGGTGATCAGCAGCGTGTGATAGGGCTGGCTGGCCCAGTCGAACAGCATCCATGCGCCCACTGCCCTGCGGTCGATCCGCCGCTTCATCCCGCTCTCCCGCCTGTCGGGCGATAAGACAGGGTGAGGCGGGCGGAGGCAAGGGCTCGGTTCAGATCGTCATCGGGAAGCGCCTGCGGATATCGGCGATGCCGGCCAAAACCGCCTCGGGCAGCGCCACATCGGCCGCCGCGATGTCGGTGGCAAGCTGCTCCATCGTCGTGGCGCCGATGATCACCGAGGCCATGAACGGCCGGGTCAGGCAGAAGGCCAGAGCCATTTGCGACGGATC
>JBHHXR010000198.1:0-6911 GCA_046757205.1 Paracoccaceae bacterium
CTCCAACCGGCAAGGCATTCTGAGTTCCGGCAAATATCCTGCCCGGACCGGGGCTGCGCCCCGCGTCAGGGCAACAATCGCGCCGCACCGGAATGACCGCAAGCGCGACTCCCGGGGCGCACGGTGCGGGATTAACTCTCCGTTGATGAATAGATTTTTAAACAATATCAAAGGAATAACCCCATGCACACGCGTGTGCACAGAGGTCGCGCCGCTCACAACTCCGCCATCACCGCGTCGGAAATCTCGAAATTGGCGGTCACCGACTGCACGTCGTCGTCGTCCTCCAGCGCCTCGATCAGCCGCATGAGTTTCTGCGCGCCCTCGAGGTCCAGCTCGGTGGTGGTGGTCGGCTTCCAGATCAGCTTGGTGGTCTCGGACTCGCCCAGCTCGGCCTCCAGCGCGCTCGAGACCTCGTTGAGATCGTTGTAGTCGCAGTAGATCTCGTGGCCGTCCTCGCTGCTCTCGACGTCCTCCGCCCCGGCCTCGATAGCCGCCATGAGCACGGTTTCGGCATCGGCGACGGATGCCGGGTAGACCACCAGCCCCTTGCGGTCGAACATGAAGCTGACGGCGCCGGTCTCGGCCAGGTTGCCGCCGGCCTTGGTGAAGATCGAACGGATGTTGGAAGCGGTGCGGTTGCGGTTGTCGGTCATCGCCTCGACGATGACGGCGACGCCGCCCGGCCCGTAGCCCTCGTAGCGCACCTCTTCGTAGTTTTCGGCGTCGCCGCCGGTGGCCTTGCTGATGGCCCGCTCGATCACGTCCTTGGGCACCGAATTCGACCGCGCTTCCTTGACCGCCAGCCGCAGGCGGGGGTTTTTCTCGGGGTCGGGATCACCCATCTTGGCTGCCACCGTCACCTCCTTGGCCAGCTTGGAGAACAGCTTGGAGCGCGCCGCGTCCTGCCGGCCCTTGCGGTGCTGGATATTGGCCCATTTCGAGTGGCCCGCCATGACTGCCTCCTTGGTTATCATTCGCTGTGCGGCAGTTGTATATTCGACCGCCGCCATCGGGTTCAAGGGGCAGCCCCCGTGCCCTCAAAGCGGCCAGAACATCGGTATGAGAAAGGCGCATAATATGCTCAGCGACAGGTTCAGCGGCGCGCCGATCCTGGTAAAGTCGGTGAACCGGTAACCGCCCGGCCCGTAGACCAGCGTGTTGGTCTGGTACCCGATGGGCGTCGCGAAACTGCACGAGGCGGCAAACATCACTGCCACCACCAGCGGCCGCGGGTCGACACCCAGCGTCTGCGCCAGCCCGATGGCGATCGGCGCCACCACCACCGCCGCGGCCTTGTTGGAAATCAGTTCGGTCAGTATCGAGGTCATCATGAAAATGATCCAGACGATCATCTGCGCCGGCAATCCGTCCAGCACCGGCGCCAGGGTGTCCGCGATAATCTTCACTGCGCCCGAAAGTTCCATGGTCTTGCCCACCGCCAGCATCGCGAAGAGCAGCGCCAGCAGGCGCCCTTCGATCATCTCGAAGGCTTCCTCGGCATCGATGCACCGCGTCACCAGCACCAGCGCCACCGCGATGATTGCCAGAACGTGGATCTGCGCCACGCCAAAGGCCGACAAAACCACGACCCCGCTCAGGGCCCCCAGAACAAACGGTGCGCGTTGACGTCTGTATGGCTGCTCCGAAGGTGCGGAGATGTCGACCAGATCGACGTCGCGCGCCAGCCGTTGAATATCCTCCGGGGCACCCTCCAGCAGCAGCGTATCGCCAGCCCTCACAATCACGTCGTCAAGTTGCCGCCCGATGTTCTGGTTTCGACGATGCACCGCCAGCGGGTAGACGCCGTAGCGGCGGCGCAGACGCAGATTGCCCAGCGTCCGGCCGATCAGCCGGCAGCCCGGCGAAATCAGCGCTTCCACGGTCGTCGTCTTGCGCGACGACAGTTGTTCCACCATGCGCAGCGCCCGGCTTTCCTTCAGCCCCAGCAACTCGTTCACGCCGGTGCGCAGCACCACCCGGTCGCCCTCTTGCAGCGTCACTTCGGGAAAGCCGCGCCGCAACGACTCGTCGCCCCGCAGAACGTCGATGACGCGCATCCCCTGACGGCTGAAGAGATCGACGTCGAATACGTTTTCGCCGATAATCGGCGATCCCCGCGGTACCGCCACCTCGGTGAAGAATTTCATCGTCCGCCTGTCGGCCAGCAGGTCCGACATCGATTCGCGTTCCGGCAACAGGCGCGGCGCCATTATCCGCAGGTAAACCAGCCCGAAAGCCGCCATGCACAACCCCAGGGGCGTGATCTCGAACATCGTGAACGGGGCCAGCCCGTACGACCGGGCAATGCCGTCGACAAGCAGGTTCGTCGAAGTGCCGATCAGCGTGAACGTGCCGCCCAGTATCGCTGCATAGGACAGCGGGATCAGAAGCTTGGAAGCGGAAATTCCCATGCTCTTGCCCAGGCTGATGACCAGTGGGATCAGCATCACCACCACCGGCGTGTTGTTCATGAAGGCCGACGCCACCAGCGTCAGGACCGCCAGTACCGCGAAAACCCTGACCGGCGGGGCGCCGTCCTTCGGTGTCACCATTGCCGCCAGATTCGCCAGCGCGCCGGTGCGCACCAGCCCGCCACTGAGAATGAACATCGCCGCGATGGTCCAGGGCGCCGGATTGGAGAACACCTTCAGCGCCTCATCGGGCGGCAGTATCCCGGTCGCCAGCAGAACCGCCACACCGGCAATCGCCACCACTTCGGTGGGATAGGCCTCGGTAACGAACAGCACGAACATCGCCACGACCACGGCCATGCTGACGAATGCAGGCATCGGATCGTTTGACAAGAATTCGAGCACCCTACCCCGCCGTGCAGAACCTTCGCCGCCAGCATGACGCCTCGCGGCGGGCGCGACAAGCGGTCAATCGAAACGCGGCGTCCCCGTCCGCCTGCCTTGCCGCGGACGCACAAGGGCTATCCCCAGCATCATCAGGACGAACGCGGCCCAGATCCACGGCGAATACCGCTCGCCCAAGAGCAGCATCGACCACAGAACGCCGAAGGCCGTGACAAGATAGGCGACCTGCGCGGCGTATACCGACCCGGCGCGGCCAATCAGCCAGACGTAGCCCGAATAGGCCAGCGAGTTGCTGATCGCGGAGATGACCAGCGCCTGTTCGGGCGCCCCCCATGCAAGGAAGGGATTGATGAAGGTACCGGTTGCAACACAGATCGGCGCCACCAGGACCAGCCCCATGACGGACGCGCCGAAGATCACCTCCACCGGGTCGAGGCCGGAAATCCCGCGCCAGGAAATGTAGTTTCCCTCTATGCCGTAGCAGGCCGGCGCCACCAGCGCGACGAAAACGAAGATGACCGGCGTACCGGCGGGAAGGCTGGTCTCCGGACCGACGATCATCGCCACCGCGGCGGCCCCGGCGAGGACACCGGCGAATCGCACCAGTTGCGGGCGCTCCAGCCGCATCAGTATTGCCACCGGCAGCGCGAACATCGGCACGATGGCGATGATGATCGCCATGACACCGGCCGGCAGTTCCGCCGCCGCGCGGTAAGAAAACGTGCTCGGCAGCACGGTACCGCTCAGCGCCACCACCAGGAACAGGCCCCAGTGGCGGAGGTTGAAATCCGGGCGCCGTCCACGCAGCCGGGTGACCAGGCCAAGCACCGGCAGCATGATGACGAGTTGCCAGAAGATCAGTCCGAGCGGCGGATGGCCGGTCGATACCGCGATCCGCGTCATCGGAATGGTAAACCCCCAAAGCGCGCCGAGCGTTACCAGTGCGACGAACGGCCCGGCGCTGCGCATCACATGCCGGGGCCTTCCTGCCGCAGACGGCCACCGATGCGAACCGGGCAGACGTCTTCCGCCAGACCGGTACGGTCATTTGTCTCGACGTAGAAACCGCACAGCGTCGCTTCGCCCTCGGCCGGCGAGAACCGGCCTTTGGACATGCCGGTAACGAAACGCCGCATCGGCTCCACTTTCTGGTTGCCGATGACGCTGTCATAGTCGCCGCACATCCCGGCGTCGGTGATATAGGCGGTTCCGCCCTCGAGGATTTGCGCGTCGGCAGTCGGAACATGGGTGTGCGAGCCCGCGACCATCGAGGCACGTCCGTCTGACCAGATGCCGACACCCATCTTCTCCGACGTCGCCTCGGCATGGAAATCGACGACGACGGCATCGGCGACGGATTTCAACGGAGCGGCCTTGAACGCCAGGTCCAGCGCCGAGAACGGGTCCGAATAGGGTTTCTTCATGAACACCTGCCCGAGCACCTGGATAACCAGGACTTTCTTGCCGTTCCGGGCGTTGAACAGCCGCGCCCCCTTGCCCGGCGCGGCGCGGGCGATATTCAGCGGGCGCACGAGGCGGCGCTCGTTTTCGATGGCGCTCAGCATGTCGCGCTGGTCGAAGGCGTGGTCACCGAGCGTGATGCAATCTGCGCCCGCCTCCAGAATCTCGCGGGCGTGGGCCCCGGTCAGGCCCATACCGGCGGTGGCGTTCTCGCCATTGACGACGACGAAATCGAGTTTCCACTCCTTCCGAAGACGCGGAAGATGATCTTGGACGGCCCGCCGTCCGGTCCGCCCCACAACGTCCCCCAGAAAAAGCAATTTCATACCTGCACCAACTTACTCATTACGCGTATGCTGCGATAATACGTTTCATTGCGGCGAATATATGCTGCGCTCGGTCACAATTCCGTCCAACATCTGGTCGGTCGGGTCCACCGGCAGATCCGGCGCACACTGACCGTCATAGGCAAGGCCGATGGCGATCGCGCGCCCGGAGGCGCGCAGCTTTTCCAGCGTCCGGTCATAGAATCCACCCCCATAGCCCAGACGGTAGCATTTTTCGTCGAAAGCAACCAGAGGCACGATCAGCAGGTCGGGGCGCAGCAGCTTGCCCTCGCGGGGGATTTTCGCACCGAAAGGCCCGTCCTGCAGGGCCGCGTCCGGCGTCCACTCGCGAAAATCGAGCGGCTGACCGGAGCCTCGGATGACCGGCACGCAAACGCGTTTCCCCTGCCCGAACAGCGCCGACATCGCCGCGACCGGATCGATCTCGGTGCGGATCGGCAGATACCCCGACACAATCCGGACGTTTTCCAGCCGCGATACGAAATCGAGAAGCCGCCGCGTCGCCGCCGGATCCGCCGCCGCCGATTCGGCGTGGGCTGCCCTGCGGCGGGCGAAGGCGGCCGCGCGGGCGGCTTTCTTCAGGTCGGTCGGCGCGTGCCTGGTCATGGCGGCTGTCTCGGTATCTGGGCATTCGGTTCGGAATTGCGGCGGAGCCATTACGGCCGTGGGGCTTTCAATCCCCCGAGACCTGTTGGACAGGTGGGCGCCGGGTGCGATAGGCCACGACCAGTCACAGAGCCAGCTCCCTTTCGAAGAATTAAGGCCACTGGGATGTGTTTCCCGCACGCGAAGAACAGCACCGCCGCCCGCCAACATAGTCGGCGCCGCCGGGTTTTTGAAGTGCCCGGATTGCAATTCGGACCGGGTCCGTCATTGTAAACCATTCCGGCCAATGCCAAGAAAGCCCGAAAGAGAGCGGCGATGACCGATATTGCGACACGTGTCTACAACCATGCCTGGAAGATCGACCCGATCGTGCGGTCGCTGCTGGATACCGATTTCTACAAGCTTCTGATGGCGCAGTCGGTGTGGCGGCGCCACCGCAACGTCGACGTCACCTTCCGCCTGATCAACCGCAAGAAATCCCTTCCGCTCGCGGAAATCATCAAGGAGGACGAAATCCGCGAACAGCTCGATTACATTCGCGGCCGGCGGCTGAGCCGCGGCGAATCCACCTGGCTGCGCGGCAACACTTTCTACGGCAAGCGCTGGATGTTCGATCCGGACTTCATCGCCTGGTTCGAGGATTTCCGGATGCCGGACTACCGGCTGGAGCGCAGGGGCGACCAGTACGAGCTGACCTTCAGGGGGCCGTGGCCGGAGGCCATGCTGTGGGAAGTGCCGGCGTTGGCGGTGCTGATGGAACTGCGCTCGCGCGCCGCGCTCAAACGGCTCGGAAAATTCGAGCTTCAGGTGATCTACGCCCGGGCGGTGACGCGCGTGTGGGAAAAGATCGAGCGGCTGCAGAAACTCCCCGGTCTCAGCATCGCCGATTTCGGCACCCGCCGGCGCCATTCGTTCCTGTGGCAGGACTGGTGCGTGCAGGCGATGATCGAGGGTCTCGGCGACAAGTTCCTGGGCTCTTCCAACTGCCTGATCGCGATGCGACGCGAGGTCGAGGCGATCGGCACCAACGCCCACGAACTGCCGATGATCTATGCCGCGCTGGCCGACAGCGACGAGGAACTGGCCGAAGCGCCCTACCACGTTCTGAGCGACTGGCAGAAGGACTATGACGGCAACCTGCTCATCATCCTGCCGGACACCTTCGGCACGAAGAACTTCCTGCGTCACGCACCCGCCTGGTTGCTGGACTGGACCGGCGTTCGAATCGATTCCGGCGATCCGGTGGAAGGCGCGGAGACCGCCATCGAATGGTGGGAGCACAACGGCCAGGACCCGCGCGAGAAGCTGGTGATTTTCTCCGACGGTCTCGACGTGGACATGATTGAACGTCTCTACGCCCGGTTCCACAACCGGGTGAAGCTCGGCTTCGGCTGGGGCACGCTGCTGACCAACGATTTCCGCGGCTTGCTGCCCGGCGGCGCGCTCGACCCGTTTTCGCTGGTGTGCAAGGCGTCGGAGGCGAACGGCCGCGGCACCGTCAAGTTCTCCGACAACCCGGCCAAGGCAATGGGTGCTCCGGAGGACCTGGCGCGCTACCGCCGCGTGTTCGGAGAGCCCGAACAACGGGAGCAGGAACTGGTGGTCTAGACCGGGATGCCCAAGGACGGAATCACCTTCATGAAAGGGGTCGCGTCGACCACAGGGCGGCGCCTGACTG
>JBHHXR010000199.1:0-6519 GCA_046757205.1 Paracoccaceae bacterium
CGGCACTTAGTCGGAGGTACACTCACATGACCAAAGTCATCAAGAACGGCACCGTCTGCACGGCGGACCGAACGTGGAAGGCCGATGTCCTGATCGAGGACGAAAAGATCAAACAGATCGGCGAGGACCTGAAGGGCGACGAGTATATCGACGCCGAAGGGGCTTACGTGATCCCCGGCGGCATCGACCCGCATACGCACCTGGAAATGCCCTTCATGGGCACCACGGCGGCGGAGACCTTCGAGTCCGGCACCTGGGCGGCGGCGGCGGGCGGCACCACCATGGTGGTGGATTTCTGCCTGCCGGGGCCGGACGGCTCGATCAAGAACGCCATAAACGAGTGGCACCGCAAGTCGGCGCCGCAGATCTGCTCCGACGTCGGCTACCACATGGCGATCACCGGCTGGAACGAGAACGTCTTCGACGAGATGGCCGACGCGGTGAAGATGGGCGTCAACAGCTTCAAGCACTTCATGGCCTACAAGGGCGCGCTGATGGTCGAGGACGACGAGATGTACGCCTCGTTCATGCGATGCGCGGAGCTTGGCGCGCTGCCCATGGTGCATGCCGAGAACGGCGATCTGGTCGACCTGTTGCAGAAGAAATACATGGCCGAGGGCATCACCGGGCCGGAAGGACACGCGTTCTCGCGCCCACCGGAACTGGAAGGCGAGGCGGCCAACCGCGCTATCACCATTGCCGACGCCGCCGGCGTGCCGCTCTACATCGTGCACGTCTCCTGCGAGCAGGCGCACGAGGCGATCCGGCGTGCCCGCCAGAAGGGCATGCGGGTCTACGGCGAGCCGCTGGCGCAGTTCCTGACGCTCGACGAGAGCGAGTATTTCAACAAGGACTGGGACCACGCGGCGCGCCGGGTGATGAGCCCGCCGTTCCGCGACAAGAAGCATCAGGACAGCCTGTGGGCCGGTTTGCAGGCCGGCAGCCTGCAGGTGGTGGCCACCGACCACGCCGCCTTCACCACCGAGCAGAAGCGCATGGGGCGCGACAATTTCTGCCTGATCCCGAACGGCTCCAACGGGCTGGAG
Organism: Paracoccaceae bacterium; assembly: GCA_046757205.1. GTDB lineage: Bacteria > Pseudomonadota > Alphaproteobacteria > Rhodobacterales > Rhodobacteraceae > JBHHXR01. The sequence continues at coordinate 1,047 of JBHHXR010000199.1, forward strand.
GAGCGGCTGGCGGTGCTGTGGACCGAAGGCGTCGAGAAGGGCCGGCTGACGCCCAACGAATTCGTCGCCGTGACTTCGAGCAACGTCGCCAAAATCCTCAACATCTACCCCAAGAAAGGCGCGATCGTGGAAGGCGCGGATGCCGACATCACGGTCTGGGACCCGAAGATTTCCAAGACGCTGTCGGCGTCGAACCACCATTCGGTGCTGGATTACAACGTGTTCGAAGGGTTCAACGTGTCCGCTCAGGCGCGTTACACGCTCAGCCGCGGCGACGTCATCTGGGCCTGGGGCAAGAACTCGCAGCCGCAGCCCGGCCGCGGCAAGTTCGTGCCGCGCCCGGCCTTCCCCTCGGCGCACAAGGCGCTGTCGAAGTGGAAGGAACTGAACAGCCCGCGCAAGGTCGAGCGCGACCCGATGAACATCCCGGCCGGTATCTAGCGTGGTATCAGGCGGATTCACCGAGGCCGATGCGGCGGCATTTGCTGCGGCCGCTGAGCACGCCCGGGCGTACCGCTCTGGCGTGGCGGCGGCGCCGGTGCGGCCCGACAGGGACTACGTCGCGTCGCTCGCCGCGTTCGGCGAACCGCTGCCGGAAATCGGAATGCCCACCGACCGGGTGATAGCCGAACTTACCGAAAAGGCCGATCCCGGGATCATGGGTTTCGTGCATCCGAGTTTTCACGGCTGGGTCACCGGCGCCTCGCATCCGGCCGGCGTGGCGGCGGACTGGCTCGCCTCCGCCTGGGGACAGGTGACAAGCTACGCCGAGCCGTCGCCCTCGGCCTCGGCCGCGGAAGAAATCGCCGGCACCTGGCTTCTGGACATGCTTGGCCTGCCCGAGGGGTCCGGCTTTGGTCTGGCGACAGGTACCACGATGGCGAATTTCGTCGGGCTGGCGGCGGCGCGCAACGAGATGCTCGCCCGCGCCGGCTGGGATGTCGAGGAAAAGGGCCTCTTCAGCGCGCCCGAGGTACAGGTCGTCCTTGGTGGCGAGGCGCATTCCTCGGTTTACCTGACGCTGCGCCTGCTCGGCTTCGGTGCCGGCCGCGTGCACATCGCCGAAGCCGACGATCAGGGCCGGATGCGCCCCGACAGCCTGGAAAGCGCGCTGAACGGGCTGGACGGCCCGACCGTCGTCTGCCTTCAGGCGGGCAACGTGAACTCCGGGGCGTTTGACCCGTTCAACGACCTGATCCCGCTGGCGCGGAAGAAATCGGCGTGGGTCCATGTCGACGGCGCCTTCGGCCTGTGGGCGCGGGCATCGAGGGCGCTGGACGCGCTGACCGGCGGCCTCGATAACGCCGATAGCTGGGCCGCCGACGCCCACAAATGGCTGCAGGTTCCTTACGACTGCGGCATCGCCGTGGTTCGCGACACCGCGGCGATGCAACGCGCCATGCATATCAGTGCCGCCTACCTTGCCGACAGCGCGCACCGCGACCCGAACGCATTTGCACCGGAAATGTCGCGGCGCGCGCGCGGTCTTTCGCTCTGGGCGGTAATCAAGGCGCTGGGCCGCGCCGGCGTGGCGGAAATGATCGAGCGGCACTGCGCCGTGGCGCGCCATGTCGCCGAATGCCTGCGCGACGAGCCGGGGCTGCACGTCCTCAACGACGTGGTGCTCAACCAGGTGGTCGTCGCCTGCGGTGACGCGGGCGACGCGCGCGCCGATGGCTGGACGCGGGAGACGCTCCGCCGGGTCCAGCAGGGCGGCCGCGCCTATCCCAGCCACGGCCGTTGGCGAGGCCGGGAAATCATACGGATTTCCGTCTGTGCCGGGCCGACCGACATGGACAGGGGCGCCGAAACGGCAGATGCTGTCGCGGCAGCGTGGCGGACAGTGAAAGAACAGGCAGCATGACCGGCAACGCCCATGTGATCGAGGCGAAAGACCTCGGGCTGACATTCGAGACCAGCGACGGCCCGGTCAATGCCCTGTCGGGCATCAACCTGGCCGTGGAGCGGGGCGATTTCGTGTCGTTCATCGGCCCGTCGGGCTGCGGCAAAACGACTTTTCTTCGAGCCATCGCCGATCTGGAGCGGCCGACGCATGGCGAAATCACCGTGAACGGCGTCAGTCCCGAACAGGCGCGCAAGGCACGATCCTACGGTTACGTGTTTCAGGCCGCCGGCCTTTACCCGTGGCGCACGATTGCCGGCAACGTCCGCCTGCCGCTGGAGATCATGGGTTATCCCAAAGCGGATCAGGACGAACGCGTGGCACGCGTTCTCGAGCTGGTCGAACTGTCGGGCTTCGAAAAGAAATTCCCCTGGCAGCTTTCCGGCGGCATGCAGCAGCGCGCCTCGATCGCGCGCGCGCTGGCCTTCGACGCCGACCTGCTGCTGATGGACGAGCCGTTCGGCGCGCTCGACGAGATCGTCCGCGACAAGCTGAACGAGCAGTTGCTGCGGTTATGGGAGCGTACCAACAAGACCATCTGCTTCGTCACCCATTCGATACCCGAGGCGGCGTTTCTGTCGACCCGCATCGTGGTCATGTCGCCGCGGCCGGGACGCATTATCGACGTGATAGAAAGCACGCTGCCGAAGGAGCGGCCGCTGGAAATCCGCGACACGCCGGACTTCCTCGAAATCGCGGCGCGGGTCCGCGAGGGCCTGCGGTCCGGGCACAGTTACGATGACTGAAGCCGCGGCATTCCCGCATGAGGGGCGGCGCGGATGAAACGCACGCTTTCGACCATCGGGCCGGTGGGCTTCGTCGTGCTGGTGATCGTTCTTTTCTGGTACGCGATGGCCATCGTCCTGAACGCGCCCTGGGCCTACGATCAGGCGAAGCGGGCCAAGGTGGAACTGAATTTCCCGCAACTGGTCGAGGAAACCTGGTCGCAGGACAAGCCGAAGCTGCCGGCGCCGCACCAGATCGTCGGGGAAATCTGGAAAACCACCGTCCAGAAGAAAGTCACCTCGAAGCGGAGCCTCGTCTACCACGGCTGGATCACGCTTTCGGCGACCATGCTGGGCTTCGTGTTCGGCACCGGCTTCGGCATCCTTTTGGCGGTCGGCATCGTCTATATCCGCGCCATGGACATGAGCGTCATGCCCTGGGTCATCGCCAGCCAGACCATCCCGATCCTCGCCATCGCGCCGATGATCGTGGTGGTGCTGAACGCGGTCGGGGTGTCGGGCCTGATCCCGAAGGCGATCATCTCGATGTACCTGAGCTTCTTCCCGGTGGTTGTCGGCATGGTCAAAGGTCTGCGCAGCCCCGATGCCATGCAGCTCGACCTGATGCGCACCTATAGCGCCAGCCCGGCGCAAACGTTCTGGAAGCTGCGCTGGCCTTCGTCGATGCCGTACCTGTTCACCTCGCTGAAGGTGGGTGTCGCGGCGTCGCTGGTCGGCGCCATCGTCGGCGAGCTGCCGATCAATCAGGATGGCGGGCTGGGCGCGCGGATGCTGACCGGATCATATTACGGAACGACACTGATGATCTGGTCGGCGCTCATCACCGCCGCCGTTCTTGCCGCCTGCCTCGTCGGACTGGTTGGCACCACCCAGCGCGTGGTGATGCGGCGGATGGGATTTGTCCGATGAACAGGTCGCTGGTGCTCGGGGTGCTCATTTTCTGGCTGGCCGCCTGGGCGTTCAACGTCTGGCTGTCGTGGCGCAGGCAAAGCAGGGTTGCGGCGGCCGTGGTGCCGCTCCTGTTCGGCGTTTCGCTGATCGTCCTGTGGGAGGGCCTGGTACGCGGATTCCATGTCAAGGCGGTGCTGCTGCCGCCGCCGTCGATGATCGCGGCGGCCTTCGTCGGCAAGGCGGACGTGCTGTGGGCCGATTTCTTCCAGACTTTCGTGAAGGGCGCGCTGTCGGGCTATGTCATCGGCTGCGGCTCGGCGTTTCTGATCGCCGTCCTGATCGACCGCTCGCCGTTCCTGCAGCGCGGTCTGCTGCCGGTCGGCAATTTCGTCGCCGCGCTGCCGATCATCGGCATGGCGCCGATCCTGGTGATGTGGTTCGGCTTCGACTGGCAGTCCAAGGCCGCCATCGTCGTCGTCATGTGCTTCTTTCCGATGCTGGTGAACACCGTCGAGGGGTTGCGGGCGTCGGACGCCATGCAGCGCGACCTGATGCGCACCTACGCGGCGAGCTACTGGCAAACGCTGTTCAAGCTGCGTCTGCCGGCGGCGGCGCCGTTCATCTTCAACGGTCTGAAAATCTGCACCACGCTGGCGCTGATCGGCGCCATTGTGGCGGAGTTCTTCGGCTCGCCCATCGTCGGCATGGGCTTTCGCATCTCCACCGAGGTCGGCCGTCTGGCGCTCGACATGGTGTGGGCGGAAATTGCGGTTGCGGCAGTTGCCGGTTCCGCGTTCTATGGTGTGGTTACGCTTCTGGAACGGGCGGCCACGTTCTGGCACCCGAGCCAGAGACAGGAATGAAACCGGGAAACCCGATTTGAAAGGGAGGATATCAATGAAGAAACTTCTTATAGGTGCCTTGGCGGGCGCATTTGCCCTGGCCGGAACGGTGGCGAGCGCCGCCGACAAGGTGACGCTGCAGCTCAAGTGGGTCACCCAGGCACAGTTCGCCGGCTATTACGTGGCCAAGGACAAGGGGTTCTACGACGAAGAAGGCCTTGACGTGACCATCAAACCGGGCGGCCCGGACATCGCACCGGCACAGGTGATCGCCGGCGGCGGCGCCGACGTCATTCTCGACTGGATGCCTTCGGCGCTGGCCTCGCGCGAAAAGGGCCTGCCGCTGGTCAACATCGCCCAGCCGTTCAAGTCGTCGGGCATGATGCTGACCTGCCGCAAGGACAGCGGCATCGCCTCGCCGGCGGATTTCAAGGGCAAGACGCTGGGCGTCTGGTTCTTCGGCAACGAGTACCCGTTCCTGAGCTGGATGAGCCAGCTCGGCATTCCGACCGACGGCTCCGAAGGCGGCGTGACGGTGCTGAAGCAGGGCTTCAATGTCGATCCGATCCTGCAGGGCCAGGCCGACTGCGTGTCGACCATGACGTACAACGAATACTGGCAGATCATCGACGCCGGCCTGACGCCGGACGACCTGGCGGTCTTCAAGTACGAGGACCAGGGCGTGGCGACGCTGGAAGATGGCATGTATGTGCTTGAGGAAAACCTCAAGGATCCGGCCTTCGTCGACAAGATGGTGCGTTTCGTCCGTGCTTCGATGAAAGGCTGGAAATGGGCGGAAGAAAACCCCGACGCCGCCGCTGAAATCGTGCTGGAAAACGACGCCACCGGCGCCCAGACCGAAAAACACCAGAAGCGGATGATGGGCGAGATCGCCAAGCTGACGGCGGGTTCCGACGGCACGCTCGACCCGGCCGATTTCGATCGCACGGTCGCGACCCTGCTTGCGGGCGGCTCCGATCCGGTGATCTCGAAGAAGCCGGAAGGCGCCTGGACCCACATGATCACCGACAAGGCGCTGAAATAGCGTCTTTCGTACCACGATGATCCGGGGCGTCCGTTCACCGTTGCGG
>JBHHXR010000200.1:0-6475 GCA_046757205.1 Paracoccaceae bacterium
GATCGCCAGGGAGCGCCGGTAGAGCGGCGCGGCCTCGGCGTAGTTGCCCTGGGCGTGGTAGAGCAACGCCAGGTTGTTGAGAAGTCGCGCAGTGATCGGGTGATCGGGACCAAGCTCTTCCTCGCCCAATTTCAATGCTTTGGCGGCGTATGAAATCGCCTCCGAGTATTTCCCTTGCTGGTAAAGGGTGACGTAGCGGTTGTAAGCCTCGAGGAGCGCGGGCGATTGCGCCTGGGCCGTGTCAGAGCCATGCGTCAGACATGACAGGATGACGGCCAGGCAGAGGATCGTGTGTCGAAATCGCATGGGTCTCGCCCTTTCGCAGCCGGCGTCGAAACCAGAGAATCAAAACAGTCTATCCGATATTAGTTATGGGCGCGAATTTCGGGTCTTGTCGAAATTTACTCAGTTGCCAATGTCTACTTCGGCACAAAGTTACCCTTCGTGCTTTCGGTTGGAGTTATCGGAACGTGAACAGGCAACTCAACCTAAGATTGTATATCGAGTTCGGGACTCTAACGACGGCTTCTGAAACGGACAAAGGCTGGACACCCTCGACCAGTCGTTCCATCGCGATGTCGTTGCCCACACTGGCGGCCCGGGTGGCCTCGGCGGCGCCGCGCTTCATGGTATCGACCAGTTCATCAGCGACTTCGCGGGGCCGACATTGGCGGCATTTCCGGACCTGCTCCACACCGTCGACGGCCTGTTTTCCTCAGGCGACCGTGTGGCGATGCGCTATCACGGAACCGGCACGCACAAGGGCGAGTTGGCCGGTCGAGCGGCCACTGGCAATGTGCTTCGCTAAGAGGGAACAGCGATATTTCGCATGAAGGCAGACAAGGTGGCCGAGGTGTGGACACACTCGAATTGGAGCGCGGTGTTTAACGCGCTATAGCGCCCGATTTCAGTCTTCCAGCACCCGCGCCTCGTCTACCAGCATCACCGGGATGCCGTTGCGGATCGGGAATGCGAGGCCGGCGGCGTCGGAGATCAGCTCCTGGTTTTCCGCGTCGTAGCGCAGCGTCGCGTGGGTCACCGGGCAGACCAGCGCCTCCAGCAGCTTGCGGTCGACCCTGGCGTTTCCGGCTTCGGTCATTGCAGCGATCCTCCCTTGTGTCCGCTCGCCAGTTCGAATTCCATCAGCGTGACGATGGTTTCGCGCCGGTTGGCCAGCGTCGGCGCTTCCAGCAGCGCCTGTTTTTCCTCCGGTTCGAACGGGCACAGCATGGCCAGCGAATTGATCAGCAACTCCTCGTCCGCCTCTTTCAGGCTGTCCCAGTCCGATTTTATCGCGGCGGCGCGGAAATAGCGCGAAAGAATGTCGAGGAAAGCCGGCCGGTCAAACCCCTCGTCCGGCTCGCATTTTCCGAGGTCGTGTTCAAATCCGTTCCACTCCACGTCGCCGCGGGGATAGGCCGCGAAACCGTCCTGCTGCGCCACCAGCCGGAAGCGGCTGACGCCGCCCAGCGTTATCTGGTAGCGCCCGTCTTCGGTTTCATTGAACGCAACGACCCGGCCGGCGCAGCCGATCCGGTGCAGCCGGCTCTCGTCGCGGCTGTCCGGGGATTCCAGCGGCTGCACCATTCCGATCAGCCGCTCGCTGGTTTTCAGCGTGTCGTCGAGCATCGCCAGATAGCGCGGCTCAAAGATATTCAGGGGCAGCTTCGTGCGCGGCAGCAAGAGCGCGCCGGGGAGGGGAAAGAGCGGAATGGTCCGCGGCAGATCCGCTGAATTGAATCTCTTCAAGTCTTCTTCCCGTGATTGTGCCTTTCAAGCAAATATCATGGAAGACAGTTGTCTGCGCCCTTTTTGTGCAATGGGGTCCTTGGGGCCCATGGAGTCGAACAGTTTGAAAAGCTGTTTCTTGGCCGCGCCGTCGTTCCATTCCCGGTCGCGGCGAAACAGTTCCAGAAGTTCCGCTACGGCACCGGCGTTGTCATGCGCGGCAATGAGCGCGCTGGCCAGATCGAACCGCGCCTGATGGTCGTCCGGGTTCGCCGACACGGCCGCGCGCAGGGCGGCGACGTCGCCGTTTCCGGCGCTGGATTCCGCCAGTTCGAGCTGCGCGATCGCCGACGCGAGCGCCGGGTCCGATTCGCGGCCGTCTGCCAGCTTCAGCAATTCGCGCGCGCGTTCCGCCTGCCCGATCGCCAGATGCGAGCGGATCATGCCGCTGAGCGCCTCCAGCGAGGTGCGGTCCTCGTTCAGGATCGCGGCGAAGGTCTGCGCGGCATCGGCGGCGTTGCCCTCGCGCAGCATGTCCTCGGCCATCTCCAGCGCCTCCGCCAGGCCGCCATCGCCGCCCATTGCGGCAACCCGCTTGACGAACTCGGCGACCTGTCCGGGCGTCTGGTTGCCGATGAACCCGTCCACCGGCTTGCCGTCGGCGAAGGCATAGACCGCCGGGATCGACTGGATCTGCATCTGCTGGGCGATCTGCTGGTTCTGGTCGATATCGATCTTCACCAGTTTCACCTTGCCGCCGGCGGCGTTCACCGCCTTTTCGATGGCCGGGCCGAGCGATTTGCACGGGCCGCACCACGGCGCCCAGAAATCGACGATGACCGGGGTTTCCTTCGAAGCCTCGATGACATCGGTCATGAACGTCGCCTGCGTTCCGTCCTTTACGTGGCCCGCCGGGGCCGCCTCCGGTTGACCGCCGAGTTCCAGCATACGTCTGATCCTTGCCATGAGATTGTTCAGTGGCTGATATAGAGGCTGGCCCCCGGGACTTAAAGCCCGCTCAGGACATTGCCGCGAGAAGCTCGGCGTGGCGCTTCAGAAAATCCCGTTTCACGGCCGCCGGCGGGCGCGGCCGGATTTCCAGGCCTCTCAGCGCCGCGTCCGTCGGCGCACGGAAAAGCCGGTTCGCCTCGGCCTCGGTGAACCCGGCGATCTGAACGGCCTCGAGCCAGGCGGAGTACCGGTCGGCGCGCTTGATCTGCTTCTTCACGGTCTGCGGTATTTCGGCGGGAAGGCCGAACCTGACGTGCACGGCGGCGGTCAGCCGCTTGTCGAGCGCGGCGTACCCCGGCCCGACGGTGGCCTTGACCGGAGAGATCATGTCGCCGATCACGTATTCCGGGGCGTCGTGCAGCAGCGCAGCCAGTCGCCATCTTGCCGGCGCGGCGGGGCGCAGCCGGGTGAAAATCTCTTCCACCAGAAGCGAGTGCTCGGCCACGGAAAACGGGTATCTGCCCATGGTCTGGCCGTTCCAGCGGGCAACGAAGGCGAGGCCGTGCGCGATATCCTCGATCTCGATGTCGAGCGGCGACGGATCGAGCAGATCGAGCCGCCGCCCCGAGAGCATGCGCTGCCACGCGCGGGTCTTGTTCACGGTCCCTCTCCTTGCGCCGGCCTTGTTTTGCGGGGCCCGCGGCCTCGAATGTTACAAAGCAATCAGGACTGCTATCGAAACCGTGTTTGAGCGTTTGTTGCAATAGCCCGCTGCGGAAATACCTTTTTTTCATGCCCGGATCCCTTGCGGGTCCGTTTCAAGACGCCCGGCGGCAGGGCCGCGAAATTCGGCCGCCGTAGGAAAGCGAAGGAGAATACCATGTTCAAACGAATCGTCTCGGCAGGCCTGGTCTTCGGTATGGCGATTGTCGCGCCGCCGGCGCACGCGCAGACGTCCTGCGGCGAGCGCGCGGCGATCACCGCCAAGCTGCAGGAAAACTTTCGCGAACAGCACCGCGCCAGCGGGCTGGAAAATTCCGCGAGGATCGTCGAGTTCTGGACCTCCGAGGAAACCGGAACCTGGACCGTGCTGATCACCCATCCCAACGGCACGAGTTGCATCGCCGCCTCCGGCAGGGCCTTTATCGAGTATCCCAAGCTCACGGGGATGACGGGGGTTTCAAGCTGACGGGATAATCCACGCCACGGTAATCGGCGCCTTACCGCGCCGGGCTATTGCCGCGTGGCACCCCCGGTGCTAGGTCACCGGCTGAATTTGCAGCGTTTGGTTCAGCCGGGGGATCCTGCCAATGCCGTCGGAATACATAGTCAAGGACATTTCGCTCGCCGATTTCGGGCGCAAGGAGCTGGAAATCGCCGAAACGGAAATGCCCGGGCTGATGGCGCTCCGTTCGGAATTCGGCGGATCGAAGCCGCTCAAGGGCGCGCGCATCGCCGGCAGCCTGCACATGACGGTGCAGACCGCCGTGCTGATCGAGACGCTGGTGGCGCTCGGGGCCGAGGTCCGCTGGGCCTCGTGCAACATCTTCTCGACCCAGGACCACGCCGCCGCCGCGATCGCCAGCACCGGCATTCCGGTCTTTGCCGTCAAGGGCGAAACACTTCCGGAATACTGGGACTACGCCGACCGGATCTTCCGGTTTGCCGAGGGCGGCGCCAACCTGATCCTCGATGACGGCGGCGACGCCACGCTCTACGTCTTGCTGGGCGCGCGGGTCGAGGAAGGCGAAACGGACCTCATCGCCGTTCCCAAATCCGAGGAAGAGGAAGCGCTGTTCGCCCAGATCCGCAAGCGCATGCAGGAAACACCGGGATGGTTCGCCCGCCAGCGCGACATGATCCGCGGCGTGTCGGAAGAGACAACCACCGGCGTGCACCGGCTCTACCAGTTGATGGAAGAGGGCCGCCTGCCGTTTCCGGCGATCAACGTCAACGATTCCGTCACCAAGTCTAAATTCGACAACAAGTACGGCTGCAAGGAGTCGCTGGTCGACGGCATCCGCCGCGCCACCGACACCATGCTGGCCGGCAAGACCGCCGTGGTCTGCGGCTACGGCGATGTCGGCAAGGGCTCGGCGGCCAGCCTGCGCGGCGCAGGGGCGCGGGTGAAGGTGACCGAGGCCGACCCCATCTGCGCCCTGCAGGCGGCGATGGACGGGTTCGAGGTGGTGCGGCTGGAGGATGCGCTCGAGACCGCCGACGTCTTCATCACCGCCACCGGCAACCGCGACATCATCAGGCTGGAAGACATGCGCCGCATGAAGGACATGGCCATCGTCGGCAATATCGGCCATTTCGACAACGAGATTCAGGTGGCGGCGCTGAAAAACCACAAATGGACCAACATCAAGGACCAGGTGGACATGATCACCTTCCCCGACGGCAAGCGGATGATCCTCTTGTCCGAGGGGCGGCTGCTAAACCTCGGCAACGCCACCGGCCACCCGAGTTTCGTGATGTCGGCCTCGTTCAGCAACCAGGTGCTGGCGCAGATGGAATTGTGGACCAACGGCGCCGACTACGAAAACAGGGTCTACGTGCTGCCCAAGCATCTCGACGAAAAGGTGGCGCGGCTGCATCTGGACAGGATCGGCGTGCGGCTGACCGAACTGACCAGGGAACAGGCCGACTATATCGGCGTGAAGCCCGAAGGCCCGTTCAAGCCCGATCACTACCGGTACTGATGCAATACAAAGCGCGGCGTGAGGATCGCGCCGCCCGGGCTGGCGGCGTGAAACCTGACCCGGATACACCTTGGGAAAGCCGCTGATCTGTCTGGATAGGTGGGGCCATGTATGAACTGCCTTCCCCTGCAAGCCATTTTTCGATGCACCGCTGAGCCTGCTTCAATGTATTCGGTCGAAATAGGGGCCAGTTCATTGACACAGTGTTGACGTGGGCGAAAAGTGCAGAAGGTCGCCCGTCTGGACAAGCCATAAGTTACGGTTTTATTTGATGAAATTGGTTGCGGGGGTAGGATTTGAACCTACGACCTTCAGGTTATGAGCCTGACGAGCTACCGGACTGCTCCACCCCGCGTCAAGGTGTATGGTTTCCGGCGGGTGGCCGGGGGATGTGTTGTCGACATGTCGTTGCGAGAGCGTTCCCTGCTTGTCAGGTCCGGCGGCGACCTACTCTCCCGCGTCTTGGGACGCAGTACCATCGGCGCGGCGGTGCTTAACGGCCGAGTTCGGGATGGGATCGGGTGTTTCACGCGCGCTGTGACCACCGGACCTGGCAAACAGGGCGGGGTTCCCTTCGCGGGAGCCCCGAACACGAGAGGTCTTTCCAGGTCCTGCTGTCCGATGACTTCGGGATGTGTGTTTGCTTTCGCGAACACAGAAGAAAGACACAAACCTTGTGTCTTCCGGATCGGAATCAAGCCGGTCGGGCGATTAGTACCGGTCAACTGAGCGCGTTGCCGCGCTTACATCTCCGGCCTATCGACGTGGTGGTCTGCCACGGCCCTGATAGGGAGACCTGGTTTCGAGGGGGGCTTCCCGCTTAGATGCCTTCAGCGGTTATCCTGTCCGCACATAGCTACCCTGCACTGCCGTTGGCACGACAACAGGTCCACCAGTGGTGCGTCCACCCCGGTCCTCTCGTACTGGGGGCAGCTCCTCTCAAGTCTCCAACACCCACGGCAGATAGGGACCGAACTGTCTCACGACGTTCTAAACCCAGCTCACGTACCACTTTAATCGGCGAACAGCCGAACCCTTGGGACCTGCTCCAGCCCCAGGATGTGATGAGCCGACATCGAGGTGCCAAACAC
>JBHHXR010000201.1:0-6432 GCA_046757205.1 Paracoccaceae bacterium
CCGGTTTGCGAGAGCCGTCGGCTTGCGGAACCCCGCCGGCCATTGCTGCGGTCATCGATGAGGCCGCGTTTCCGATATCTATCTGGCCGCAGGCAATGCCAAACGCGCGGCCGTCGAGCGACAGGCTTCTGGTTAGCCCCGTGATAGCGTGTTTTGACGCCGTGTACGGGGCCGAGCCATAACGCGGAACATGGGCGGAAATCGATCCGTTGTTGATGATCCTGCCGCCTTTCGGTTCCTGGGCACGCATCAGCCGGAAGGCCGCGCTGGCGATCAGGAAGGCGCCGTCAAGGTTGACGGAGATCACTTTCCGCCAATCCTCGAACGAGATGTCCCCGGCCAGCGCCGCGGCGATATTGGTTCCGGCGTTGTTGAACACGACATCCAGCCTTCCGTACCGCGTGCCGATTTCGGAAAACAGCGCGCGCACCGCGTCGGGGTCGGAGACGTCGCAGGGCAGGGCGGTGCAGTTTTCCCCGGCCTCGCCGAATTCAGCTATCCGCGCGCGCAGGCCGTCGCCGCTGCGGGCGGCCATTGCCACCTGGTAGCCCGCTCGGGAAAACGCCTCGGCGCAGGCCGCGCCGATACCTTGGCTTGCGCCGGTAACAAGGACGATATTCGGCACCTGTGCCTCCTATGTTTCCAAATCGTCTTCCAGAAAGTAGCGGATGTTGTCGGCGAAACTTTCGTCGCGCTGGAATCCGAGCTTCAGTGCCTTCCGGGGATTGAAACGGGCCCGCCATCCAACAACGATCTTCCGTGTTTCGGGGTCGTCCTCCCAGCGGATCAGGTTGCACGGGCCGTCCCCGGCGACGGCGCGCATGGCCTCCACCATTTCGCCGATGGTGTAGGTCCGGCCGGGCAGCGCGAAACAGCGGTTCTGGCCCATGTCCGCCGCGTCGATCCCGGCGCTATGGATCAGATTGTCGATCACCCGACGCGGCGACAGGTACCAGTGGGCGTAGTCCGGCCCGACCGGACAAACCGCTTCACGGCCCTGCAAGGGTTCGCGGAATATCGACGACATGAAGGACGAGGCAGCCCGGTTCGGTCTTCCGGGCCGGATCGAGATGGTCGGCAGCCGCAGACCGCGACCGTCGATGAAACCGCGGCGCGAATAGTCGTTGAGCAGAAGTTCGCCAACCGCCTTCTGCGTGCCGTAGGATGTCTGCGGGTTCAGCAGGTACCAGTCCTCGATGGGATCGGGAACCTCGCCGCCATAGACGGCAATCGACGAGGTGTATACCACCAGCGGCGCGGTCCCCAGCGAGCGGCAGCGCTCCAGCACGTTCAGCGTGCCGTGGAAATTCGCCGCCATGCCGGCCTCGAAATCCGCCTCGGCGTGGCCGGAAACCACCGCCGCAAGGTGGTAGACGACGCCGGTGCCGGGCGGTATTGCCGCGGCCGCGCCAGCCGGAGAGCTTATGTCGGCGGCCACGGTCTCGACCGGGAAAGCCGCCTCGACCGGAGCGGGAGCGGCGAGATCGGCGAGTAACAGGCCGGTTATCGCCTGGCCGTGCAGCCGTTCCCTCTCGGCCAGCCTGAGCGCCAGTTTCCGGCCGATGAACCCGCCGCCGCCGGTTATCGCGATCTTCATCGCTCAGTCCCCGTATGCGACGGCCTTCTGCCGCTGTTCGCCAAGTCCCTCGACGCCGGGCCGCATTTCATCGCCCGGTTTCAGGAACCTTGGCGGTTTCATGCCCAGACCGACCCCCTGCGGCGTGCCGGTGGCGATCACGTCGCCGGGCAGCAGCGCCATGTACCGGCTCATGTAGGAGACGATCTCGGCCACCGGAAATATCATGTCCGAGGTGTGCCCGTCCTGCACCCGCTCTCCGTTGAGAACGAGCCAGAGGTTCAGGTCCTGCGGGTCCGCCACCTCGTCCGCCGTCACCAGACAGGGGCCGGCCGGCCCGAAGGTGGGCGCCGACTTGCCCTTGATCCACTGGCCGGTGGATTCGAGCTGGAAGGCCCGTTCCGACACATCGTTGATGACGCAGTAACCGGCAATGCGGCCAGGGGCTTCGGCCTCGCTCACATGTTCGCAGCGCTGGCCGATCACCACGCCAAGTTCGACTTCCCAATCCGTTTTCAGCGAGCCTTTCGGGATCACGACGTCATCAAATGGGCCGGAAAGCGACGATGTTGCCTTGGAGAACAGCACCGGTTCGACGGGCGCCGGGACACCGGATTCCTCGGCATGTTTGGCGTAGTTCAGACCGATGGCGTGAAAGTTCGGCATTCTGCTGACGCAGGAGCCAATGCGCGGCGAGCCCTGTACCCGCGGCAGGCTGGCCGTGTCAACCGAGCGCAGCCGGTCAATTGTTTCGGGTGTCACGGTTTCCGGCCCCAGATCCGGGATATGCGCGCTCAGGTCGCGGATGTTGCCGTCCTCGTCCAGCAGACCCGGTTTTTCCGATCCGCGTTCGCCGTAGCGCAAGAGTTTCATTTTCGCCCCCTTTTTCTAATGGTTGTCGCGCGGCAGGGTCTCCGCCACGCGCCGGTATTTCGTCGCCATGTCCAGGCATGCGCCGTCGGCCAGTTGCCCGACATGGGCGCGGTAGAGTTCCTGCCACGGCGTCTGGTTGACCAGTTCCGGCGGCTCGTAGGCGTCCCGTCGGCGGGCAATTTCCGCGTCTTCGAGCAGCAGGTCGAGCCGCCCGGTGTTCAAATCCAGCCGCACCCGGTCGCCGGTGCGAATGATGGCCAGCCCGCCGCCGACCACCGATTCCGGCGAAGCGTTCAGGATCGACGGGCTCTCCGAAGTGCCACTCTGCCGGCCGTCGCCGACCGTCGGCAAATGCGCGATGCCCCGCCTTATCAGCGCATCCGGCGGCTGCATGTTCACCACCTCCGCCGAGCCGGGATACCCCACGGGCCCGACATTCCGGATGAAAAGCATGGTGGTCTCGTCGATCCCGAGCGCGGCATCGTTGATCCGCTGGTGATAGTCCTCCGGGCCCTCGAACACGACGGCGCGCGCGTCGACGACACCTTCGGAGCCCTCGCGTTCCAGGAATGTCCTGCGGAACGTGTCCGAGATCACCGAGGCTTTCAGGAGCGCCGAATCGAACAGGTTGCCCGTCAGCACCCGGAACCCGGCGTTCCCGCGCAGCGGGTCCGATACGGGGCGAATGACCTCGCCATCGAGACTGTGACGGCCTTCGAGATTCTCGGCCATCGTCTTGCCGGTAACCGTCAGCGCGCCGCCGTCCAGCAGCCCGGCCTTCGTCAGTTCGCCCATCACCGCGGGAACGCCGCCGGCGCGATGGAACGACTCGCCAAGGTATTTCCCCGCCGGCTGCATGTTGACCAGAAGCGGCAGGGCGAAACCCTCGTCCTCCCAGTCATGGACGTCCAGTTTCACCCCGGCATGATTTGCGATCGCCTGCAAATGCGGCGGCGCGTTGGTGGAACCGCCGATTGCAGTGTTCACCTTGATGGCGTTCAGGAAGGCCCGGCGGGTCAGGATCTTCGATGGCCGCAGATCCTCCCACACCATTTCCACCGCGCGCTTGCCGGTTGCATAGGCGATCTGTCCGCGCTCCCGGTATGGCGCCGGAATGGCGGCGCATCCCGTCAGCGACATGCCGAGCGCCTCGGCCAGCGCGTTCATGGTGCTGGCGGTGCCCATGGTGTTGCAGTGGCCGAGCGACGGCGCCGAGGCGCAGACGCGGTCCATGAATTCGTCATAGGTGATCTCGCCGGCGCCAAGCAGGCGGCGGCCTTCCCAGATGACGCCTCCCGATCCCGCCAGCCTGCCCTGCCACCAGCCGTCCAGCATCGGGCCGCCGGACAGCACGATTGCCGGAATGTCCATGGTGGCGGCAGCCATCAGCAGGGCAGGTGTGGTCTTGTCGCAGCCCGTGGTCAGTACCACGCCGTCGATGGGGTAGCCGAACAGCACCTCGACCAGCGACAGGTAGGCGAGGTTGCGGTCCAGCGCCGCCGTCGGGCGCTTGCCGGTCTCCTGAATCGGATGGCAGGGAAACTCGATGGCGATACCGCCGGCCTCGCGGATGCCTTCCCGGACGCGTCGCGCAAGGTCGACATGGATGCGGTTGCACGGCGCAAGATCCGAACCGGTCTGCGCAATTCCTATGATCGGATTTCCCGACTGGAGTTCTTCGCGTGTCAGCCCGTAGTTCAAATAGCGCTCGACATAAAGCGCGGTCATGGCGGGATTGTCGGGATTGTCGAACCATTGCTGGCTGCGCAGTTTCTTGGTGTTGGAGTGGTCAGGCACTTTCACCGCCTTCTTTGCCGATGGTGATGGCGGCCGGCCCGGTCGCCAGCGCGATCAAACGTTTCAATCGATCTAGTTTCACCGCACACGCAAGGTCAAGGTATCCTGCGGCAATCAGAGAAGGAAACCGGCGCCATGAACAAAATCCACCGCTCCCAGCGAAACGCGGCAGTGGCCGGGTTCGACGCGCTGGTTTTCCGCGACGAAGCGCAGCGCGCCGACCGACATGCGCTGAAGGCGCTCCTGGCAGAGACCGGCCTGCCGGTCCTGGCCCTCAATTGCGAGATGGGCGGGACCACGGGGTGCGCCGCGATCCCGGGAATGGAAGCGCAGGCACGCCGGGAGATCGACGCGGCGATTGAGGCCGCGACGGACATTGGCGCCGGCGCGGTTCATGTACCCGCCGGAAGCGCGGACAACCGGCATGCGCGCGAAACGTTTCTGTCCAACCTGCGGTTCGCGCTGGATGCCACCGACCTTACCGTTCTGATCGAGCCGATCAGTCGCAGGCGCGTTCCCGGATATTTTCTTAACAACATCGAACACGCCGCCGATATCATTGATGAAATTTCCGATCCCAGGTTGAAGATCATTTTCGATGTTTACCACGTAATGGTCGAATCAGGCGACGTTTACGGCCCGCTCCGGAGACATGCCGGCAAGACAGCGCTCGTTCAGATTTCCTCCTTTCCGGAACGGTCAGAGCCGGAGGGCGGCGAGATAGATTTCGCGCGGCTGCTGCCGACGTTCACCTCTGCGGGTTACGCCGGCGCATTCGACTGCGAGTACGTGCCGGCGACCACGGTTGAGGCCGGGCTCGGCTGGCGTGACCGCCTTCGGGATCGGATGGATGCCGCCTGACCGGTCAGTCTACCGCCGAGATCTGGTAGCGTGAGCGGGCAAGCCAATGCGGCGAAATCTCTACGCCCCAACCGGGCCGGTCCGAAACACGGGCAAATCCGTCCTCGATGGCGTAGGGCGTGTCGGTGAACAGACCGTCCTGCCAGGGATAGTAATCCGGACCCTCGATCGAGAACTCGAGGTACTTCCCGGCGTTTGGAATGGCCCTCAGCAAATGCATGGTGAACAGCGTTACCATCGAAAGATTCGCGCAGTGCGGCGTCACTGGCAGCCCCGCGGCTTCCGCCATCCTGGTCACACGCAGCGTCCTGCAAATCCCGCCGAGATAGAGGATATCGGGCTGGACGATGTCGACCGCGCGCATGCCGATCATCCGCTTCCAAGTCGGCAGGTCGCAATCCTGTTCCCCGCCAGCGACGTCCATGTCCAGCGTTTCCGTTACCTGTTTCGTCTGCTCGAGTTCCCAGTAGGGGCAGGGCTCCTCGAAATGGCAAAACCCGTGTTCCTCCAGCATCCTGCCAACCTCGATCGCCCGGTCCGGCGAATAGCAGCTGTTGGCATCGATCAGGAGGTCGGCTTCGGGCCCCAGAGCACGCCGCATCGCCGGAACGATTTCCTCGGTCCGTCCCGGCCACTCGTCGCGGTTGCGACCCACCTCGGCTCCGGCACGCACCTTGAAGGCGGAAAACCCTCGCTCTCCCTGCAACCGCTTCAGCCGCTCCGCCTCGTCGGCAGGCGCGATGTCGCGCTTCATGGATGACGCGTAGGCCCGGACCGGGCCCGGCGAGCCTCCGATCAGTTCGGTCACCGGCTTGCCCGCTAGCTTGCCGCGAAGATCCCAGACCGCCGTGTCCAGACCCGCCATGGCGCGCCGCAGATAGGAGCCGGGAAACTTGTGTTCCCGCTCCGTCACCCGGTCCAGAAGGTCGTCGAGATCGGTGAGGTCACGGCCGACTGTCCAGGGTGCGACCTGACGGTGCAGCACCTTGCAGGTAATGTCGGAATGATAGGTCGATACCTGTCCCCAGCCCTGTGCGCCGTCTTCGGCGGTGACACGCACGAAACCGACGAATTCGTTGCAGAAGGTTTCAATGCGATTCAGCAGCACGGCGCGTTTCCAACCTGTCGAGGATCCTGCGATCGCCACAGGTTGCTTCGTATTTTCGCCCGAATGCAAGTCGAAGAGGAGCATTCGCGAAGCATGCCGGCGGGTTTGCCGGCCGGGGCAGCGGGAAAACTCAGCCGATGATGTCCTGAAAACCGCCGGTCATCGCCTGCTCGACCCCGTCTCTTGTCCGGACGAGGAACAGGGCGGGGAGATGGCG
>JBHHXR010000202.1:0-6394 GCA_046757205.1 Paracoccaceae bacterium
AGCTCGAGCCAGGACAGACGGCCCCGCACCCAGAGCGCCCCGAGCCTCGGCAGTTCAGCCACCGTCGCCCCGCCCGCCGGCCCGCTTCCTGATCACCGCCAGCTTGTCGCGCCGCGCCTTGTCGTAGTTTTTCTGGAATATGAAGCAGCCGTCTATGTCGCCCGCGAGACCGTTCAGCTCGCCCTCCAGTTCCGGGTCCGAGTGGCTGAATTTCCCGGTCCGAACGAAATTCCACAGCAGCGGCGCGGTCCTGGTGAAACCGGGGCGGCGGTTCTCGTAGACCGGCGGCTGCCACTGCAAGTCCTCGATGATGTACATGCCGCCCGGCACCAGCCTGGGAAAGAATTCCAGCAACCCGTGTTGCTGGTGGGCGCTGGCGTGCGAGGCGTCGTCGATGATGATGTCGAGCGCATCCGATACGGCGGCGGCTTGCCGGATTTCGCCGCGATCATCCATGTCGCAACCAACAAACCGGAAGCGCTCGTGCTCCAGCCAGGAAAAATCCGAGGCGTCGAGGCCGATGACTTGCGCCCTCGTGAAGTAGTCGAGCCACATGCGGACCGACGGCGCGTCGGACGTGGCGCGCCCGGCCGGTTTGCCGTGCTCGGGCCCGCCGATCAGCAGGCCCATTTCCATGAACGTGATCGGCTGGTCGCGGTACGGCGCGAACAGCACGTCGTAGAGCTGCGTATACCGGTGCTTGCGCGCGCCCTTGTCGCTTCCGAAACGGTGCGCAAGCTCGGTCAGCGAAGGCCTGGTCATGCCGCCGTTTCCGCTCTTTCGGCGCCGCCTTCCGCCATCAGGTCCTCGATGAAATCCTGCCAGTCCGGCCGCGCCCGCAACTCCGCGATCTTGGCCTCGTGCCAGCAGCAGGCTGCTTCGTGCAGCTCCGCAAGCCTGCCGTCCGAAAGCAGGTCGCCGTAAACCGGCCGCGCCCGCTCGATCATGGGAAGGATGCTTTCGTCGCTCTCCTGGTTCATGTTCATCCGCTTCCAGTAGAGCAGCCCCTGATCATGCTGAACATGGTTGGTGCGCCCGCGGTCGCGCTTGACGAGGAAGGAATCGAGGCTGCGCACGGCATAGTGGTGGAGACGCGCGAGATCGTGCCGGAAGCCGCGATGCGCGGCCCAGCCGCGATCGTCGAGAAACTTTTCGGGCATGGGCTGCCCGCCGCCGTCCACCCATTTCAGGCCAGCCCGCCGGTCGGGGTCGAGCTGCTTGGGGCGGTGCACGCCGAAGCGTCCGAACGCGCCGTCATTGCGCCAAAGCGTCTTGAACCCCCGCGCCTGCGGGTGGCGTGCGGCGGCGCCGGCGGCGCGCGTGAACTGCCCGGTCACGAATTGCCGGAGATACCTTTCCCGGCCGGCGCTGCCGAACAGTTTCCAGCACAGCGAAATCGCCCCGGCACCCTCCGCCGCTTCGATCAGATCATCGACCTGGCGGGCCCCGACCCGGATATTCAGAAACTCGTCGACATCCGCCGCCATGACCCATTCGGCAGCCAGCTTCAGCGGGTGCGTGTTGGCGCGCCGCAGCGCCAGCCGTTGCGGGCTTGCCCTGCGCCCTTCCATGGGGTTGGGCTCGTGGCGGACGATCCCCAGTTCCTGCAGGCGGACAAGGATATCATCCGTGTGGTCGTCGCAGTCGTTGGTGTAGACCAGAAAATCCGTGAACCCGACAGACAGGTTGTAGGCGATCCATTCCAGAATGAACGGACCTTCGTTCTTCATCGTGGTGACGATAAGCCGCGATCCGGCCATGCCTGCAACTGCCCTGTTTTCCGCACAGTTTACAGAATTGCGCCTGCCTGTACATGACGAACCCGCCGATGCCGGCGATTTCGCACTGGGGCCTAGCGATCCCCCCGCCAACCGCATATATCACGCCCGTTGAACGAGAGGCGCGCCATGAGCGAAACGGAAAGGTTCCCCGGCTGGCACGGCACCACGATCATCGCCGTGCGCAAGGGCGGCAAGGTGGTGGTGGCCGGTGACGGGCAGGTCAGCCTCGGGCAGACGGTGATCAAGGGTTCGGCGCGCAAGGTCCGGCGCATCAGCCCCGGCGGCCAGGATGTGGTGTGCGGCTTCGCCGGTTCGACGGCGGACGCCTTCACGCTGCTGGAACGGCTTGAGGCCAAGCTGGAAGCCACGCCCGGCCAGATTCAGCGCGCCGCCGTGGAACTGGCAAAGGACTGGCGCACCGACAAGTACCTGCGCAACCTCGAAGCAATGCTGATCGTCACCGACGGCGCCGAGCTTTACCTGATCACCGGCGCCGGAGACGTTCTTGAGCCCGAGCACGACGTGGCCGCCATCGGATCGGGCGGCAACTTCGCGCTGGCGGCGGCGCGCGCGATGGGCGACAGCGATCTCGACGCCGAGGCGATCGCACGGCGGGCGCTGGAGATCGCCGCCGAAATCTGCATCTACACCAACGGTAACATGACCGTGGAAAGCATAAGGCGGTAAATGCTGTGTTCACTAGAAAGCCTCATCCGTTGAGAACAAGGCGCCCGAGTAACTGATGCGTGTAAATCCGTTCCGCTTCCGAATACGGCGCCGCTTGAAGTCCGCCATGCAGGAGAACTGGCGGCGGCGTCGCGACGCTTTAAATGCTCTGCGGATCGCCGGCATGAAGGGAGCCAAGCGAATCGCACTCGGTGACGGGGGTGCCATGCTGATTGGCGGCGCCATTTTTGGATCGGTAGGCCTTTGGTTCGGCACGATCGGAATTGTTGGAATCGGCGCGGCGTTTGCGCTTCCTTTGGTTTTGCCATTCGCGCTCCTCGGTGCAGTCGTAGTGTACGCAGCAAATAAATTTTGGTTAGACTACTTTGTATCCGGTCCCGCTCCGGACGATGCGCCAACAGAGTTTTCGGCGTTTGTTATTGAAAGTGAGAAAGTTTGGGGTGCGCTGAAAGGAACAATACAACACCAAGATTACCTTCGTAAGGTGATGAAATCATCGCGGCATTTCCTGATTATCCGATCCGCATTCATATCGGACATTGTGGTAAACGACGCATTCATCGCCGAATTACAGGGCGCCCTTTTGCGGGGCGTAACCGTCCATTTGGAGTGGGGTTACAGGATGCGGGATGTTCATCCGAGCATCCACTGCAAGAGGGCCGTTTGGCACCTTGATCGACTGTTTCATTCATTACCCGATGACCTTAGGGGCGCCTTCAGAATGTCAATAGCCCCGACGCACATCAAGGAAATCTCTGTGGATGACAATGAGGGGTCGTCCGGAAGTTTCAACTGGCTGTCTAACGGTGCCAGGCATCGTTTCGCGAATGCCGAAAAAAGCGTTGTATTGATGAAGCCAGAGTTCGCCAAAGAAATTAGACTTGATGCTGAAGCCATATGGGACGAGTGGAAATACATTCCAAAGCGCCCCCCGCGCAGAATGGTGCAGTGATTGGCTCTGCTAGGAAAGTTGAGAATAACATGACCGACCTGACGCCGCGCGAAATCGTCTCCGAGCTCGACCGCTTCATCATCGGGCAGAAACACGCCAAGCGCGCCGTCGCGGTGGCGCTGCGCAACCGCTGGCGCCGCCGGCAACTGCCCGACGAGATCCGCGAGGAGGTGTATCCCAAGAACATCCTGATGATCGGACCGACCGGCGTCGGGAAAACCGAGATCAGCCGCCGGCTGGCGCGGCTGGCCAAGGCGCCTTTCATCAAGGTCGAGGCGACCAAGTTCACCGAGGTCGGTTATGTCGGCCGCGACGTTGAGCAGATAATCCGCGACCTCGCCGACAGCGCCATCGTCATGGTCCGCGAACGGATGCGCGAGGACGTGAAGGCGCGCGCTCACGACGCCGCCGAGGAGCGGGTCATCGAGGCGCTCGCCGGAAAGGATGCGCGCGAACAGACCCGCGAGATGTTCCGCAAGAAGCTTCGCGGCGGGCTTCTGGACGACAAGGAAATCGAGGTTGAGGTTTCCGACACCTCGAACCCGATGTCGATGATCGAGATACCTGGCCAGCCTGGCGCCAACATGGGGATGATGAATCTCGGCGACATATTCGGCAAGGCGTTTTCCGGCCGCACCAAACGGCAGAAAATGCGCGTCTCCGAAAGCTACGACCTGCTGATCGCCGAGGAGGCGGACAAGCTCTTGGACCAGGACGCGGTGACGCGCGAAGCGCTGAAGACGGTGGAGCAAAGCGGTATCGTCTTCGTCGACGAGATCGACAAGGTCTGCGCCCGCGCCGAGACCCGCGGCGCCGATGTCAGCCGCGAGGGCGTGCAGCGCGACCTTTTGCCGCTGATCGAGGGAACAACGGTTTCCACCAAGCACGGCCCGGTGAAGACCGACCACATCTTGTTCATTGCCTCCGGCGCCTTCCACATCGCCAAGCCCTCCGACCTCTTGCCGGAGCTCCAGGGCCGGCTGCCGATCCGTGTCGAATTGCGGGCGCTGACCGAAGAAGACTTCGTGCGCATCCTGACCGAAACCGACAACGCCCTGACGCTCCAGTACACCGAGTTGATGAAGACAGAGAACGTTGCGGTTTCCTTCACCGAGGACGGTATTTCAGAGCTCGCGCGAATAGCGGCCGAGGTGAACCGCTCGGTCGAAAACATCGGCGCCCGGCGGCTTTACACGGTCATGGAACGGGTATTCGAGGAACTGAGTTACTCGGCCCCCGACCGCGGCGGAGAGGCAGTCACGGTGGACAGGCCTTTCGTCGAGGCGAACCTTGGCGAACTGGCCCGGTCGACGGACGTGAGCCGCTACGTATTGTGACGCCCTTGCCGTCTGGTCTTTCGTTGCCCTGACACGATCGCTGGCCTATGGTTCTTCCCGGTAACACAAGAAGTAAGGGGAATATCATGGGTTTTCGTTCACTGGCCGTGGTGGGCACGGTCGCTTTCGCATTGGCGGGGCCGTCGGCTGCGCAAACTCCGCTCGAGCTGACGCTGGTCGCGTATATCGCGATCCTCAAGGCACAGGGCGCTGTCGTCGAGTTCAGCGACCGCATCGTCGGAGCCGACGATTCCATCGAGTTTCGCGGCCTCCACATCGGCTCGCCGGATGACGAATTCAACCTGACCACCGACTGGATACGTTTCACCCCGCAGGCCATGGCGCCGGAGCAGACGATCGTTTCGCTGGCTCCGCAGGTTCACGCCGAGATCGTTCCGAACAGCCGGGGCGACCGGATAATTGTCGACCTTCTGTCGGAAAACCTGATGGTCCTGACGAATGCCGTCGTCGTCGAGCCGCAGAAGCTCGGCAATATCGACGTCCGCCTTTCGGCCGGCAAGCTCGACTTCGTGTCGCAGGGCATCAGTGACGTTGAACCGTTTTCGGTGACGGTCTCGCAGGAGAATCCGAACCTGATCGCCGCGTTCGATCAGATCGGACACTCGTTCGCCGGCGCCTTCCAGGTCGCGGCGCTGCTGGCCGACTACTCATTTACCGCCGATGGGGCGACGAATGCCGCCAAAACGAATGTCGACGGACTTGCGGTCAAGGTATCGTTCGACATTCCGCCCGGCGGTTTTGACGAAACCTTTTTCGATGGCGACAACGAGGCCAGCCTGATCATCAGCACCGACTCTTCGGCAAGTTCCGGCAACAGCCAGCAGGAAGGCATGAACCTTGAGTTCAGCACGAGCAACGGCCCGTCACGCGGCAAGTTCGAGATCGCCGATGGTTCGCTGGTCTATCAGGCAGAGGGCAATGACGCGAATGTCGATCTCTCCTTCGGTCCGGCGATGCCGCCCGTCAGCGTGAAGATTTCCCACATGATGTTCGACCTCGCGGCGCCGACGAAGCCGACGGACGACCTGACGGACATGCGATTCGGCCTGGTGGTAACCGATCTGGTGGCTGGCGACCCGGTTTGGGACATGATCGACCCGGGGCGCAGCATTCCGCGTGACCCGGCCGTTCTCGACATCCGGCTGGCGGCGAAGGTCCGGCTCCGCGAAGCGCTCGGCGGGATCATGTCCTCCGGCGGACCGATGGCGAGCGGCAAGCCGCCCACCGAACTGGCGACGATCGACAGGTTCGATATCGATGCGCTCAAGGTCATGGCCGGCGGCGCTTCGGTCGAGGCCGGCGGGGGGCTGGATTTCGACAACAACGGCCCCATCCCGATGCCGCTGGGCGACATCAATGTCGAGGTGAACGGCGTGCAGGGTCTTACCACGAAGCTGGTTGAACTCGGCCTGATCGACCAGATGCAGGCCGGCATGGCCATGGGCATGATCATGGGTTTCGGACGCCCCGGCAGCGCGCCGGACCAGTTCCTGAGCGACATCAGCTTCACCAAGGACGGCATTCTGGCCAACGGCAAGCCGATCGGCCGCTAGACCGGGATGCCCAAGGACGGAATCACCTTCATGAAAGGTGACCGCGTCGACCACAGGGCTGCG
>JBHHXR010000203.1:0-6285 GCA_046757205.1 Paracoccaceae bacterium
CAGACCCTCGAGCGCGGCATCGAAGGCGGCTTCATCGAGCCCGTGGCGGCGCGCCAGATCCACGTATTCGCCCACCGCCTGCATGGACTGCGCATTGATCCGCCCGCCGAGCGTTGCGTTGATGCTGCGTCGGGTTCCCGGCGGCGTCACGTCGCCGCGGTACTTGCCGCTCAGCAAACCGGCGGCGAGCGGCGAGAACGCCAGCAGCCCGACATCCTCCTGGTGCGAAAGCTCGGCGAGGTCGAGGTCGTAGAGCCGGCACAGAAGGTTGTATTCGTTCTGGATCGTCACGATGCGCGGCAGCCCGGCCTGGTCGGCGATGCGCAGGTATTGCGCGGTGCCCCAGCAGCTTTCGTTCGATATCCCGATCTGGCCGATCTTGCCCTCGCGGATCAGGTCGTCCAGCGTTTCCAGGACCTCGCGGAAATTCTCCAGCGTCGCTTCGCGCGGCTGTTTCGTCGGGTCGAATTGCGGCCAGCGGCGAAACTGGAAGGAACCCCGGTTGGGCCAGTGAAGCTGATAGAGCTCGATGTGGTCGGTCTTCAGCCGCCGGAGGTTGCCTTCCAGCGCCTTGCGGATTTCCTCGCCGGTGATGTCGGCGCCGTCGCGTGTCCACGATATGCCGTTGCCCGTCACCTTGGAGGCCAGCACGACCCTGTCGCGCTTGCCGGTTCCGGCAAACCAGTTGCCGATGATTTCCTCCGTCGCGCCCTGCGTCGCCGGTGCGGGCGGCGCTGGGTAAAGCTCTGCCGTATCGAAGAAATTCACGCCGTGATCGAGCGCGTAGTCCATCTGGGCAAAACCTTCCGCCTCGGAATTCCGCGCCCCCCAGGTCATCGTGCCAAGGCAGATTTCGCTCACCCGGAGATCGCTCCGGCCCAGCTTGCGGTATTTCATGAAGTCCCCCGCTTGTCCGATCCCCGGACGCTCCCATTCCGGCGAATATAGTCATCCTGCGCCGCTTGGCGAGCGTGCGGGCGCCGCCGGCCGTCGGCGGCAGCACCGCGCCCCGTTGCTTGCCGCTTGCCAAGCCGGGGCAGGCACCTTAACTGGTCCGGAGAAAAACCCAAGGGGCGGTGGCGCCATGTATTCGCTGTTCTTGATCATCATGCTGGTGCTCAACGTGGTGTACTGGATCATCCTGATCCACATCATCATGAGCTGGCTGATCAACTTTCAGGTGCTCAACATGCGCCAGCCGCTGGTGGCGCAGGTCTGGTACGGGCTCAACAGCCTGTTGGAGCCGATGTACCGGCCGATCCGCCGCATGCTCCCGAACATGGGCGGCATCGACATCGCCCCGCTGGTCGCCCTCGTCGCGATCATCGCGCTGCGCATCGTCATCCGTGAGAACATTTCGGCGTTTTACTGAAATCGCGCGGCCGCGTTCAGGACCCGTGCCCGTGTGAGACGGTAAAGGCCTCGCCACCCCACAACGCGCGCAGCCGCTTGTCGCGCCCGCAGCCCTTGCGGTAGCGCTTGTAGGCCTTGGCCTTGGAAATGTAGCCGTAGCGGGTCAGCACCCGCTTCGTCTGCTTGTAGTAATCCTGGTGGTAGGCTTCCGCGGGATGGAATTTCGAAGCCCCGAGTATCGGCGTCACGATATTTCGCCCCAAGGCCCTGGCGGCCTCCGCCCTTGAAACTTTCGCTGCCTCCGCCTGCGCCGGTGTCAGAGGAAAGACCGCCGTGCGGTAGCTGTCGCCGCGGTCGCAGAACTGCCCGTTCGGATCCGTCGGATCCACCATGCGCCAGAACAGGTCGACCAGTTGCCGGTAGCTGACGACATCTGCGTCGAAGGTCACCTGGACAGCCTCGAAATGCCCCGTGCCGCCACGGGAGACCTGCTTGTAGGTCGGGTTCTTCAGCTTGCCGCCGGTATAGCCGGAAACCGCCTCGATCACGCCGTCCACGCTCTCGTAGTCCGATTCCACGCACCAGAAACAGCCGCCCGCGAAGACCGCCTGCTGCAGGTCGCGCGCTTCGGCGCGTCCCTGCAGGCACAGGCCGAGAAGGATGAAGAAGATCAAGGCGATCGCGCGCATTTTGGCCTCCACTGTGTGCTTCCGGCTGCGGAGGCTCTGCCGAAGGCAGTGAAATATCAACTGACATTGTGGTGATCGGCCGATGCCCGGCCGGTGGTTTTTCCCCCGTTTGATCCAGCGCAAGGCGCAGCCGCCGCTTTCGCTTCACAGAACGGGGAACACGCAATCGAAAGGAATCCGCACATGGACTGGAAGACTGAGATCAGGGCGGCGAACGCCGATCAGCGCGCCCTTCACGACGCGCTCGGCGACAGCGCCACCGCCTTTTCGCAGTTCGCCGCGGCGGCGACGAAACCCGGCGCGCTCGACACGAGGACAAAAGAGCTGATCGCCGTCGCCATCGGTGTGTCGAAACAGTGCAACGAGAGCATCGGCTTCCATGTCCGGGCCGCCATCCGGCACGGCGCCACGCGCGAAGAGATCGTCGAGACGCTGTCCATGTGCGTCTATCTCGGCGGCGGTCCGGCGCTGATGTACGCCGGCAAGGCGCTGGCCGCGTTTGACCAGTTGACCGACAACTGAGCGCGGGCAACTGAGCGCGGGCAACTGAACGCAGGACGTCCTCTATCACGGCATTGCGATCCTGCGAATCGCTTCGTTCGTGTAGGCTGCCTGAACCGGGACGCAGGAGGACACCGAATGCTCAGGTACATCATTTCCGCATTGATACTGACCGCGGCGGCTTTCACATCGGCCGCCGCGCAGGACGCAAAACGCAGCATCACCAACATCAAGGGAGACGTCTGGCGGTTTCAGAACAATTTTCATTTTTCGGTTTTTGTTGTCACCGCGGACGGCGTCGTGGTGACCGATCCGATCAATGCCGAGGCCGCAGCCTGGCTGGAAGCCGAGATCGCCAAGATGACCGACCGGCCGGTAACCCACATGATCTACAGCCACAGCCATCGTGACCATGCGTCCGGCGGCAAGGTCTTCGCCGACACCGCGGCCGTCTATGCCGGCGCCGGCGGCCCGGCGGATATCGACGGCGTGGTACCCGATACGTTGGTCTCCGCCCCGATCACCTTCACCTCCGGCAGCCACAGGGTTGAGATCACACCCCTCGGTTCCGGCCATGGCACCGACATGCTGGTTACCGTCGTGCGGCCCGAAAACGTCGCGTTCGTGGTTGATGTCGTGTCGCCGAAACGCCTGCCTTTCAAGGATTTTCCGCGCGCTGACATCGAAGGTTACATCAACCAGATAAGGGTGGTCGAGACGCTCGATTTCGATATCCTCGCCCCTGGTCACGGGGTTCTTGGCGGGCCGGCTGACGCCACCGAGAACCGCGCCTATATCGAGTGGCTGCGCGATGCCGTGACGGCGGAGCTGAAGGCCGGAAAACCGGTTGAGGATATCGTTGCGTCGCTGGACACCAGCGCCTACGCGAGTTGGAGCTCATACGACAACTGGCGCGATCTGAACATTCAGGGCATGGCACGCTGGCTGAAGGAAACGGGAGCGGTTGAGTAGAGCATAATGCCCTTTCCATAAACCGCCCCGCCCGGCCGTTCACCCCGGGGCGCAGCCCCGGATCGCGCCCGCCCCGCCCCCAGGCGGGCGCGATGCGCCCACCTCGGGGCAGGCGCGATCCTTGTCAATTCGGACAGCGGTTTCCATCAAGAGTCATCCCGCTCTAGCTTGGTGAATCCGAAGTTCGTCACGCAGTTCAGGTTCCGCCGGCGCTCGCCCGGTTCGCGGCCCGGCGGTGCCGCCGGGCCGGACGGTGCCGGCCGGCGATGGTCCAGATGGACTCATCGTGCTTTAGCGGATCTTCGGGACGCTTGTGAAATAGGGGCTGAATGCCCCGCTCGCGCCATAGCCGGTGAATTTCCCGTCTTTGATATGTATTTTTGTTAAACCGTTAGCGGAGTAAGTAAAGAAATTGTTCCCACTATAAACTCCAATATTAGGACCTATTCGTGTTTCTTCTCTATCCGGGTGACTAAGTATTTTAATTATACTAATTTTGTTTTTTCCAATTTTGGTAACAACATAACACCACTGCTGTTTCTTCCTGTTCGCCCCTCTGCAGTAGGAACCCGCAACATTTGCTGGCATTGATCCGGCGCCAGCCGGCGGGGAAGCCGTTGAACCGGTGCTGGCCGGCGGAGGAGGCGCGGCGATTCTGGTGCGATTGTCCCGCACCTGCGCATCGGTGACGCTCGCCGCCAGGCTGGCAATCAGTTCAGCCGTGATCTCACCGGTTTGAGGCTGGTTGACGCTTCGCTGAAAGGCCGCAATTGCAGCGGATGTTCGACGGCCCGAAACCCCGTCGGCGACGCCGGCGCCGAACCCCAAGACATTCAGCCGCTCTTGTACGTCCGTGATCTGGGCACGGGTCGGTATGAATTCGGTCGCCGTTTCCACGGCAGGCTCAACGGCGGAGGGAACCAGCGCCAAGGCCCGGGATTCATCCTCCTTGCCCTCCAGCAGTTCAAGGCGCCGTCTGGCGAGGCCGGCAAAGGAACCGTCGGCGAACCGTGCCAGGTAATCCTCGAAGTCGCGCGGGTCGCTGCTTCCGGCGATGGCGTTCCAGAACGCCAATTCAACGGCGCTGCTATCAGGCTCTCGTGAAGTTGCCGCAAGCCGCTCCGGTTCGCCGGTTATCTCGGGCTGAACCGGGGCTGCATGCAGGAATATGTCTTCAGAGGAAAGCGACCCGTACAGGAACGGTTCCTGCGCGCCGTTGGTTGCGGTGAGTACGCGGTCGCGCACGCGGCGGAAGACTTTTCCGATTTCAATGCCGGGTTCCTCGAGCGATTGAATCAGGGCCGCTGCATAGGGGCTGTTCCGCCCTTCGCCGTCGGACGCCTGGGTGCCCTCCTTCGCCGCGTAAGCAACCAGTGTATTGGAAGCGGGTTCAACCAGCGCAAGTCCGCGGCCGATGGCGCGCGACGCCGACGTTCGCTTTATGGTCGCCGCGAAGGGATTGTTGCGGCAGGCGTCGACGATCACCAGGCTGAGTTTCCCGGCGCCTTCCACGGCCAGCAGCGCGGTTTCGAGCGTGACCGCCTCGAAGGCGATGTCACGATCGGTCTTCAGGGTTGCGTCGACGGGAATGAGGTAATTCTGGCGATCGATCTCGATACCGTGCCCGGCATAGTAGATTATGGCGACGTCGGCACCGAGGGTGCGGCGCTGAAATTCCTTCAGCGCCCCCAGAAGTTCGATTTGAGACAGGTCGGTTCTCCGGTCGACTTCGAACCCCAGACCCTCGAAGACATCGCCGAGATCACTGGCGTCATTCGCCGGATTTTCAAGATCGGGAGCGTTGGCATAGCCGCTGTTTCCGATCACCAGCGCGATGCGCCCCCCGGCGGCGGCGGCCGAAACCTGAAGAAACGCCAGGAGACTGACGATCCCGATAATACTTAACAGTCGAATCACGTATCTCCCGACACCGCCCGAATAAGTCTTACAGATTTCAAGCATTTCTGCCAACGACACAGACGTTCGCCCAGGCGGCGACCGAACCGGCCCTGCAAAACTCGACCGGCGGAGGAAAGCCAGAGGGCTTTCAACATGGCGATCGTCAGCTTGTAACAGCCGTGGTCTTGCCAGCCCGTAGTGCCGACGCGGCCGTTTTTCCGGTGCTCATCCACCGGGGCGAAGACAAGCGTCAAATGGCCCGATATGATCCGCCCATGACCAGGAATTTCAGCCACGAAATAGTCGTGGAACGCCCCGCGTCCGAGACCTTTCCCCTGTTCACACCCAAGGGCGAGGAGGCCTGGGTGCCCGGTTGGAAACCCGACTATGTTCGTCCCGCGACGGGCGAAACTTGCGAAGAGATGATCTTCACCACCGGCGAGGGCGAGGAAAAGACCTTCTGGACCTGCCTCACATGGCAACCGGACAGATGGCATGTCCGCTATCTGCGGCTGACGCCCGCTTCCCGGTTTGCGTTTGTCGATTCAGTGCACGCCGGAGGCACCTGACCGAACCCGCGTTCGCGTCTCCTACCGGATGCAGGCGCTTTCGGACGCCGGTGGCGCATATATGGAACACATTTCGCAGGAAGAGTTCGCAAGATCGATCGATGGCTGGTCTGAACTCATCGAGGCCATGGACTGACCTGGACACGCCCCATCCGCCTTCCGTCGCGGACACGGAAGCGAACGGGACCATGACCTCGAGAAAGATGAACTTGTCCGGAAACATATCCCGTTATCCCGCCCGGGTCGCTCGCGGCCCGGGCTGCGCCTGCCTGCCCCTCGGGCCGGGCGCATTCGCGCCCGCC
>JBHHXR010000204.1:0-6246 GCA_046757205.1 Paracoccaceae bacterium
CGGTGAACTTTCGTGAAAGAACGGCCCGCCATGTCAGACAGGATTTCCATTCGCCCGGTTGAAGGAACATGGGTGGTCCGCGCCGGCGGCGCTGTTCTCGGCGAGACCGAACACGCGCTTGAGCTTCGCGAATCGGATTATCCGCCCGTCATCTATTTTCCGCGCGCGGACATCGGCATGGAATTCACCGAACTGTCCGAACGCGTCAGCACCTGCCCGTTCAAGGGCCGGGCGAGTTACTACGGAATCGTCACCAAGAGCACGCTGATCGAGGACGCAGCCTGGTCCTACGAGGACCCGAAGGCGGACGTAGCCGAAATCGCCGGATACCTCGCCTTCTTTCCCGACAAGGTCACGATCGAGAAAGTCTGACCGCGCCGCCTCACAACCACAGGAAGTCCGGGCCGACGAAGAACACCACGATCGGAACCGGCGCCACCGCGATGGCGAGCGTCAGCAGGAATGCGCGGAAGCCGAACAGACCGCTGATCCCGGCCAGAAGGCAAATGCCGCCGCCGCCACCGATCAGCGAACTGCCGGGGATGTTCACGGCAACGGCAAGCGCGATGTGCCGGTTTTTCAGCAGGAACGGAACCCACCGCGCCGGTGCCCGTTCAAGCAGAAACCGCAACCGCTCCGGCCCGTCGAGAGGCGCAAGTTTCGAACTGAGCGCCGCGGCCTCTTTCAACAGGAAAAAGCGAAAGACCCGCTCCAGGATCCGCGCGGGAACCAGCCGGCCAAGCAGATAGGCGATGCTCAGCCCGGCAAGAGTTGCGACATAGACGAACGGCGCCATTGGCGCGCCGAGCACGACCAGCAGGCCAATGCCGATCTCGACGCCCGGCACGAAGGGTATGGCGATCAGAACCGCGTAAAGCAGCAATGCAGCCGCGACCAGCGAGACCATCAGTTCCTGATGCCCCACCAGCGCCTCCGGATCCAGCAGCCGGACGAGCCGCAGGGCGAGCCGATGGGCGACAAACAGGACCGCGATCAGCAGCAGGAGCCGGAATCCGGCCATCATCAGGCGCCGCGGCCCCGAGAGGCGCGGCGCCGGCCCCTTGATTCCGGCAGGTTCCGGGTTTCCGGTCACGGCAGATCACGCTCCCCCGGCGCGGTTTGTCCGGATCATAGGCCCAACGCCGGGTGACGCAATTGTCCATTTCTTGCGCGCGGCGTTCAGGAGTGCTCCTCGCGCGCGCATTCCGCAAGCGCGCGGTTGTAGGCGATCAGGGCGTCGACGTGAAACAAGGCGCCGATAATTCGTATCGCATCGGACCCGCCGGCGCGCTCCACCACCGGCACCGCATCCAGACGCGACCGTTCGAATATCGGCAATGCCGTCTCGAGCGTATCGTCGCTCTCCAGCATCACGCCCCGGTCCACGAGTTCCCGGCATAGCGTCTCCGAGGCGCCGTCCTCGGCCCCCGGGGCGCGCATCAGGCGGCCGACACGTATCGTCGCGGGCAGATATTCCTGCGGCCCGGCTGCAACGTGGGTGCCGCTCCGCTCGATCTGGGTGAGAAAGAAAGAGCGGTCCACCAGACGGCTTGAAAGCGCCGTGGCAAGCGAGACGGAAACCATTACCGCGATGCCGGCCTGCCAGTCTCCGGTCATCTCGAAAACGATCAGGATGGTGGAAATCGGCGCGCCCAGAACCGCCGCCGCCACGGCGCCCATCCCGGCCAGGGCATAGAGCGCCTCGGTCCCCGACACGGCCGGAAAAATGCCCGTCGCGATCCAGCCGAAGGACAGGCCGGTCAGGGCGCCGAGCATCAGCGAGGGAGAAAACACACCGCCGCCCATCCGCCCGGCAAACGTAATCGACACGGCAATCACCTTCACTGCCGCATACAGCACCGCGATCCGGAACGGCAGGCTGCTGGTCAGCGCCTTCGACGTGGTTTCGTATCCGACACCGATGATATGGGGAAACGCGATGGCTATCGCCCCGAGCAGCGCGCCGGCCACCGCCGGCCGCAACCACGGCGGCATGCCGGTAGCGTCCTGCAACCGGTCGCCGATATCCTCGGCCAGGAAGATCGACCGCATCATGACCACCGCGACGACGCCCGAAAGCAGCCCGAGGATCAGGAACGCCGGAAGCTCGACATAGAACTCCAGCGAATCCACCGGCAGAATGAATTCGGTCACGTTTCCTATCTGGGTCCGGCTGACCACCGTACCAGCGACCGAGGCGATGACGATCGGCGCGAAGGCATGGACAGCAAAATGCCGCAGCACGACTTCCAGCGCGAAAATCGCTCCGGCGATCGGCGCATTGAACGAAGCCGACACGGCGGCGGCTACGGCGCACCCCATGAGATCGCGCGCGGTGACGCCGTCGGCGCGGATCAGCCGCGATACACCGCTCGAGATGACCGCGGCAAGATGCACGACCGGGCCTTCCCGGCCCGTCGACCCGCCTGTAGACAGCGTGACAAGCGAGGCGAGCGCGGACGCCAGCCCCGCCCTGCCTTCCATCCTGCCGTCGCCGAGCGCCGCGCCCTCGATGACATGCGCCACCGACCGCGCCCGGTGATCGGGCGTGAAGTAATGCAACAGCAGTCCCACCAGGAGACCGCCGATTATCGGCGTCGCCAGGATGACCGACCAGTGGATGCGTTCGGCATAACTGGCAAGCCTGACGTCGTCGGCGCCGTAGATGAACTCCTGTATCTGCGCGATGGCGATACGGAAGCCCAGCGCCGCCCCACCGGCCGCGATCCCGATGAGCAGGGCGATGAGCCAGAACTGGATCTGACCCGGTCCCTTGCGGAGCAGAGTTCGCCAACCCGCAACGCATTGGTCGCGCAGTCGGGCCGAAAAATCTCGAAATATGTCCCCGGCAACCCGAAACATACCGGCCCTTTCTCCCTGGCGTACTCGACGCCGCGTACGGGCCGGTACCATGACAAACCGCCCCTGTCCGCCCGGTTTGGCGTGCCCGCGTTCCAGTCCGATAAAGCGGGAGGCGATCAAAGGTCAAGCCCGACGCCGACGCCGGCCTTCCGCATGCTCCGGCGCAGGCCGAGGTTTCGATCTCCTCTCCGCGCTCAGTTTTGCCGGCGTACTTGAAGGTTGGCGCTTTTCCCGCCTGCCGAGCCCGGCTAAGGTCCCGGACACAAAAACCGAGGGAAAAATGAGCATCGAAGGCGCAATTGCCGGTCTGCGCGAGATTTTGGGCGAGCGGCTGAGCACGCGGCGGGCCATTCTGGACGAGCACGGGCAGAACGAGGCATATTTTCCCGTTACGCCGCCCGATGCCGTCGCCTACCCCAACGACACGGCGGAGGTTGCGCGGATTGTCAACATCTGCGCCGGCGAGGCCTGCCCGATTGTCGCCTGGGGCACCGGAACCTCTCTGGAAGGCCACGCGCTTGCCGTCAATGGCGGCATATCGCTTGACATGATGAGGATGAACCGGGTTCTGGCCGTGCACGAACAGGACCTCGATGCCGTCGTGCAGCCCGGCGTGACGCGCAAACAGCTCAACGCCGAAATCCGCAAGTCCGGCCTGTTCTTTCCGGTCGACCCGGGGGCGGATGCGTCGCTCGGCGGAATGGCGGCGTGCCGGGCTTCGGGGACCACGGCCGTGCGCTACGGGACAATGCGCGAAAACGTCCTCGCGCTGGAAGTGGTTCTCGCCGATGGCCGGGTGATCCGTACCGGTACGCGGGCGCGGAAATCGTCCTCGGGGTTTGATCTCACGAAACTGTTCGTCGGCTCCGAGGGCACGCTCGGGGTCATCACCGAACTGACGCTGCGCCTTCAGGGACTGCCGGAGGCGGTTTCGGCTGCCACCTGTACGTTTCCCGATATCGAAAGCGCGGTGAACACGGTCATCGCGACCATTCAGATGGGCATCCCGATGGCGCGCATCGAATTCGTCGATCCGGTCATGGTGCGCGGCTTCAACTTGTTCGACAATGCCGGGCTTCCCGAGGAACCTCACCTTTTCGTCGAATTCAACGGCTCGCCCGCGGCGGTGGAGGAACAAACCGCCAGTTTCGGCGAGATCGTGGCCGAATACGGCGGCGGCAATTTCAGATGGGCCACCAGGGTGGAGGACCGCGAGGCGCTCTGGAAACTGCGCCACAATGCGTATTACGCCCAGAAGGCGCTGCGCAAGGGCTGCCAGGTCCAGAACACCGATATCTGCGTTCCGATCTCCCGGCTCGCCGAGGCGGTGACGGCCGCGCGCGCCGAAGCCGACCGGCATGACCTGACAGTGACCGTCCTCGGCCATGTCGGCGACGGCAATTTTCACTGCGGCATCTGCCTTGAGCCCGGCGACGAGGACGAGATGGCGCGCGCCTTGGATTTCACCGCCGGGCTCAACAGCCTTGCCCTGCGCCTCGGCGGCACGATCACCGGGGAGCACGGTGTCGGCATGGGCAAGATGAAATACATGGAGGCCGAACACGGCGAGGCGTGGCGGGTCATGGCCGAGATCAAGCGCCAGCTCGACCCGGGAAACATCCTCAACCCCGGCAAGATCGTGCGGATCAACTGACAACGCCGCGGGCGTCAGCCGCGTATCAGTGCCTCGGCGGCTGATCTGGCGGCTTCCGTCACCTTGTCGCCCGCCAGCATCCGGGCAAGCTCGTCGATGCGGCTGCCGCGGTCGAGCGCCGCAACCTCGGTTGTCGTCAAGCGGTCGGTGTCGGACCTGGAAACCCGCCAGTGATGTTCGGCGCGGGCGGCGACCTGCGGCGAATGGGTCACAACGAGAACCTGGCCGTGCGCCGCCAGTGCGTTCAGGCGCCGGCCCACTGCATCCGCCGTGGCACCGCCGATACCGCGGTCGATTTCATCGAATATCATCGCAAGATCGCCGGAGCGTGTGGTCAGACAGACCTTCAGCGCCAGCAGAAATCGCGACAACTCGCCGCCCGAGGCGATCTGGTCGATCGGCCCCGGCGGCGCGCCGGCGCTGGTGGCGACCGTGAACAGAACCCGGTCGGCGCCGTCGGGGCCGGGTGTGTCCAACGGAGCCACTCGGGTCTTGAACGTTGCCTTGTCGAGCTTCAGCGGCGGCAGTTCCATCGCCATCGCCTGGTCCAGCCGGACCGCCGCCGCCGTGCGTTTCCGGGTCAAACGCGCGGCACAGGCCCGGTACTCGCTCTCGGCATCTCCCAGCGCCTCCTCGAGTCGCCGAATGCGTTCGGACCCGGTGTCGATCTCCGCCAGGCGATCGCGGAAATCCTGCGCCAGATCAACCAGCGCATCCGGCGACGTATTGTGCTTTCTGGCCAATCCGCGGATCGCGAACAGGCGCTCCTCGACCCGCTCCAGTTCGCCGGGATCGAATTCAAGCGCGGCCAGGCAGTTGTCCACGCCCTGTTGCAGGGCGGCGAGTTCTTCCATGGCCCGGCCCGCCGCATCGAGCGCGTCGTCCAGGCGCCCATCGACTTCCGCCGCGGCTCCGTGCAGCCAGCGCGTCGCGTCGCCGAGAAGCCCCTCGGCACCCTGAAGACCGAGCGCCGCTCCGGCACGGGCGATGTCTTCACGCACGCGCAGCGACGCACGCATCAGCCGCCGGCGGCCGTCCAGTTCGTCATCCTCGCCCGGTTGCGGATCGAGAGCGGCCAGTTCGTCGGCGGCATGACGCAGATACTCGGCATCGCGTGACTTCTCCGCCAGTTCCTCGCGGGCCGCCCGCAGCGCGTTCCCGGCCTCGGCACGGTTCTTCCAGGCCGTTCGCACTGCGGCCACGGCTTCCCGGTAATCGCCGAAGTCATCCAGCAGGGCGCGGTGGCCGGCCTGGTTCAGCAGGCCCCTGTCGTCGCGCTGGCCGTGCAGTTCGACCAGCGTCTCCGAAAGCGCCCGCAGAATACCGCTCGATATGCGGCGGTCGTTGACAAACCCCCGTTTTCTGCCATCGGCGGCAACCGTCCTGCGAAGCAACAGTTCGTCCCCGCACGGAAGCCCCGCCTCCTCGAGGACCGCCCGCGCCGGATGGTCTCCGGCAAGCAGGAAACCGGCGGCGATTTCTCCCGTTTCAGCGCCCTGCCGGACCAGCTTCGCGCGGCCCCGCCAGCCGAGGACAAATCCCAGACAGTCAAGGAGGATGGACTTGCCGGCGCCGGTCTCCCCGGTCAGCACGTTCAGGCCCGGCTGGAATTCCAGATCGAGCGCTTCGATAAGCAGGATGTTCCGGATCGACAGGCTTTGCAGCATCACCCGGCTCCGGCAAAGAGCTTGCCTGGCACACGATGCCCTTTCCACGAATCGCCCCGCTCG
>JBHHXR010000205.1:0-6213 GCA_046757205.1 Paracoccaceae bacterium
TCGCGGCCGGCGCGCTCCGCGACGACCTGGCGCAGCGCGCGGCGATCGGGAAGCTGCAACTGCTGCACAACCGGTTGATCGGCTACGATCCGGGCAGGCCGAAACGCGTCGGTCTGGGGTTGTTCGGCTGGGGCCGCGAAAAGCTGCGCGACGCCGATGTTCCGGGTCTCTATCTTTTCGGCCCGGTCGGGCGCGGCAAGTCGATGCTGATGGACATGTTTTTCGCCGCCGCGCCGGTCGTCCGCAAGCGGCGCGTGCATTTTCACGCCTTCATGCAGGAAATCCACGCGGGGTTGCACGCGGCGCGGCGGACCGGCGTCGACGATGCGATAGCGCCGGTCGCGCGGGACGTCGCGCGCGCGTCCACGCTGCTGTGCTTCGACGAGATGCAGATCGCCGATATCACCGACGCGATGATCGTGGGGAGGCTTTTCGAGGCGCTGCTAAGCCGCGGCGTGATAATCGTGACGACGTCGAACCGGCACCCTGACGAGCTGTACAGGGACGGGCTGAACCGCGGTCTCTTTCTTCCGTTCATCGACCTGATCAAGGCCCGGCTGGACATTCATCACCTTGAGAGTCCGACAGACCACCGGCTGGCGCGGCTGCGTGGCGTCCGCGTCTATCACACGCCGCTGGGCCAGCGTTCGCGGGAGGCGCTCGACGACGCCTTTGGCCTGCTGACAGGCCGCGAGGCTCCCGGCCCGCTGACCATAAGCGCCAACGGGCGCGAGTTCGACCTTCCGCGCTTTCGCGCCGGCGTGGCGCGGGCGAGTTTCGCGGAACTGTGCAGCCGGCCGCTCGGCCCGGCCGACTATCTGGCGCTCGCGGCCAGCGTGCGGGTCCTCGTGCTCGACGGCGTTCCGCGTCTGTCGCCGGAGAGAAAAGACGAAGCGAAACGGTTCGCCACGCTGGTCGATGCGCTCTACGAGGCCAGGGTGCGGCTGATCTGCTCGGCGGAAGCGGAGCCCGATGACCTGTACCCGAAGGGCAAATGGTCGTTCGAGTTCGCAAGGACGGCGTCGCGCCTGCACGAGATGCGCAGCCGCGACTGGACCGAAGGGGAAGCGGATGCCGGGTAGTCAGCGCAACCTGTGCAACAGTTCCGTCGACGCATAGCCGTCCGGCGTGATCCCGATGCTGCGCTGAAACGCCCGGACCGCGCGGGTCGTGTTCGGGCCGTTCTTGCCGTCGATGCCGCCGGTGGAAAACCCGCGCGCCGTCAGGCGGCGCTGAAGCTCCCGTGTCTGGGCATGGGTCAGCGGCTTCTCGTGCCGCGGCCAGGAAGCCCTGAACCCGGGCGCGCCGGAAATCCGGTCGCCGAGATGACCGACCGCGAGCGCATAGGACATGGCGTTGTTGTAGCGCCGGATGACCCGGAAATTACGGAACACGACGAAGGCAGGCCCGTCCGCGCCGGCGGGCGTGAGGATCGAGCCGCTGCCGTGGTCGGGGATGGCCGAGCCGTCGGTCAGCCGGACGCCGAGGGCGTTCCAGTAGCGGACCGGCTTGCGAACCGTCAGCCCGGCATTGGCGAAGTCGAAACCGCCGGGAAGCCGCACCTCCGTCCCCCAGGGTTGCCCCCTGGTCCAGCCCTCGCCGGAAAGGAAGTTCGCGGTCGACGCCAGCGCGTCCGGCGGCCACCATATGTCGCGCGCGCCGTCGCCGGTGAAGTCCACCGCGTAGACCTCGAAACTGGTGGGGATGAACTGTGTATGCCCCATCGCCCCGGCCCAGGAGCCGGTCATCGCCGAAGGCTCCTTGTCGCCGGCCTGGACGATGCGCAGAGCGGAGATCAGTTGCCGCTCGGCGAATCGCCGGCGCCGCCCGTCGTAGGCGAGAGTGGCGTACGCCTCGATGACATTGTATCCCCCCGTGAATTGCCCGTAGGCGGTTTCCAGCCCCCAGACAGCCAGCAGCACCGGTGCCTCGACGCCGTACCTGGCCTCGATCGCGGCCAGTTCGCGGCGCCATTTCCTGTGCTTCGCGCGTCCGTTCCTGACCCGCTGCGGCGACACGGCGATATCGAGGTAGTCCCAGATCGCCTGGGTGAATTCCGACTGGTTGCGGTCGTGTTCGATAATCTTCGGGTTAAAACGAACGTCACGGAAGGCCTTGTCGAACGTGGCGCGCCGGATGCCCGCGGCGGCGGCTTTGGGGCGGAACCTTTCAACCCAGCGCCGGAAGCCGCTCTGCGACCGGGCAACGGTGATTTCGCCGTTCCGCTCTGCCATGGCGCCGCCCTCCGCACTGGCTGTTCCGGCCGATCCGGGGATCAGGATGCAGGCGATCAGAAACCCGCCGACGATTGCCCGATTCATTCTTTTGCTGCCCTGCCTGCTGGCCCGCCGGAAGAATAGCCTGCTTTGCGGCGGCAAAAAAGCATCGTTTCCACCGGAAGCGGGGAACTTTCGCGGTCGCGGTCCGCTGAAGCCGGCCTAGCGCCCCGTCCGTCCGGTTTTTCCCTGGTCTCTTGTCCGCCTGCGCCGGGCGCGCCCGGCGCGGCGCGGCGGCGCCGGCGGATTTCTCCCCGCCGCCGTCCGCGGCAACGCCTTGCCCTCGATGGACAGGAGTTCCAGGAGAAGACCGCCGGTAATCGGAACCGCCTCGGCCAGGCGCACCGTCGCGCGCATGCCGAGTCCGATCACGCGGCGCGATTTTTCGCCGGTCAGTGTCTGGGCGTCGGCGTCATAGTGGAAATACTCGCGTCCGACATGGGATATCGGCACCAGCCCGTCGGCGCCGGTTTCCATCAACCGGATGAACAGGCCGAACCGGGCGATGCCGCTGACGACGCCCTCGAATTCGTTGCCCACCCGATCGGCAAGGTAGGCGGCGACATAACGGTCCGTGGTGTCGCGCTCGGCCAGCATC
The DNA here is from genome assembly GCA_046757205.1 of Paracoccaceae bacterium. Lineage (GTDB taxonomy): Bacteria > Pseudomonadota > Alphaproteobacteria > Rhodobacterales > Rhodobacteraceae > JBHHXR01. The sequence goes on from JBHHXR010000205.1 coordinate 2,875, forward strand.
GAGCGCCGCTCGGTCTGAGAGATATGTTCTGCGGTCGCCTCCATTTCGTCGATGTCGCCGGGCGACAGGCCGTCCTTTCCCCATTTGTGCGCCGCGACCAGCGCACGGTGCACGATGAGATCGGCGTATCGCCGGATCGGCGAGGTGAAATGGGCGTAGCGCCGCAGGTTCAGCCCGAAATGGCCGAAATTCCGCGGCGCATAATAGGCCTGGGTCATCGAGCGCAGCACCGCGAGGCTGATCAGTTCCGCGTTCTCGGTGCCGGCCGCGGCATCGAGCAGCCGGTTGAACACCGATGTCTTCAGAACCTGCCCCTTGGCCAGCGTCAGGCCCACGCTCTCGGCAATTTCCCGCAGGGCATCGAGCTTTTCCGGGTTGGGTTCCTCGTGAACGCGGTAGAGAAAGGGCGTTCTCCGGGCTTCCAGCGTTTCGGCGGCGCAGGTGTTGGCCAACACCATGAATTCCTCGATCAGGCGGTGTGCGTCGTAGCGCTCGGCGAAAGAGATTGCCGCGACCTTGCCGTCCTCGGACAGGACGATCCGGCGTTCGGGCAGGTCGAGATGCAGCGGCTGGCGGCGGTCTCTCGCCTCGCGCAGGGCGCCGTAGGCTTTCCAGAGATTGCCGATCGCGCCATCGGGCAGCGACGCGGTCACCTCATCGCGCGACCCGTCCGCGGCCGACTGCGCCTGACGGTAGCTGAGCGCAGCGCGCGAGCGGATCAGCGCGCGGGTGAAACGGTGGGCCAGCTTTCGGCCGTGCCGGTCAGCCGTTACCCGCAGCGCGACGCACGGCCGATCCACATCCCCGTTGAGCGAGCAGGCGTCAGCGGACAGCGCATCGGGCAGCATCGGCACGACACGGTCGGGGAAATAGGTCGAGTTGCCGCGCCGCCGCGCCTCGCGGTCGAGCGCGCTGCCGGGCGGCACGTGATGGGCGACGTCGGCGATCGCCACCCACACGACATGGCCGCCTGGATTTTTCACGTCGTCGTCGGGCAGGGCGCAGACCGCGTCGTCGCGGTCTCGGGCGTCGGCCGGGTCTATCGTCACGAAGGGCAGGTCGCGCAGGTCCTCCCGGCCACCGGGCGAGACCGGCGCGGCCGAGGCCGCCTCGGCCAGCGCCTCGTCGGGAAACCGGTCGGGGATGCCGTGCTGGTGGATGGCGATCAGCGACAGCGCTTTCGGGGCCGAGGGATCGCCGAGGCGCGCCATGATACGCGCCTTCGACAGGCCGATCCTGCCGCGTCCGCCGATCTGCTCGGCTTCCACAAGCTCGCCGTCGCGGGCGCCGCCGCGCTCGCCCGGCATAACGGCCCATTCGAGGTTCGACTTGCGGTCCACCGGCAGGATCCGGCCACCGGATTCGTCCTGCCGGAAGATTCCCACGACCCGGGTGGGGCCGGCGCCGATGCGGCGGATCAGCCTGCCTTCGTATGGCACGTGGGTTTCGCCGACCTCGGCGATGCGGCACAGGATGCGGTCGCCGACTGCCAGCGCCGGGTCGCCTTTCTTCGCCACGTAGAGCACCGGCGGCGGCGGCTCGTCGCCTTTCCAGTTTTCCGGCTCGGCGAACAGATCGCCGTCCTTGTCGATGGCCGTGACCCGCAGAACCTCGACAGGCGCCAGCCGGTTGCGGTCGCGGTAGCTGCGCCGCTCCTTGGTCAGCAACCCTTCGGCATGGAGGTCCCGCAGGATGCGTTTCAGTTCGATCCGGTCGGCGCCCTTGATGCCGAAGGCGCGCGCGATGTCGCGCTTGGAACTCTGGTTCGGGTTGTCGCGGACCCATTGCAGGATGGCTTCGCGGTCTGGGAGTCTGGACATGGCGCGCATCTAGCACGCGCACCTGCCCGGGTCATGCGGATTTGTCGCTCATCCCGCCGCGGCGAAGATGTTCGCCGTCAAGGCGATCACGATCACCACCGAAAGAGAGGCTATCGTACCCAGCCCGCGCATCACTCTGGCGGTTGGCGGCCGGCCGTTTCGCCGTGCGTTCAGCGCGTGCACGTTCATCGCCAGCGACGCCGCGAGGACCACCGTCGCGAACAGCAGTTTGGCGGAGAAAACGCCGCCCAGGTCCATCGAGCCATAGACCATGTAGGCCAGCGGCAGGCCGGTGAGCCACAAAACGACGATCGCCAGAAACCCGGCTTTCGTCAGTATTCCCATGGCCTGTTCGACCATCGGCGGCGGCGGAGCGCCGGACCGCGTGACAAGTGCGCCCAGCACGGTGTTGCCGCCGGTGGCCGCGCCGCCGAGGAGCAGGGAAAAGAGGTGCAGGAACTTCAAGATCAGAATCACGGCTGTCCCTCCGGTTTTGTAGCGCGCAACGATGACACGCATGCCGGAAAAAATAAACGCACCAAAACCGGTGCGCCGCAAGTGCGTGAAAACGCTCAGCGAAGATTGGCGCGGAAGAACCCGAGCATGATGTCGCCGGCGTCGATGTCCCTTGTGATCGGCCCAAGAATTCGCCGCGCCCATCTCGCTTTCGCCGGGCGGCCGGGCCAGCCGTGGCCGCCGCCCTCGATGACGTAGTGGCGCAGCGGCGCCGCGCAGTTGCGGTAACGGATCAGCAGCACGCGGGTTCCGTCGGCGGGCACGCGGTCGGGCAGCGAGGTTTTCGTCGAGCCGTGGCAACGGTTGGCGGCCGCCCAGTCGCCGACGGTCCGGTCCGAAGACGCCGTTCTTCCCCGGTCCCTTCCGGACAGCCCGACCGGCCCGCCGCCGAAGGGAACCAGGGGATCGTCGGTGCCGTGGAAGAACAGCAGCGGCGTCGGCGCGCGGCGGCGGCACGCCAGCCCCACCGGGTGCCCGGCCTTCAGAACGGCGGCCCCGGCTACAAGGCCCGGATAGTCGCACAGCATCCGCAGTGTCATGAACCCGCCGTTGGAGATGCCGGTCATGAAGATGTTGCGGCGGTCGATCAGCCCCCTGTCGCCGAGGCTTTCCAGAAGCGCCGCCAGAAAACCGGCGTCGTCGCGCCTTGAAAGGGGCTGCCCGGCCCGGTCGGTTCTGCCGTCGTTCCAGTGCCGTGACAGGCCCTCCGGGACCACCAGGACCCAGCCCCGCGACACGGCGTCAAGCGCGGCATGGCGGATGATCTGCCGGGGTGCGCCGGCGCCGCCGTGCAGCAGGACGATGGCGGGAAGGCGCGTGCCGCGGCGTGGCCGTTCGAGGATCACCGTGCGCGTCTCGCCGCCATAGGTGAAGCGCAGCGTTTCGGCTGCGGACGTCCCGCCGCCGGCGTGAAAGATCAGCAGGACAGCGGCCAGAAGACGGATACATTCGTGCATGTCCGGGCTCCGTCGGCGGCGATACCCGCATTATACGCGCCCGCTGC
>JBHHXR010000206.1:0-6204 GCA_046757205.1 Paracoccaceae bacterium
GCCCGCTTCGCCATCATGCCGATGGCTTTCTGTTTTCCCGGCTACGACGGCAAGGGTTCCGACCTGCCGCCGCCGGCCATCTGCGCCAGGACATGGCACGAGAGGGCGTTGTCGCACATGCCTTCGGTGCGGCTGACGCTGCTTGTGGGCGGATACGCGCAACGCTGGCTCATCCGTCGCGAAGGAGGGGCTGCGCCGGTAACGGAAACCGTCCGCAACTGGAAAAGGTTCGGCCCGGGCGTGATTCCCCTGCCGCACCCCAGTTGGCGAAACACCGGGTGGCTCAGGAAGAACCCCTGGTTCGAAACCGAGGTGCTGCCGGAACTGCGGTGCCGTGTCGCCGAGGCGCTGATGAGGACGGAAGATGAGAACAACGCCGCTTGACCATGCCGCCGCCGGGATGACTGCCGACGCGGAGGAGGCGGTTCGGCGGCGGTTCTACGAGCGTCTTGCCGATACCGAGCTCTACGTGATCCTCGAAAGCGAAGCGTCCGGCGAACGCGTATCGCCAAGGGTGTTCGAGACCTCGGAGGGCCGCTTCGCTGTGGCGTTCGACCTTGCCGAAAGACTGGCCGGTTTCACCAGCCAGCCCACCCCGACGATGACCATAGCCGGGCGCGCGCTCATGGCGATGCTGGCGGGGCGCGGCATTGGGCTGGGCATCAACCCGGGTGTCGCGCCGTCGAGCCATCTGTTGCCGCCGGAAGCGGTGGACTGGATCGCCATGGCGGCCGGCGCGCAGCCAAGCCGGAGGAATGAACTGCCGCAGCGGTTTGGCCCCGCCGGCGCGATCTCGCCTGCCCTCAAGGAGGCGCTCAGATCCAAACTGAACGCGATTGCCGGGGTCGCCGGCGCGGCGTACCTGGCGACCGGCGTCTTTCTCGACGGCCGGCGGTCCGTCGTGATTTCGCTCTTCGACGTTCCGCCGGCGTTTCACAAGGCGGTGGCGACGGCGGTGACCGATGCCGTGGTGTTTTGCGGCGAAGCTCCGGCGGCGCCGGATGTCCTGCTTCTCGCGTCCCGCAGCCCGGAGGCTCGGGAAATCCGGAAGGTCGGCGATCCGCTGGAACTGGCCCGACCGGATCCGCCCACATCCTCAGGCCCGGGGCCGGGCAGGGATCCGGCCGAGCCGCCCAGATTGCGATAAACCGCTCAGTACCCCCGCTGGCGGTCAACCGGGAAAAGAAAAGGTTCGCCGCGTTCGCCTCGCGCGACATTTCTGGCGATGATCTGCGACGCGCTCGCGGCGCGCGTGTCGGAAGCAATATGCGGTGTTACCGTAACGCCGGGGTGGCTCCAGAAGCGGTGGCCAGCCGGCAGGGGCTCTTCCCGGAACACATCGAGCGTCGCGTGCCCGAGCTTGCCGTCGTCCAGCGCCTGAAGAAGCGCTTCATCGTCAATCAATGCGCCACGGCCGGGATTGAGGATAACGGCGCCGTCGGGCAGCAGCGCGATGCGGTGCCGATCGATGATGTTCTCCGTCTCCGGTGTGAGCGGCAGCAGAAGCACCAGTATCCGGCTCGTCCTGAGTATTTCCTTCAGGCCATCGTCGCCGCTGAGACAGGTGATACCATCCAGCCGCTTCGCTCGCCGGCTCCAGCCGCTGACATCGAAATTGAGCCCGCGAAGGGCAACCGCACAGGCCGCTCCGAGTTCGCCAAGCCCCAGGATACCGACGCGGCGTTCCCGCGCCAGCGGCGGGATCATGTCGTGCCGCCAAGTGCCGTCCTGCCTCAGGACGAACTCGTCGATTCCGAGGTGATGCCGCAGCACGTGGCCGGTAACCCACTCCACCATGCCCTCGGTAAGCCCCGAATCCACCATCCGGCACAGGGGCACCCGGATGGTCGGGTTGGTTGCGATGGTCTCGACGCCCGCCCACAGGCTGAGCACGGCCTTCAGACCGGTGAAAGGCGTGAAGTCGGCGAGGCCGCTTGACGGTGAATAGATCACGTACTGCACATCGGCGGGGTCGTGAAACTCCGTGCGCAGATCCACAACCAGGCCAAGCTCGGCAAACGCGCGATCGAGGTGCCGGCGGTAATCCGGCCAACTGTGTTTTTCTCCGGCAAAGAGAACGTTCGGCATGATATCGGTACCTATCTCGGGCGGTGAATATGGGCGCTCTGGATCAATCCGAACGCCGCCATCAGCACGAGCATCGCCGATCCGCCATATGACACCAGCGGCAGCGGAACGCCGACGACCGGCGCAAGCCCCATGACCATGGCCATGTTGACGGCGAAGAAAAAGAAGAACGTCGCGGCCAGCCCTCCGGTCAGCAATGCGCCGAACCGGTTGCGGTTCGACATGGCCGAGGCGAGGCAGAACACGACCACCAGCGCGTAGAGGATCAACAATGTGCTGCCGCCGACAAATCCGAATTCCTCGGCCAGCGTGGTGAAGATGAAGTCGGTCTGCTTCTCGGGCAGGAAGTTCAGCCGGCTCTGGGTGCCGGCCATGAAACCGCGCCCGGTCAGGCCGCCGGAACCCAGCGCGATCTTCGACTGGGTGATGTGGTATCCGGCGCCCAGCGGATCAAGAGAAGGATCAAGAAAGGTCTCGATCCTCTTGAACTGATAGTCCTTTATCAACTGCCACGGCGTTCCCCGGCTGGTCATCACGGCAGCAACAAGGCCGGATACCGCCGCCGCCGCGCCGCCGAAATACCACCAGCTCACGCCGGCCAGGAACATCACGACGCCGCCGCCGGCCACCAGCAGGATCGCGGTTCCCAGGTCGGGCTGCTTCAGAACCAGCACCACCGGGACGGCAGTCAGCAGGAGCGGCAGCAGCACCCAGAACGGACGCGAAACCTTTTTCGGGTCCAGCCAGTCGTAGTAGAGCGCCAGCGCCATCACCAGGCTGACCTTCATCACTTCCGACGGCTGCAGGCGCATGAAGCCGAGATTGATCCACCGCTGCGCCCCCATGCCGACTTCGCCGACAACCTCGACCGCGACCAGCAACCCGAGGCTGCCGACATAGGCGAACGGGGTGACGCCGCGCCAATAGTGCAGCGGGATCATGGCGATGACGAACATCACGGCCAATCCCGTCACGAAACGCACGATCTGCGGAAACGCCCAGGGCCGGAGGGAACCGTCGGCGACCGAATAGAGCATCACGAACCCGAAAAACGCCACTGCGCAGAGCAGGATCACCAGGGGCCAGCTCAGGTAGAGGACCTTGGACAACCCTTTGGGAACCTGCCGGTCCGGTTGAACGGCAAACGTCATGCCCGGTCCCTGCCGGAGGTTCCGCCCTGCGGTGCCTGGGGTTGCTCGGCGTCGCGCTTTTCCTTGATCCGCTTGCGCTCGGCCGCCGGATACGCTTCCAGCGGCGGCCGGGGGCCGAACAGAGCGAACATCATGATGTCGCGCGCGATCGGCGCTGCCGCGCGCGATCCGCCACCGCCATGCTCAACCACCACCGAAACGGCGTATCGGGGGTTCTTGTAGGGCGCGAAGGCGATGAACAGCGCGTGATCGCGCCGGTTCCAGGGCAGGTCCTCGTTGCGGGTCACGCCGCGCCGCCGTTCTTCGGGTGTGATGATCCGGACCTGGCTGGTTCCGGTCTTCCCGGCCAGCGCCATTTCTTCCAGCGCGATCCGCGACCGGTAGGCGGTGCCGCCGAGTTCGTTGGAGACGCCGAACATGCCTTGGCGCACGCGTGCCAGGGATGCTTCGGAAACGCCCAGATCGTCGGCATCCGGGCGGGAAACGGGAACGCCGTTGACGGCTCGGATCAGCCGGGGCGTTGTCGCCTTTCCCGAGGCGATGCGCGCCGTCATCACCGCAAGGTTCAAGGGCGAGGCCAGCACGAATCCCTGGCCGATGCCGGTGTTCAGCGTGTCGCCGGGGTGCCAGCCCTCGTTCTGGGTCCGCCGCTTCCAGTTGTCGTCGGGCACGATGCCGGTGGAAATCGCCGGTATCGGCAAATCGTGGGCGACGCCCAGCCCGAGGCGCCGCGCCATGGCGGCGATGCGGTCGATGCCGACCTTTCGGGCCGTGTCGTAGTAGAACACGTCGCAGGATTTCTTCAGGCTGTCGTGGAGGTTCACGTGCCCGTGTCCGCCGCGTTTCCAGCAGTGGAAGCGCCGCCGGCCGAGCTGGTAGTAGCCCGGGCACCACACGGTGTCCTGGGGCCTGATCAGGCCGGCCTCCTGCGCCGCCAGCGCGACCGCGACCTTGAAGGTCGAACCGGGCGGATAGCCGCCGGAGACGGGCTTGTTGGAGAGCGGCCTGTATTCGTTGTCCAGAAGGGCGTTCCAGTCCTTTGATGTGATGCCAAAAACGAAGTTGTTGGGGTCGAAGCTCGGCGCCGAGGCCATGCACAGGATGTCACCATTGCGGGAATCTATCACCACCGCGGCGGCACTTTGCCCTTCCATCCTTTTCAGCGCGTAATTCTGCAGCGCCGCGTCGACCGTCAGGTGCAGGTCGTCGCCCGGCATCCCGTTGTCCCGGCTCAGCTCGCGCATGACCCGGCCCGCGGAGTTCACCTCGATCCGGCTGTTGCCCGCATGCCCGCGTAGCTGGGTCTCGCGCACTTTCTCGATGCCGGTCTTGCCGATCTGGAATTTCGGGATCTGGAGAACCGGGTCCGGATTTTCGAGCCTGGCCAGGTCGCTGTCGCTCACCGGTCCGACATAGCCCACGATATTGGCGAAGTCGGGACCCTTGGGATAGTGCCGTGTCAAGCCCACCTCGGTAATCACGCCGGGCAGGGCAGGGGCGTTGACCGATACCCGTGAAAACTCCTCCCAGCTGAGGTGCTCGGCGACCGAGACCGGAACAAAGGCGCTGCGGCGCTTCATTTCCCGCAGGACGCGGGCACGCCGCTCTTCGTCGATCGTGATCAGCCGGCGCAAACTGTCCAGCACCCTGTCCACGTTTCCCGCCTGTTCGCGAACGATGGTTACCTGGTAGTTCTGTTCGTTGATCGCCACGGGAATCCCGCTGCGGTCGAATATCAGCCCGCGCTCCGGCGGCAACAGGCGGATGTTGATCCGGTTTTCCTCCGCCAGCAGGAAGAATTTCTCCGATTGCTCGACCTGGAGCTGCCGCAGCCGCCAGCCGAGCATGCCGACAACGCCGAGTTGCAAACCGAGAAGGACCGCGCCACGACGGGTTATCCGTCCCGACCGGGGATCGTTGACAGGGGTTCTCATGCCGATCGACCCAGCCCGACGGCGACCGGGCGCGTTCGCGGAAACCTGACTCTCAGTCCCCAGTGAACGACGGCGGCGACAACGGGGTAAGATACCAGCGTCGTTATGTAGTACCGGGCCATATCCACGATCTGGACGTTGGGCGCGAAGGCGACCGCAAGCAGAATGCTCCGGGCAAGAAGCACCAGGGCGAACAGGCCGGCAAACCAGAGGAACTCGAATACGAACGGGTACTCGCGGATCGAGCGAATGTTCTGGCGCATCGCTTCGGTCCCCCACATCAACAGGAGTGCGCCGAGACCGACGGGCCCGCCAAGCAGAATGTCAGCCATCAAACCGACAGCGCCGACCAGCAGGAAGGGCGCCGCGAGCGGTCTGCGAACCACCCAGCAGGCGCACAGGGCAAAGACCAGATCCGGCATCGGGCGGCGGTCCGCGGACAGGCCGAGCGGCAGCAGAAGTGTCAGTATGGCAAATCCGCCGGCGGCCAGGAACAGAAGGCGCTGAAACCAGATCGACGTAGTGACGCGGTGCTTCAATTTCCCGCCTCCGGTTGCGCATCGGTCTCCTGCCCGGGCTGCGCGGTATCGGGCAGCAGCGGTCCCACGAGTTCCTCCGAATTGCCGATTGTCGCCGAACGCCTGACCCGAAGCACGCGGATAAACTCAAGGCGCCGGTAGTCGGCGGCAGGCCTGACGCGCAATCGGCCGTCGCTGCCGCGCGCCACCTGACCGACGAGCAGTTCGGCGGGAAACAGGCCGGCCGCCCCCGAGGTCACCACCCGGTCGCTTGGCTGGATCTGTTCCGGATCCTCGACGAATTGAAGCAGCGGTACCGATGAATTGTCGCCGGCGACGATGGCGCGCTGACCGGAGGGCTGCACGATAACCGGCACGCGGCTGTTGATATCGGTCAGGAAGATGACGCGTGACGCGCGTTCGCCGACGCCGGACATTCGCCCGACAAGGCCCAGGTCGTCCATGGCGGCGGCACCGTCGATGACACCGTCCTGCCGGCCGATGTTGAGAAGC
>JBHHXR010000207.1:0-6090 GCA_046757205.1 Paracoccaceae bacterium
TATGTATTCGCGGCGATCAAGTCCAACATGCCCTTCGTGCTCTGGCAAGCCGGGAAGAGAAAGATATGTGGCTATTTTTGATATTTGTGACGGTTCCGATTGTCGAGATCGCGTTGTTTATCGAGATCGGCGGCTGGCTGGGTCTGTTTCCGACCCTGGCGGTCGTCGTCCTGACCGCGATGGCGGGCACCGCGCTGGTTCGTCAGCAGGGCCTCGCGACCCTGGCGCGGCTCCAGCACAGCCTGTCGCGCGGCGAGGACCCGGTGGGGCACATCGCTCATGGGGCGCTGATTCTCGTCGCCGGTGTGCTGTTGTTGACGCCGGGTTTTTTCACCGACGCGCTTGGAATCGCCTTTCTGATCCCGGCAATCCGGCAGGCGCTCATAGCGTGGGGCGCAGCACGGCTGGCCGCACGGGTGCATGTGTGGGCCGGAGGAACGGCGCACGGCCCCCGTCACGACACCGCCGGGGCGATTGACGGAGAATTCGAAATACTCGACGAGGACACGGCCCGCCCGCGGCGCGGAAACTCGGGCTGGACGAGGGATCGCTGAGCGGCCGGTTCGGATTGCGTCTTTACACGACCTCGGTTACGGCCTAGGCAACGTCCGGCGAATTTGACAGGACAATCGAGCCATGGCCGAAGAAACCCCGGCGGAACCGCCGAAACTGCGGGTAATCGCACAATTCATCCGTGACCTTTCCTTCGAGAACATCGCCGCCCAGAAAGGCGAAAAGATGGACGGGACGCCCGAGATCACCGTTCAGGTTTCGCTCGACGCCAAGAAGCTGGGCGGTGAGATGTACGAGGTGACGAACCGCCTCAAGATCGATTCCAACAGCGACGGCAAGCCGGTATTCGTACTGGAGCTCGACTATGCCGGAAGGTTCGAGATCTCGAACGTTCCGGACGAACAGATGCATCCGTTTCTGCTGATCGAATGCCCGCGCATGATCTTTCCCTACCTGCGCCGTGTCGTCGGCGATATCACGCGTGACGGCGGGTACCCGCCCCTCAATCTCGACAACATCGATTTTCTCGCGCTTTACCGGCAGGAAATCGCCCGCAGACAGGCGCAGCAGCCAAACGGCGGCACCGCCTAGGAACCGCCCTTGCTCCACATCGCCGGGGCCGGCAGTTCCGCCAGGAACTGCTCGTGCGCCTGCATCTCCGCCTCGCTCAGCCGCGGCGCAAGCGGGCGCGGGCGACGTGGCGGTGAATAGTCGGCCCCCGCCGCGTCTCCGGGCTCGCTCCTGCCGCCGCTGACCAGCGACAGCGTGAAGTCGGGCTGGCGTCCGCCGATCAGTTCCAGATAGACCTCCGCCAGGATTTCGGCGTCCAGGAGCGCCCCGTGTCTTTCCCTTGCGGAATTGTCCACGCCAAAGCGGCGGCACAGCGCATCCAGCGAATTCTGCGCGCCGGGGAAGCGGCGGCGCGCGATCTCCAGCGTGTCGATGGCACAATCCGGCGCCAACGGCGCCCGCTCCGCCCATTTCAGTTCGGCGTTGAGGAATTTCAGGTCGAAGGATGCGTTGTGGATCACCAGTTTCGCATCGCCGACGAATTCCAGGAAATCCTGTGCCACGCTCGGAAAAACCGGCTTTCCGGCCAGAAAATCCGTGCTCAGGCCATGCACTTCGAAGGCCTCCTGCGGCATCTCGCGTTCGGGGTTCAGGTATTGGTGAAACACCCGGCCGGTCGGCATGTGATTGGAAAGCTCGACGCAGCCGATTTCGACGATCCTGTCGCCTTTCTCCGGGTCGAGTCCGGTGGTTTCGGTATCGAGAACGATTTCACGCATCGCGCCCCCCGCATATCTGCCGTATCAACTTTAGAACGTCGGACCGTGCGGCCTCAAGCCCGGCAGATGTATCGATGACGAAATCGGCACGCGACCGTTTCTCGCTGTCGGGCATCTGCCGCGCGCGTATCCTGGCCAACTGCGCTTCCGTCATGCCGGCCCGCGAAAGCACCCTGTCGCGCTGGACCTCCGGCGGTGCGGTGACGACCAGAACGCCATCGAGCCAGGCGTCGGCCCCGGTCTCGAACAGCAGGGGGACGTCGAAAACCACGAGCCTGTCGCCGGCGCCCGAGCGCTCATTCACAAACCGCTCGCGATCGGCCGCCACAAGGGGATGAATCGCTGCCTCGATGCGCGGCAACAGCGCCGCGTCTGCGGCGATCGCATCTCGAAGCTTGGCCCGGTCCACCGCTCCGTCGGCGACCGCCCCCGGCGCCAGCAAGGCGATTGCCGGAACCCCTGCCCCGCCCTTGGCATAAAGCCGGTGCACGCATTCGTCGGCGTCCCACACCGGAACCCCGGCGTCGGCGAAGAATGCCGCCGTCGTGCTCTTTCCCATACCTATGGAACCGGTCAGACCGAGCTTGTAGGGCCGGGACGTCATGGCGCGAGCACGGTTTCGCGCACCGCCTGATCGACCTCCGGACAGCGGCCGAACCACCTCTCGAACCCCGGCACCGCCTGGTGCAGCAGCATGCCCAGACCGTCCGCCCCCGGATTTCCGCGCGCCCTTGCCCGTTTCAGAAGCTCCGTCTCAAGCGGTCTGTAGACAAGGTCGGTCACCAGCGCGGCGCCCGGCAATGCCGCCAGGTCCAGGCCCAGCACGTCATGGCCGGCCATGCCGAGCGACGTCGTGTTCACCAGCGTAGCGGCACCTTCCAGGCAGTCGCCGCGCGCCTCCCAGTCGACAATTTCGGCCTTGCCGCCGAACCGGTCCGCCAACGCCTCGGCCCGCGCCCGCGTCCGGTTGACGAGGCGTATCTCCGGCGCGCCATCCGACAGCAGTGCGTCGACGACGGCCCGCGCCGCGCCTCCGGCGCCAAGAACGACTGCCGGGCCAGCGGAAGCCCGCCAGTGCGGAGCCTGCTCGTGAAGGTTCTGCAGGAAACCGTAGCCGTCGGTGTTGTCCGCCAGAACGCCCCGCTGAACATCGAATGTCAGCGTGTTGGCGGCACCGATGCGCCTGGCCACGCTGCTGGCTTCGTCGGCCAGCGCAAACGCTTCTTCCTTGTGTGGCAGCGTGACGTTGACGCCGCGGAACCCCAGGCGCCTGAGCGCTTCCAGCCCGTCGCGCAGAGCGCCCGGCGCGATTTCCACGGGAATGTAATACCCGCCGATACCGTACTTCCGCAGCCAGTAGCCGTGCACCCTGGGCGACAGGCTGTGCGATATCGGCGATCCGATCACGCCAGCCAGCGCCGGTGCATTTCCCGTCATGTCCTGCAGACCCCCTTGCTTCGGAGGAAACCCAGCACTTCCAGCAACGGAAGGCCAAGCACGCTGAAATAGTCACCCTCGACGCGGGTGAAAAGCTGCGCGCCCGCGCCTTCCAGGCGGTAGCAACCGACACAGCAAAGCACTTCTTCGCCATGCTCCTCAAGATAGTTTTCGAGGAACGCGTCGGAAAAAGACCGCATCGTCAGCCCGGCGCGTCCGACATGGCGCCACACCGGCCGGCCGTCTTCGACCATGACAGCAGCGGCAAACAGCTCGTGCGCCTTGCCGCGCAACTTCCTGAGTTGCGCCCGGGCTTCGGCGAGGTCGCCGGGCTTGTCGAAAAGCCTTCCCTCCAGCACAAGAACCTGGTCGCACCCGAGAACCAGCCTTTCGGGGTCGCGCGTTGCTGCGCGCATGGCCTTGTTTTCCGCCAGCTCGGCGGCGATGTCGCGCGGTGCCGCGCCGCCGCTCAGCATGGTTGCCTTTATCGCCGCCTCGTCGACCCGCACCGGCCTTGTTTCGACCGCGATACCGGAATTGCGCAAAAGCGCGGAGCGGATTTCCGAGGCAGACGCGAGGACGAGTGGCTCTTTCATCTCGCAAGCCTTTCGCTCGCCACGCACTTGCCGTTGGCAACCACCACTCGGACGGCCGCCCGGAACTTCGCGAACCTGCCGTCAACGGCGGCGATACCGAACAAACACGCCTGGGAGCCGGTGCGCTGGCGCACGGACTCCGACAGAACCCTGACTTTGCGATCATCGGCCATGCGACCTGAATACCGGCCTTTGCCCGGAGGGTAAATCAGTGGAAAACCGGCTGCGGCCGCGCATCAACGCGGGCAAAACTTTCCGGTATGGAGCATTCCCCTCAGGCGATCATCGCTTCGAGAAGAACAGCACCGGAATTATCCATGTTGACGACCGGCTTGCAGGCCTGTGGAAAAACCCGTGAATCGGCTGACGATGCCCGCATCCGGGGAACCCTCTGCCGCATTTTTGCTATCGCCACGATTTATCGACCTCCAATACATTGAAATATTGGGTAAAAATTTTCATCCACCATTTCCAACGCCCTGAGCGCCAGCAACTGTCTTTTTTGGACAGTTCTGTTGATATCCGGCCAATCGCGGTAATCCCCGCGATTCATCCCGCCTACCAAAAACTACAAGATTCTCTATGAATTGATTCTTGTTGTTCTGGTTTTCGGGCTTTTTGCCGACCAGGGTTTTTGGCGCTTGGCTATCGCTCTGCCACCAGCTAGGAAACCGCGGACATGATTGAATTTCTGAGTATTCACTATCTCTGGATCAAGGCATTGCATGTGATGTCGGTCATCGCCTGGATGGCGGGGCTGTTCTACCTGCCGAGATTGTTTGTCTATCACGCGGAGTCGGCGGCTGTCGGATCCGATCTCTCCGAGACACTGAAGGTGATGGAGCGGCGTTTGCTCCGTGCAATCATGAACCCGGCGATGATCGCGGCATGGACGTTCGGCGGCCTGCTGGTGCTTATACCGGGCATCGCCGACTGGTCGACGTTCAACTGGGTGTACGTGAAAGCGGCGATGGTCCTCGTCATGACGTGGTTTCACCATTGGCTGGCAAACCGGCGCAAGGAATTCGCCGTGGACAGCAACGTCCGAAGCGGCCGAACATACCGGCTGATGAACGAGTTACCGACGGTCCTGATGATTGTGATTGTGGCGATGGTGATTGTTAAACCATTTTAATCGCTGTCTATTTGACATTTCGGCGGTTTGCGCCCATATAACGTGGCAAGCACGGGGCGTTCTGCCCAAAAGATGCATTTTCCCTTTCGAAAATGGAACGCCGGCGGCTCTCAGGCCGGCGCAAACGCGAGTTAGCTATGGAATTCACCGAACTTTCCCTCGTGGACCTGAAGTCGCGAACCCCGGCGGCGCTTCTGGCGATGGCCGAGGAACTGGAAATCGACAACGCCTCGACCATGCGCAAGGGCGACATGATGTTCGCCATCCTGAAGGAACTGGCGGACGAAGGGGTGGAAATCTCCGGCGACGGCGTGCTGGAGGTCTTGCAGGACGGTTTCGGGTTCCTGCGGTCACCGGAAGCGAACTACCTGCCCGGCCCCGACGACATCTATGTCAGCCCGAACCAGATCAAGAAATTCTCGCTTCGTACCGGCGACACCGTCGAGGGCTTGATACGCGCGCCGAAGGAAGGCGAGCGGTATTTCGGGCTGGTCAAGGTGTCCAAGATAAACTTCGAGGACCCCGACGCCGCCCGGCACAAGGTGCATTTCGACAACCTCACGCCGCTCTATCCCGATGAGCGCCTGAAGATGGAGATCGAGGATTCCACCAGCAAGGACAAGTCGGCGCGGGTGATCGACCTCGTTGCCCCGATCGGAAAGGGCCAGCGCTGCCTGATCGTGGCGCCGCCGAGAACCGGTAAGACGGTCATTCTCCAGAATATCGCCCATTCGGTGGAAAAGAATCACCCCGAATGCTTCCTCATCGTGCTGCTCGTCGACGAACGGCCGGAGGAGGTGACCGACATGCAGCGCTCGGTCATTGGAGAGGTGGTTTCCTCGACTTTCGACGAACCGGCGACACGCCACGTCGCGGTCGCCGAGATGGTGATCGAAAAGGCCAAGCGGCTGGTCGAGCACAAGCGCGACGTGGTGATCCTGCTGGATTCGATCACCCGGCTGGCGCGCGCCTACAACACCGTGGTGCCGTCGTCGGGCAAGGTGCTGACCGGCGGCGTCGACGCCAACGCGCTGCAGCGGCCCAAGCGCTTCTTCGGGGCGGCGCGCAACATCGAGGAGGGCGGCTCGCTGACCATCATCTCGTCGGCGCTGATCGACAC
>JBHHXR010000208.1:0-6026 GCA_046757205.1 Paracoccaceae bacterium
GGGCGGCGCTTGCGCCGGGTCAGCCCTCGGGCAGGCCGTCGCGTTCGGCGCGCCTGCGCAGGGCGGCTGCCCGCTGCGCCGTCCGGCGTGCGATCAGCCGGTCGATCGCGCGCACCCGGGCCTCGAGCCGCGCCGCCCGGGCGCGCAGCGGCTCGCGCTCCGACAGGCCGCTGGCGATGGCGGCGCGGATGCGGCGCCGCCGCTTCTGCCGCCAGCGCTGCCAGTCGGCGTGGAGCCGCGCTTCGCCGATCGCGGTTCCGGCCGCGGCGCCACTCCCGGGCCGGTCGGCGAGCCGGCTCAGCGCCTCCTGCAGGGCGGAGAGTTCGGCGTCGGCGGCCGCCAGATCGGCGACCCCGCGGTCGGCCGCCAGCCGGGCCAGGCCGCGCAGCCGGGAAAGCGGCTCAGGCGCGGCCAAGGGCACCCTCGGCGGCGCGGCGGCGCATCGCCTCGGCGAAGCGTATGGCGGCGGCGACGGCCCGGTAGTGCTGCGGGGGGATTTCCTCGCCGACGCCGACCAGGGCGTGGAGCGCGCGCGCCGTCGGCGGGTCGCGGTGCACCGGCACGCCGGAGGCCGCCGCGATCTCGCGGATCCGGGCGGCTATCTCGCCGGTTCCCTTGGCGACGCAGGCCGGCGCCGATCCCCTGCGCCGCGACCATGCGAGCGCCACCGCCACATGCGCCGGGTTGACGATCACGACGTCGGCGCCCGGGACGTCGGCCATCATCCGGTTGGCGGCGACTTCCCGGGCCCGGGCGCGGCGCTCGCCCTTGAGCAGCGGGTCGCCCTCGGCCTGGCGCTGTTCCTCCCGCAGGTCCTGGTGCGACATCCGCAGTTTCCTGGCATGGTCAAAGCGCTGCCAGAAATAGTCGGCCGCGGCGACGACCACGGCGACGATGAGGATGGCGCGCAACATGGCGGTGAGGCTCTGTCCGATCAGGCCGGCGAGGGCCGGGCCGGATGCGCGGGCGGCGCCGACGATCTCGTCGAACCGGCGGCCCAGGAACACCGCGAGCACGGTCGCCACGGCGATCATCTTGACCAGGGACTTGGCGAATTCGAACAGCCCGGTGCGCCCGAACTTCTTTGCCGCCGTAGAGACCGGCGAAATCCGCGACAGTTTCGGGGCGAGTTTCTTCGGCGTGAAGACGAAGGCGCGCTGGGCGGCGGTCGCGGCGGCCGCGAGTATCCAGGGCAGCAGGAAGACCGGCGCCAGCGCCAGCAGGACCTGGCCGAAGGCGGGGCCGAGGACGCGCCTTCCGCCCGGTCCGGGGACGGCGCCGGAAAGCTCGCCGGCATGCGACAGGAAACCCGACAGCGCGGCGCCGGCCAGCTCGGCGGGGTATGACCCGGCGACCGCCAGCGCCAGCACGAGACCGAGATAGGCCGCCGCCGCGGAAACGTCGGACGAGCGCGGCAGATTGCCTTCGCGGCGCGCGTCGTCGAGCTTTTTCCGTGTCGGCGCATGGGTCTTCTCGCCGCCGCCGTTGGCATCGCTCATGGCACTGGCCCCAGCGGCGCCGAGAGCGCGGCGTCCAGCGTGCCCCGCCAGACATCGAGAACCACCGGCGCCGACAGCATCAGCAGGACAATGCCGCCCGCGGTGATCGCCGGCGCGCCGATGAAGGCTACCATGAGCTGCGGCATCGCCCGGTTGATCGCGCCGAGCGCGACATTGTAGGCCAGCGAGGCGAGAACGAAGGGCGCCGCCAGCGTGACCGCCAAGGCGAAGGCCCCGGCGACCCGCGAGGTCCCCCATGCCGCGACGTCGGCCGCGGCGGCGAAGCGCCCGGCGGGAAGGATGTCGTAGGACAGCGAGAGCGCCTGCACCGCCCTTACGTGCAGCCCCGCCGCCATCGCCACCGCGAGCCCCGCGATGACCAGAATGTTGCCGATCGCAGGCAGCGGATCCGGCGTCGCCCCGGCGCCGAAAATCTGTGCCAGCGAAGTGCTCTGCGCCGCCACCGAACCGGCCAGTTGCAGCACCATCACCACCAGCCGGAAGCCGATGCCGAGCAGCAGGCCGTTCGCCGCCTCGGCAAGAAATGCCAGTCCCATCGCCGCCGGCGGCGGCAGCGCCGAAGGCAGGCGCCCCTGCACCAGCGGCCAGGTAAGCACCGCGAAGGCGATCGCCGCGCCGAGCCGCACGCGCCCGGGAACCATCCGTTCGCCGAACCCCGGCAGCAGCGAAACGACGGCGCCGGCGCGAAGGAAGACCAGGAACATGCCGAACAGCGACACGTCGGCCAAGCGGGCGATGTCGGACAGGAACCCCGGCACCGCGATCACGCCATCCCGACCAGCGCCGGCCGCGCCGTCGTGCCGATCTCCTCGAACGACAATACCGGGTTGCGGATGCCCTTCGACGCGAGCACCGTGCGCAGGAAGCGCCGGCGCCGCGCCGAGGTGACGATCGCCGGATAGCGTCCGGCGTCGCCGGCGCTGGCCAGCTTCTCGGCCACGCAGCGGGCGAGCCGGTTGAATTCCTCCGGCGGCAGCGCGATGTCCGCGGTGCCGTCCTCGCCGGTCAGCGTGTAGGTCTCGAAGACGCCCTCCCAGTCCGGCGAAATCTGCACCAGGGGCAGCGTGCCGTCTTCTTCGGAAACCTCCGAGACGAGTTGGAAACCGATGCGCTGGCGCACGTATTCGCAGATCGCCTCGGGCTGTTTCAGCGCCCCGGCCGCCTCGGCTATGGCTTCGAGGATCAGCGGCAGGTTGCGCACCGACACCTGCTCCTGGAGCAACAGCCGCAGCACCGCCTGCAGGGTATCGAGCGGCACCTTGTCCGGCACGAACTCGTCGATCAGCCGGCGGTTGGCCCGGGCGCGGTCCGGATCGGTCACGCCGGCGAATTCGTCGAGCAGCTTTCGCAGGGCGCGGCGGCTGAACAGCAGGCCGATGTTCTGCTTGATGATTTCCAGCAGATGCGTGGCGATGACCTCGGGCGGGGTCACCACCGACAGGCCGAGGATCGCCGCCCTTTCCTGCTCGGCGGGGTCGATCCACCTTGCCGGCGCTCCGAACACCGGCTCGGCGACCGACAGCCCATCCGGCGCTTCCGCGCCCTCGGCGGGACGCAGCACCAGAACCTTGTCGGTCTCGATCCGGCTGCGGCCGTATTCGACGCCCTGCACACGGATGGCGTAGGTCGCCGGCGGCAGGGCGGCGCTGTCGGTCAGGCGGATCTCGGGCAGGATCAGGCCGAAGCTCTTGGCCACATGGTTGCGCATGTTGACGATCCGCGCGTCGAGCCCGGTGCCCGGGTCCATCACCGCGGCAACCAGGTCCGGCGCGAATTCCAGGTGGATTTCGTCCATGTCGAGAACGTCGCCCAGGGTCTTTTCCGGCGACCGCGCCTCGTTGCGCTGGCGCGCGATCTCGGCGTCGTCGGCCCGGCGCCGGGCTTCGCGGGACAGCCATGCGGCGGCGGCCAGGGCGCCGGAGCCGGCCACGAACGGAAGGAACGGCAGGCCGGGGACAAAGGCGAACAGGCCGAGCAGGACGGCGACCGTGGCCAGCGCCGTCGGATAGCCGCCGAGTTGTGCCAGCAACGTGCGGTCGGCCGAGCCGACGGCCCCGCCCTTCGACAGCAGAAGCGCCGAGGCGATGGAAATGATAACCGCCGGTATCTGGCTGACCAGGCCGTCGCCGACGGTCAGGATCGAGTAGGTCTCGAATGCGCCGCCCATCGGCATGCCGTGCAGGAACACCCCGATCGCGAGCCCCATCGCCAGGTTGAGCAAGGTGATCAGAAGCCCGGCGACGGCATCGCCCTTGACGAATTTCGACGCCCCGTCCAGAGAGCCGAAAAACGTCGTCTCCTCCTGTTCGGTCTTGCGGCGCTGGCGCGCCTGTTCGTGGGTGATCGCACCGGCCGCGAGGTCGCTGTCGATGGCGAGCTGGCGCCCCGGCATGCCGTCGAGCGCGAAGCGCGCGCCAACCTCGGCCATGCGCCCCGCGCCCTTTGTGATCACGATGAAATTGACGATCAGCAGAACCCCGAACACCACGAGCCCGAGGTAGACGCTGCCGCCCATGATGAACATGGCGAAGCCCTCGATCACGTTGCCGGCGGCGTCGGTGCCGGTGTGGCCCTCGCCGATGATCAGCTTGGTCGAGGAGACGTTCAGCGACAGCCGCAGCATCAGCGAGGCCAGCAGGATCGTCGGGAAGGACGAGAAATCGAGCGGCCGCTCGATGAACAGCGTGATGGTGAATATCAGAATCGCCAGCCCGAACGACACCGCCAGCCCCAGATCGAGCACCCAGGACGGCATCGGCAGGATCATCATCACGATCACCGCCATCAGCGCCACCGCCAGGAGCACGGTGGGCTGGAAAAGCGCGGCGAGGGACAATCGGGCGGGCATTTGCGGGCGGATCAGTAAAGCGCGCCGCGCGCCGGCGTCAGAATGCGCCAGTCGTCCGCCTGCGCGGCAAGTATGACAAGGCTGCCGGGCGCCGCGGCGCGGCCGGCTTCCGCGGCGTCGGCGGCGAGCAGGGCACCGGTCAGGACGCTTTCGGGGCGCCTGATTTCGGCGGCGGGCGTTGCGGCGGTTTCAGATGTCCGCGCACCGCCGTCCAGCCGCGCCAGTATCCTGTCGAAACGGCTGCGGTAGCGGGCGGCCAGTTCCGCGGTGCGGGAGTGATACGCCCCCGCCGCCGCCGACCACGATCCGGTTTCCGCAAAAAGGCCGCTCAGGAACCGCGCGGCATAGACCGCGTTGGTGTCCGGGTCGAACATGGCGTCGATGGACGGGAACGCGCCGCCGTGCCAGCGGTAGTTGATCTGGAAGCAGCCGACGTCGAAGCTTCGCGCACCGGCGTCGAACCCGCGTTTGGTGTAGGCCAGCGCGGCGGCGCGGGTTTCGAACCACCGGCCCTCGCCCTGCATGTTGACGGTCCATGGCCAGGCCTCCGTCCGGCCGCGCCGCCGCCGCCCGGTCTCGGTCAGCGAAATCGCCCGCAGCACGTTTTCGGGCACGCCGACGCGCCTGGCTGCCCGGTCGCTCGATGCCTCGCAGATGCCGTCGGGCCCGGCGCCGGGCTGTCCGGCGCCACCGGCAATGCCGGTAAAGAGGAGCGTCCATACCACGGTCAGCGCCAGTTGCGCCGTCCGTCCGGTAATCCGTGCTCTCACAGGCATTCTGCCCTTCCGTCCCGCCATCGTCGGGACCCGTCTTAGGAGCAGAATGTTTACAACGGGTAACGGGCCGCGGCCCGGCGGGTCACACGGCCGCCAGCCGGATGCCGATGGGCCGCGCGACGGCCATGCCGGCGAGCATGGAAACGAAGAACACCGCCGCGCCGGTACCGCCGAAGCCCAGCGCCGCCAGCGCCGGGCCGGGGCAGAACCCGGCCAGCCCCCAGCCCAGGCCGAACATCAGGCTGCCGACCACCAGGTTGCGGTCCAGTTCGGGCGCCGGCCGGCGCGGAAAGCGGCTTCCCAGCGCCGATAGCCGCAGCCGCCCGGTGACCCGCCAGGCAACCGCCATCGGCAAGATGGCGCCGCCCAGCACGAAGGCCAGCGTCGGATCCCAGTCGCCGAAGAAATCGAGCCAGCCCCTTACCTTGGCGGTATCCGTCATGCCCGAGATCAGCAGGCCAAGGCCGAAGATCGAACCGGCCAGCAGCGAAAACACGTAGCGCATCAGATGATCCCCAGCAGATGACGTGCGCCGTAGACGGAAACCGCGCCGCCGAACAGGTAGAACGCCGTCGCCGATATCGACCGGAGCGACAGCCGCGATATCCCGCACACGCCATGCCCCGACGTGCAGCCGTTGCCGATCCGCGTTCCGACACCGACCAGAAGCCCGGCGGCCACCAGTATCGGAATCGAGCCCGTCAGGTGGGTGGGCGGCGCGTTCCAGATCAGTGCCGCCAGCGCCGGCGCCCCGACCAGCCCTGCGAGAAACGCCGCGCGCTCCGGCACCGATCCCCTGGCCGAACCATCGACCAGACCGCCGAGAATGCCGCTCACGCCCATGATCCGGCCGTTCACCAAGAGAAACAGCGCCGCGGCGAG
>JBHHXR010000209.1:0-5974 GCA_046757205.1 Paracoccaceae bacterium
ATCGCGCCGGTCGGCATGGGCCGGGGCGGCGAGACCTTCAACGTCAACGGCGACACCGCCGCCGGCGCCATCGCGGCGGCCATGACCGCCGACCGGCTGCTGCTGCTGACCGACGTCGCCGGCGTCAAGGACGCCGACGGCAACGTGATGACCGAGCTCCATTCGGCCGATGTCCGGCGCCTGACCGCCGAGGGCGTGATCGCCGGCGGCATGATCCCGAAGACGGAGACCGCGCTGCACGCGCTCGACGGCGGCGTGCGGGCGGTCGTCATTCTCGACGGAACCGCCCCGCATGCCTGCCTGCTGGAGCTTTTCACCGAACACGGCGCGGGCAGCCTGATCCGCGCCTGAGCTTGCCGCGCACGCTATGGCCGGGGCGGGCAGACCCCCAGCGTGCTGTCGCAAAGCTCCATGGTCTCGACGATCCAGGCGTAATACCGCGCCACGTCGGTCAGCAGCGCCACCATCTCGGGCGCCCGGCACACCTCGCGCACCGTCTTCGCCGAATTCCCGGCCGCCACCGCCGACAGAATTCCGCGCAGCACCGGACCGCGCCCGGTCTGTACCCACAGCGCCGAGCCGCTCTCGCCGGAACAGGGCGGCAACCGGCCGGGCACAGCCGGACGCGCCACCAGAAAGCCCGACTCGTTGCGCCGGATCACCTCGAACGGCGTGTTGACCACCGGCTGCGGTTCGGTGTTGCGGTAGCGCACCGGCCAGCTCGCGATGTTTCCGGCGAAGGGCGGTTTCATTCCCGACGATCCCGACAGGGTTTCCAGCCGCGCCACCGGCACCCCGGGCGGCAGCGGGGTCTCCAGCCGCAGCAGCGCGACGTCGGCGGCCAGAGCCTCGCGGCTGTTGCGCTGCGGGCAATAGGCGGCCACCACGTGGCGCTCGACCCCCTGCCCGTCGACGTTCAGCACCGACGACCCGGCCTCGACGCGAAAGTCGCGCCATACCTTGCCGGCCACGCAATGACGCGCCGTCAGCACCCAATGGGCAGACAGCACGGCGCCGCCGCAGTAGCCCGCTCCCGGCGGTCCGCTGACCCGCTCGAACTGAAGCCGCACGGCCGCCGGCGCCAGCGGATCGACCGAAATTTCGCCGTCTTCCGCCAGCGCTCCGGGGATCTCGTCGCTCTGCCAGCCGCAGGGCGGCAGGGTTTCGGCGGCCGCGGGCGGCCAGCCGGCCGGCGCCGCCAGCGCGCCGACCAGCACGGCTGCTCGTATGGGGGAGCGGCAACGCATCGCCGAAGCTCACCAAGGATTTACCGCCAATGCAAGCCCCGGCGGCTTGTTTTCGCGTTTCGTCTTGACGCCCCGCCGCCGCCGGACAAAGTAGCGCGATGCAACACCAAGCCGCCATCCGCCTCTCCGTTTTTCTCGGATTGTTCGCGCTCTTTGCCGTGCTGGAGGCGCTGCTGCCGCGAAAATCCCGCGCCCTGCCGCGCCGCAACCGCTGGTTCACGAATATTTCGATCACCGTCATCAACACGGCTACGCTGCGCCTGATCGCCGTGGTGATACCGCTTCTTGCGGTCGGCGCCGCCATCGATGCGGAACGCAGCGGCAGCGGGCTGTTCAACAATCTCGACGCGCCCCGCTGGCTGGCGTTCGTGGTCGCGGTTCTGGTGCTCGACTTCGCCATCTGGTTCCAGCACCTGATCACGCACAAGATCCCGGTCCTGTGGCGGCTGCACCGCGTCCACCACGCCGACCGCGACATGGACGTCACCACCGCCGTGCGCTTTCATCCGGTCGAGATCGCGCTGTCGATGCTGCTGAAGATCGGGCTGGTCTATCTGCTGGGACCAAGCGCCGTCGCGGTGATCGTCTTCGAAATCCTGCTCAACGGCACGGCGCTGTTCAACCACGCCAACCTGAAACTGCCGCAACCGCTGGACGCGGCGGTGCGAACGGTTCTCGTGACGCCGGACATGCACCGGGTCCACCACTCCGTCCACCGCAGCGAGCACGACAGCAACTACGGTTTCGCCCTATCGGTCTGGGACCGGCTTTTCGGCACCTATTGCCCGCAGCCGGCCGATGGCCACGACGGCATGACCGTCGGGCTGCGATGGCAGGACGGCAAACCGGCGCGGCTGGGATGGAGCCTGCTGCTTCCGTTCCTGCGGCGATGAGCGGCCTGTCAAAGATCGCGGCGCGGGCGGCGGAGAGCGGGCTGGCGGTGCTCGGCGGCTTTCACCCCGGCGAGGGTGACGCGGCACCGCAGGGCTGCGCAACGCTGCTGCTCTTCGGCCCGTCCGGCCACGGCATGTGGGACAGTTTCACCGCAAGCCGGGAATTTTCGGACGGCGAGCCGCATCCCCTCGACCGCTGGTCGAAACGGACCCTCGATGCGCTGGCATCGGCGTGCGGCGGGGCTGCTGTTTTCCCCTCCGACCGGCCGTATCCGCCCTTCATCAGTTGGGCGATGAAAACAGGCCGGTGCTGGCAATCGCCCGTCGGGCTGCTCGTTCACGACACGGAGGGGCTTCTTGTGTCGTTCCGCGGTGCCCTGGCGTTGCCGGAGCGGCTGGCGCTGCCCGAACCGCGCGCCGGCCGGCCCTGCGAAGGATGCCCGCAGCGGCCCTGCCTGACCGCCTGCCCGGTCTCGGCGCTTGGCGCGGGAAGCTACGACACCCGCGCCTGCCACGGCCATCTCGCTTCCGGCAACGGCGAGGACTGCATGACACGGGGCTGCTCCGTTCGGCTCGCCTGCCCGGTCGGCCGCGGCGGGCGGCCGGCGGCGCAGCACGCTTTCCACATGCGCGCCTTTCACCGCACCGGAACCGGCAATCACCGGCGCGAACGGTGACGGCCACGGCGCGCCGCGCCCAAACGGGGCCCGAGCGGCACCGGCCGGAGGGCATGCGCCCGGCCGGGCCGGCGCGCCCTCCGGTTGGTTCAGCGCCGCGACGCCGCGGCACTTGATTATCGGCCACGGGTGGCGCTCAATGCCCGCATGAAACAGATCATCCTGATGCGCCACGCCAAGTCGTCCTGGGACGATCCGGCGCTGGACGACTTCGACCGGCCTCTCGGCCGCCGCGGCCGGCTTGCGGCGTCGCTGATGGGGGCGTGGCTGGCCGAGCGCAATCCGGCGCCGGATCATGTGCTGCTTTCCGGCGCCGCGCGGACGGCGGAGACATGGGCGCGGGCTGCGCGCGTGCTCGGCGACGTGTCGGCGCCGGTGGTCAGCGACCGGCGGCTCTACATGGCGGCGCCCGAGACCATGCTCGAAGTGCTTCGCGCCCTGCCCGACGACGCCGCAACGGTCCTGCTGATCGGCCACCAGCCCAGCCTCGGGTCTCTTGCCCGGCTCTTGAGCGCGGAAAGCGCGGTGCCGGAACACTGCCGGCAGGCGTTCAGCCATTTTCCGACAGCCGCCGCCGCAGTTCTGGAGAGCCCGGTCAGCGCCTGGAGCGAGCTTGATTTCGGCGCCGCCGCCTTCGCGCAGTTCGCCCGCCCGAAAGACCTCGTCTGAGCCATGCCTGCCAGGCAAAGGAAAACCCCCGGGGGCGGCCGCCTCCGGGGGTTTCTGAACCGCGCGGTCTCAGTGGCCGAGAATCTGGCTCAGGAACAGCTTGGTCCGGTCGCTCTGCGGGTTGTGGAAAAACTCTTCCGGCTCGTTCTGCTCGACGATCTGGCCCTGGTCCATGAAAATCACCCGGTTCGCCACCTGACGGGCAAAACCCATCTCGTGGGTGACGCAGATCATCGTCATGCCCTCTTCGGCCAGCTCGATCATGGTATCGAGAACTTCCTTGATCATTTCGGGATCGAGCGCCGAGGTCGGCTCGTCGAACAGCATGATATGCGGCTTCATGCACAGCGACCGGGCGATCGCCACGCGCTGCTGCTGACCGCCCGAAAGCTGGCCGGGGAACTTGTCGGCCTGCTCCGGAATCTTGACCTTTTCCAGGTATTGCCGGGCCGTTTCCTCGGCCTCCTTCCTCGGCGTCTTGCGCACCCAGATGGGCGCCAGCATCAGGTTGTCCAGCACCGTCAGATGCGGAAACAGGTTGAAATGCTGGAACACCATCCCGACCTCGGAGCGAATCTTGTCGACGTTCTTCAGATCCGACGTCAACTCGGTTCCCTCGACGAAGATCTGCCCCTGCTGGTGCTCCTCCAGCCGGTTGATGCAGCGGATCAGCGTCGACTTGCCCGAACCCGACGGGCCGCAGACAACGATGCGTTCGCCCCTGTTTACCGTCAGGTTGATGTCGCGCAGCACATGGAATGCGCCGAACCATTTGTTCATGCCGATGATCTGGATAGCGATCTCCTCGGAGACCCGCATTTTCGTGCGATCCGGAACGTGGTCCTCCGGCATGTGTTCGTCGAACTTGGCAGTATCGATCATGCGGTCGGTCTCCTTAGTCGTGGCCGGTCTGAAGCCTGCGCTCCAGATACATGGAATAGCGGGACATCGAGAAGCAGAAAAGGAAGAACATGAAGGCGATGAAGCTGTACAGTTCCCAGATGATCCCGTTCCACGCCTGGTTGGCCCGGATGGCGTTCGAAAGACCCAACGGATCCATCAGGCCGATGATCATTACCAGCGTGGTGTCCTTGAACAGCCCGATGAAGCTCGAAACGATGCCGGGAATGGATATCTTCAGCGCCTGCGGCAGGATGATCAGCCGCATCGACTTCCAGTAGTCCAGCCCCAGCGCATCGGCCGCCTCGTACTGGCCGCGCGGCAGCGCCGCCAGCCCGCCGCGGACGACCTCGGCGATGTAGGCACTGGAAAACAGCGTCACCATGATGACGACGCGCAGGATGATGTCGAAGCTGGTGCCCGGCGGCAGGAAGTAGTTCAGCAGCACCGAGGCCACGAACAGCAGCGTGATCAGCGGCACGCCGCGGATGAACTCGATGAAGCCGACACAGATGCTCTTGACGATCAACAGGTTCGACTGCCGCCCGAGCGCCAGCACGATGCCGAGCGGCAGCGATGCCACGATACCGGAGATGCCGATGGTGATCGACAGGGTGAAGCCGCCGAACTTGGCGCTCTGCACCTCCTCGATGCCGAGAGGGATGATGCCGTGCAGGAAGCCGGCCACCGGGGCGGCAAGAAACAGCCACCAGATCACCGGCCCCAGAATTGCGGCGATGACACCGGCCAGCGTTCCGACGCCGGGGGATACGATGCGAAACGCCGCATAGCCGACGCCAAACCCGGCGAGCGCCATCAGCGGCCCCCAGACCGAGCCGCCCCACAGCAGCCAGTAACCGAGGAAGGGGTAAATCACCGAGAACCAAAGCATCTTGCGCGGCAGGTTCGAAAACAGCACCGGCGAAAGGGCCACCAGCATCAGGACGAACGCGGCGATCTGACGCCAGTAGAGTTCCGGCGGATAGAACCCGAACAGAAGCTGATTGTAGCGCTCCCGGATCACCGCCCAGCAGGCGCCGCTGGTGCCTTCGCCATAGGCCGCCTGTATCGCCTGACGGCATTCGTCGAGCGAATGCGCCGTCCAGGACGACATCAGGATCCAAGGCAGCACCGAATACAGGACGAAGACGATGAAAGCAGCGCCCAGAATCGTCAGGATCGAATTCATCCACCCGCTGAACAGGTTCGCCCTCATCCAGCCGATGGCGCCCACCTCCGTCAGCGGCGGTGTCTGCTCTTCCAGCATCTCGGTGCGGACATAGTGTTGGGACATCTGTGCCATCCTACCGCTCCTTCAGCTTGACGCTGGCGTTGTACCAGTTCATCACCGCCGAGATGCTCAGCGATATCGTCAGATAGACCAGCATCAGCAGCAGGATCGATTCCATCTCGCGCCCGGTCTGGTTCAGCGTGATGCCGCCCAGGGTGCCGGTGATGTCCATGTAGCCCACCGCGATGGCCAGCGACGAGTTCTTGGTCAGGTTCAGATACTGCGAGATCAGCGGCGGGATTATGACCCTGAGCGCCTGCGGCAGGATGACCAGCCTGGTCGTCAGTGTCGGCCCGA
>JBHHXR010000210.1:0-5859 GCA_046757205.1 Paracoccaceae bacterium
CAACCTGCGCGCACCGTTTTTCCTGACCCAGGCGTTCGCGGCGCAGGCGCCGGAGCCGCGGACCGATGAAAACGGCGAGCCGGTGGCGCGCGCCTGCGTCGTCAACATGATCGACCAGCGGGTGCGGAAACTGACGCCGGAGTTCACCACATACACCATCGCCAAGGCCGGTTTGTGGGCATTCACCCGCATTGCGGCGCAGGCGCTCGGCCCCCGGGTCCGGGTAAACGCCATCGGGCCGGGGCCGACCATGAAGGGCGAACGCCAGAACAGCGGAAATTTCGCTGCCCAGCGCCGCGCCACCATCCTGCAACGCGGATCGGACCCCGCCGAGATCTGCGCCGCCTTGCAGTTCATCCTGGCGATTCCGGGCCTGACCGGGCAGTTGCTGTGCCTCGACGGCGGGCAGCATCTGGCGTGGAAGACACCGGACGTAATGGGCGTCGAATAGGCGCCCCGAAATTCTTGCGGGCGACAGGCGAAGCCAATTGTCCACGCATAACTCGCCGTTCACGAATTCGTAATCATTTTGTTAATGATTTCATCCCCTTATCAGAAAACAAAAATTTTTCCTTTGAAATCAATGGCATAGAAATGTGCCCAAATTTTCATCAGGCCGCAGAAGCGCCTTGAAATGCAAGGAATATTCAAGCCACGAAAAACTTACCGACAAACTTATCCACAGAAACAGTGGACAGGTTTTGGCTTGAAATGTCTCCCTTGCCATTGCAGGCATCCGGAGAATCAGTAGACGGATGCGCCATGGCGACCGATCGCGATCGAAATCCTTCCGGAACCGGTTCCGAAGAGCACGCCGGGGCCGCCGAGGCCGCGCGCACCGGCCACGAGGTCATCCGCCGGCATGTCCGGACGCTCGACAACAGTCCCGGCGTGTACCGGATGCTTGATGCCCGCGGCGGCGTGCTCTACGTCGGCAAGGCGCGCAACCTGAGAAAACGCGTAGCGTCCTACGCCAAGCCGGCGGGGCACTCGGCGCGGATCGCGCGGATGATTTCGGCCACGGCGTCGATGATGTTTCTCACCACCAGGACAGAAACCGAGGCGCTGCTGCTGGAGCAGAACCTGATCAAGCAGCTCAAACCGCGCTACAACGTGCTGTTGCGCGATGACAAGAGCTTTCCCAACATCCTGCTGACTTCCGGGCACGATTTTCCGCAGGTCAAGAAACACCGCGGCAGCCGCAAGGAGAAAGGCGAGTATTTCGGCCCCTTCGCGTCGGCTGGCGCCGTCAACCGAACGCTCAACCAGTTGCAGAAGGCGTTCCTTCTGCGCAACTGCTCGGATTCGGTCTTCGAAAGCCGCACCCGGCCCTGCCTGCTGTATCAGATCAGGCGCTGCTCGGCGCCCTGCGTTGGCGGGATCGGGAAAGCCGGCTACGCCGGGCTGGTGTCCGATGCGCGGAATTTCCTTGCCGGCCGGTCGACCAGGGTTCAGGCGCAACTGGCCGAACGGATGGCCGAAGCCAGCGCTGCGCTGGAATTCGAGCGCGCGGCGGCACTGCGCGACCGGATCAGGGCGCTTTCGCAGGTTCAGGGAGGTCAGGCGGTCAACCCGCGCGGGATACGGGAGGCGGATGTCATCGCGCTGCATCTCGATGGCGGTCAGGCCTGTGTCCAGGTGTTCTTCATCCGCGCCAACCAGAACTGGGGCAACCGGGCGTATTTTCCGCGCACCGGCTCCGGCGCCGGGCCGGCGGAAATCCTCGAGGCTTTCATCGTCCAGTTCTACGGCAACAAGACGCCGCCGCGGCTGGTCCTGCTGTCGCATGATGTCGAAGACCGGGGCCTGCTGGAACAGGCGCTGACGGTCAGGGCCGGGCGCAAGGCCGGGGTCGCGGTCCCGCAGCGCGGGGAAAAGGCGCTGCTGGTCGAGCAGGCGGCGCGCAACGCGCGCGAGGAACTGGCCAGGCGGATGGCGGAAACCGCCAGCCAGGCGCGGCTGCTGGACGGAATGGCGAAGGCATTCGGGCTGGACGCACGGCCGGCGCGGATCGAGATCTACGACAACTCCCACATCCAGGGCGCGCACGCCATCGGTGCGATGATCGTCGCCGGCCCGGAGGGATTTCAGAAATCGGCCTACCGGAAATTCAACATCAAGTCGGACGATCTGGCGCCGGGCGACGATTTCGCCATGATGCGCGAGGTTCTGGACCGCCGGTTCCGGCGTTTGATGAAGGAAGACCCCGACCGCCTGGGCGGGAACTGGCCGGACATCGTGTTGGTCGATGGCGGCGCCGGTCAGATTTCGGCGGCGGCGAGAGCGTTGTCCGAGCTGGGAATCGAAGACGTGGCGCTGGTCGGCGTAGCGAAGGGCGTGGACCGGGACGCCGGCAAGGAATTGTTTTACCGCCCGGGAAAACCGCCGTTTGCGCTCGCTCATCGCGATCCGCTGCTTTATTTCGTCCAGCGTCTGCGGGACGAGGCCCACCGATTCGCGATCGGCACCCACCGCGCGAGGCGCGCCAGGGCAATCGGCGATTCGCCGCTGGACCAGGTGCCGGGTATCGGGCGGGCCAGGAAACGGGCGCTGCTGGCGCATTTCGGATCCGCGAAGGCGGTCGGCCGGGCGGCGCTGGAAGATCTGAAATCGGTGGACGGAATTTCCGACGCGATCGCGGAAACGCTCTACGGGTTCTTCCACGCGGAGGGTTAAGGGGCTAGAACGTCCCCTATTGCATGAACGGGGATTGCCGATGCGCTGGACGCTGCCGAATATTCTGACCGTGCTGCGTCTGGCAGCGGCTCCGTCCATCGGGCTGGCGTTCGCTTTCGTGGCGCGTCCGGCTGCCGACTGGCTGGCGATCCTTCTGTTCGTCGCGGCGGCCGTGACGGACTATCTGGACGGTCATATTGCGCGGCTGCGCAACCAGATGACCGCGTTCGGGCGTATGCTCGATCCGATCGCCGACAAGGCGATGGTGGTTATTGCGCTTGCCATGATCGTCGGATTGTACGGACCGCAGCCGCTTGTGGTAATCCCGGTGTCGCTGATCATGCTGCGCGAAATATTCGTCTCCGGCCTGCGAGAGTATCTCGGCGCCGATGCCGGCAAGCTCCAGGTCACAAATCTGGCGAAGTGGAAGACGACGGCGCAGATGGTGGCCATTCCGGTGCTGTTTCTGGCCAACATATTCAGCTATAATGCGACGCAGATCTACAACCAGATCGGCCCGGCCGCGGGCGAGGCGATCCTGGCAGGAACCGCCGATGACGAATTCGGATTCTACAGCTATTACCTGTTGTCCGAATATGGCCGCCCGGCCGGGCTGGTAATGATTTGGCTGGCGGCGGCGCTGACGGTCATGACCGGGTGGGATTACCTGCGCAAGGCGATGCCGTTCCTTGCCGAGAAAGATGGGGAGTAATGCGGGTACTCTATTTTGCATGGATCCGGGAAAGGATCGGGCTTCCCGCCGAGAACGTGGTCTCGCAGGCCGCGACGGTGCGCGAACTGATAGAGGAGTTGCGCGTCCGCGAACCGCGCTACGAGGCGGCGTTTTCCGACATGCGGGCGGTGCGGGTCGCGGTGGATCAGGAAACCACCGATCTGGACGCCGGGATCACGGGCGCCAGCGAGGTCGCGTTTTTCCCGCCGATGACGGGTGGCTGAATGGCGGTCCGCGTACAGCCCGAGGATTTCGACGTCGGCGCCGAGATCGAACGCCTGAGATCGGGCCGAACGGACATCGGGGCCATCGTATCGTTCACCGGGCTGGTCCGCGACAGCGCCGGCGGGGCGCCGATATCGGACATGGAGCTCGAACACTATCCCGGCATGACGGAAAAGGCGCTCTCGTCGATCGAGGAGCAGGCGCGGGAGCGCTGGTCGCTGCAGGCAAGCCTCGTCATCCACCGCCATGGACGCCTGAAACCCGGCGAGCAGATCGTTCTGGTCGTCACCGCGGCGCCGCACCGGCAGGCGGCGTTCGAGGCGGCGGAATTCCTCATGGACTACCTGAAATCGCGGGCGCCGTTCTGGAAGAAGGAAGGAACGGCGGACGGCGGCCGCTGGGTCGATGCCCGCGATGCCGACGAGGATGCGCTGCGGCGCTGGGGTTGAATCAGGAAAGCCCAGCCTGGGCCAGGCGTTCCTCTGCTTCGCGAAGCTCGGCGCGCACCGTGCGCAGCCCCTCGATGGCGGCGTCGCGCTCGGCTTCGGCCTGAACCAGTTTGTGGCGCAGCTCCGCCTCCACCTCCTGCAGGCTTCTTTCCGCTTCGGTTCGCGCCGCCTCCGAGCCGAGGAGTTCGCTGGCCAGCGCATCCATCTGCGATTGAGCCGCCGCGCCGCCGCGGTTCAGACGGCCGAAAATCCACCGTGCGACCCAGCCGATCATGACCGCCAGCACCAGCGCGAAGGCGATGGCGAGCGTCAGGTCATTCCTGTTCATCGGTCCCTCCCAGAAGCCTGAATTCAATTCTCCGGTTGGCCTGACGGCCCTCATCGGTGTTGTTGTCGGCAATCGGCCGGGTTTCCCCGTAGCCCCGGGCGACCAGTTCCGAAACCAGCACTTCGCGTGCCAGCAGGGCGTCCAGAACCGCGTCGGCGCGGGACTGGCTGAGGCCCGCGTTGAGAACCTCGCGGCCCTGGCTGTCGGTGTGACCGCCGATTTCGAACCGCGCATCGGGGCATTTCCGCAGAATGTCGGCAATGGCGTCGATCACCGGGATACTGTCGGCCTCCAGGTCCACGGAATTCGGCTCGAACACGATCTGCGAACCCTTTAGGAGCCGTTCGATACGCGCCTCGCAGGCGCGCGGGTCGATCACCGGTTTCTCGGGCGGTATCAGCGCCGGGTCGAAACTGACGTCGGTCCGGAACGCGGCGCCGGCGCCGAGGCGGTAGCGCAGGACGTCGCGCACTTCCTCGCCGATGGTCTCGCTGTCGCTCCTGCCGGCGACCAGCAGGTCGCGCGGCGTCACCTCGACCGATCCGGACCGCAGCAGCGACAGCGTTTCCAGCCCGGCCAGCACCCTGCCGGACCAGCCTTCGGGAAGACCGTCGGTGCGCTGGATTTCGCTGCGGACGCGCCCGTAGCCAAACAGCGATTCGGCATAGGTCCTGACCGCCTGTTCCGTCATTCCGTCTCGTACCGGGCCGGCAAGCCCGACCGTTCCGTCCCGCGAAAGACGCGCCACGAAACGCGGCTGCGACTGCGCGTCCGCCGTCTCTTCCTTTCGGTCGGCATCGGGCAGGGAGGCCTCAAGGGTGAACATTTTCGGCAATGTCGAGCGGAGATCCCGCATGAGTCCGTCGAATTCGCCGCGATCGATGCCGGAAGGGCCCGTCAAGCGCAGGGTTTCGTCTCTCATCTCGAGTGTTCCGCCGCCCATCCGCTCGATTGCCGCGATAGCGAGATCCGCCGCCCGCGGCCACTGCGGCGAGGGCGATCCCAGGCCGATCCGGCAGCCGGTATGCGCGTCGGCGCCCGCCCGCCGGGCGGCGGAGAGAATCCGGTCGCGGCCTTTCTTCGTTCCCGCCGAGCAGACGGGCATCTTCGCGGCGGCGCCGGACAGCCGGAAATCCAGCAGGAAAGGAGAGATCACCGGCAACGGCGCCGTCAAGTCCAGTGTGAGGGTCACGCCATCGGGGATGGCGGCGTTCCAGTCGCGCGAGAGAGCGCGCGCTCTGGCTTCGCTGTCGACCAGGGCGGTGATGCGGACATCGGCGGCTTCGACGCGGATACGCCCTTCCTCGATGTTTCCGAGGGCGCGGGCGGCGAACGACAACAGGCCGCGCCAGCCGGGCGGTTCGCCGGCGTGTGTCGGGACGAGAAGGTTCGAAACTTCCGAAACGCCGCCGAGAGCCGAGACGGCGCCGGCCAGCGCCTCGGCATCC
>JBHHXR010000211.1:0-5793 GCA_046757205.1 Paracoccaceae bacterium
GCCGCCGCACACCGTCATCACCGTTGCGCCGGGCAGCGAAAACCCCACTATTGCGACGTAGATCAGCATGTAGACCAGCGCCGCCAGCACGAAATGGCCGTCGCGCCACGCGATCAGCGCCTCGCGGTTGTCGGCGAGCGCCTGGAACGACAGGAAATCGCGGAAGAACACGAAGCCGATGACGGCGACCGTCACGATCGCCAGCAACGGCGCCATGCGCCGGACCGCCGCGCCGTTTCCCGCGCTTTCCTCGATGTCTGCCATGCGGTTTCCCTTGCCAAACGGGGCTCGTGAAGGCCCCGCCATCTATTTGCGGCATACCGGGAGCCGCGAACAGGGGGCTCACGCGCCGTTGATCGGCCGTGTACATATGTTTCAGTGCCCCCGAACCGGCCCTTGGCGGCGTCCGCGGCGAACCGCGCGCCGGCGGAAGCGCGGAATTATTCACCGCCTGATGCGGGAATTCGCGCCCGCGCCGAATTGACTTGCCCGCACCCGCGCCCTACAAGGCGGCTTCCGAATTACGCGATGGCGAATCCGGCCGGTCGGGCCGTGACCGCCGCCGGGCGGGCAGACGTCCGGCCGCTGCAGGAGACAAGAGATGAAACGCACATTTCAGCCCAGCAATCTGGTCCGCAAGCGCCGCCACGGATTCCGCGCGCGTATGGCGACCAAGGCCGGCCGCAGGATCATCAACCGGCGCCGCGCCCAGGGCCGCAAACGCCTGTCGGCCTGACCGGCCGCGCCGCGCGGCGGGCGCCCCGATGCCCGGACCGCAGGCCGGTACCGGTGACGGAACCCAAACGGCGGAACGCCCGCCGCGGCTCGGGGTTCTGCGCAAGCGATCCGACTTCCTCGCCGCCCGCACCGGCAGAAAGGCCGCGCGGCCGGGCTTCGTCCTGCAGGCCCGCGAACGCGCCCCCGCGGAGGCGGACCCCGAACTCGTCCGCGTCGGCTTCACCTGCTCGAAAAAGGTCGGCAACGCGGTCACCCGCAACCGCGCCAGGCGGCGGCTGCGCGAGGTCGCCCGGCTGATACTGCCGGCGCATGGCCGGCCGGGCTGGGATTACGTTCTTGTCGGGCGGCGCGACAGCACGATTGCGCGTGACTTTTCGCTTCTGCAGGACGATCTTGCGGCAGCGCTTGCCAGGATACACGGAAAGAACGGCACATGACGCTGTTTGCCCGCATCATCTCGCTGCCGGTGCTGTTTTACCGGTACGCCGTGTCGCCGCTTCTGGGCACCAACTGCCGGTTTCAGCCGTCATGCTCGGTCTACGCGCTGGAGGCGCTGGAGAAGCACGGGGCGATAAAGGGCGGCTGGCTGGCGATCCGGCGCATCGCGCGGTGCCATCCGTGGGGCGGCTCGGGCATCGACAACGTGCCGCCGGCGAAGAAGAGATAGAGCGGGGCCTGCCGAATGCTCGACAACGACAGCGATATCCACCCGCTCTTTGCCGGCGCGCCGAAGACGGTCGAGTTCTCCAGGCTGCGCAAGCGCATCATCCGCCAGACCCGCGAGGCGGTGGAGAAATACTCGATGGTCGAGCGCGGCGCGCGCTGGCTGGTCTGCCTGTCGGGCGGCAAGGACAGTTTCACGCTGCTGGCGGCGCTGACCGAGCTGCAATGGCGCGGCCTGTTACCGGTGGACATTCTCGCCTGCGACCTCGATCAGGGGCAGCCGGGCTTTCCCTCCACGGTGCTGCCGGAGTTCCTGACCCGCAGGGGCGTGGCGCACCGCATCGAGTACCGCGACACTTACTCCGTGGTTGTCGACAAGGTGCAGCGGGGCCGTACCTACTGCGCCCTCTGCTCGCGGCTCCGGCGCGGCCACCTTTACCGCATCGCGCGCGAGGAAGGCTGCTCGGCGGTGGTGCTCGGCCATCACCGCGACGACCTGCTGGTCACCTTCTTCATGAACCTTTTCCACGGCGGCAAGATGGCCACCATGCCGCCCAAGCTTCTGAACGACGAGGGCGATCTGCAGGTGCTGCGTCCGCTGGCGCACGTCGCCGAGAGCGACTGCGAAAGGTTCGCGCGCGCCATGAACTACCCGGTCATTCCGTGCGATCTGTGCGGCTCGCAGGACGGTTTGCAGCGCACGCGGATCGCGGCGATGCTGGCCGACTGGGAACGCCGCCACCCGGGACGGACCAACGTGATCTTCAAGGCGCTGACCAACGTCAATCCCGGCCATCTGGCCGATCCCTCCGTATTCGATTTCACCGCCCTTTCCGCGAAACCGAAAGACTGATTGTTGAACGCCCCTGCAGGGCAAAAGACCTTGACCTTTCAGCGCCGCGACTGTTGAACGCTGCCTGAGGCACGAGCCACTTCCGGAGAGCACCCGATGGACGAGCAGAACAGAAACCTGATCCTGGCCACGGTGCTGAGCTTCCTGGTCATCATGGTCTGGTTCTTGCTGTTCCCGCCGCAGACGCCGGAGCAGGCCACGCAGCCGCCGCAGCAGATCGCCCAGACGACGCCGGGCACCGGCGGGACGGCGGGCGCGCCGCCGGCCGCGGCACCGGGCGAAACGGCCACCGCGCCGGCGCCGACGATCGCCGCGACGCCGCAGGAGAGCCGCGAGAAGGCGCTGGCCCTGACCGAGCGAATTCCGGTGCGGACAAAGCGGCTTACCGGCTCCATCTCGCTGACCGGCGGGCGCATCGACGACATCCAGCTCGCCGACTACCGCGAGACGCTCGACGAGGGATCCCCGCTCGTTACCTTGCTGTCGCCGGCCCACGGACCGGGCGCCTATTACGCGATATACGGCTGGAGCCCGGCCGGCGGCCTGCCTGCCGATGCCGTGCCCAACGCCAACACGCCGTGGCGGATCGAGAGCGGCCAAACGCTAAGCGAGTCCTCGCCCGTCACACTGGTCTGGGACAACGGCAAGGGGCTGGTGTTCCGCCGCCACATCGCGGTTGACAACAACTTCATGTTCACGATCACCCAGAGCGTGGAAAACCGCACCGGGGCGGAAGTCCGCCTTGCGCCCTACGGCATCATTGCGCGGCACGGCCAGCCCGACGTCATCGGTTTCTACATCCTGCACGAAGGCGTGGTGCGCGCCGTCGACGGCGAAATCCAGGAACTGAAATACAAGAACATGCCCGACGCGGCATTCGACGAGCGCGAGGCGGCGGCGGTCGACAAGGTGTCGGTGGCGGAAAACGGCTGGACCGGTTTCACCGACAAATACTGGATGACCAGCCTCATCGCCGACCCCGGGCAGGGTTTCACCTCGGTCGCCAAATACACGCCTGCCTCCGACACCTACCAGACCGACATGCGGCTGCCGGTGATGACGGTGGCCGACGGCGCGACGTCGGAGATCGACAGCCACCTGTTCGCCGGCGCCAAGGAATGGGAAACCATCAACGGCTACCAGGAGAAACTCGGCATCGACAAGTTCGTCGATTCCATCGACTGGGGCTGGTTCTTCTTCCTGACCAAGCCGATCTTCCGCGCCCTGCACTTCCTCAACGGGCTGATCGGCAACATGGGGCTGGCGATCATCGGGCTGACCGTCATCATCAAGGCGCTCCTGTTCCCGCTGGCCTACAAGTCCTACGTCTCGATGTCGAAGATGAAGAAGCTGCAGCCGGAGATGGAAAAGATCAAGGAGCGTGCCGGCGACGACCGCCAGAAGCTTCAGAAGGAGATGATGGAGCTCTACAAGAAGGAAAAGGTGAACCCGGCCGCCGGCTGTCTGCCGATCCTGCCGCAGATCCCCATCTTCTTCTCGCTCTACAAGGTGATCTTCGTCACCATCGAGTTGCGCCACGCCCCTTTCTTCGGCTGGATACACGACCTGTCGGCGCCCGATCCGAGCTCGATCCTCAATCTGTTCGGCCTGCTGCCTTTCGCGCCGCCGGGGCCGGAAAGTTTCCTCGCAATCCTGTCGATCGGGGTGTTCCCGATCCTGATGGGCATCACCATGTGGCTGCAGCAGAAGCTCAACCCGGCGCCCACCGACAAGACGCAGGCCATGGTCTTCGCGTGGATGCCGTGGGTGTTCATGTTCATGCTCGGCCGCTTCGCCTCGGGGCTGGTGATCTACTGGGTGGCCAACAACACCATCACCTTCATCCAGCAGTACACCATCATGCGGCTGCAGGGGGTGAAACCCAACGTGCTGGGCAATATCTTCGGCAAGGCCCCTGCCGAAAGCCCCAAGTAGGGTCGCTCCATGGCCGCCCGTCTGACCCATATCTGGCGCCATCCGATCAAGAGCCACGGGCGCGAAGCGGTCGATGCTGTCACCCTGGAACCAGGCCGGACGCTGCCGTGGGACCGGGTCTGGGCAATCCTGCACGAGGCCGGGCGGTTCGACGCCGACGACCCGCGATGGGTGCCGTGCATGAACTTCAACCGCGGCGCCAAGGCACCGGCGCTGATGGCGATCACGGCGCTGACCAACGAGGCGACGGGCCGTATCACGCTGCACCATCCGGACCGGCCGACGCTGATCGTCAATCCCGACAATCCCGACGACGCGGCGCGGCTGGTTGAGTGGGCCTCTGCGCTGACCCCGGAAAACCGGGCAAAGCCGAAAACCGTGGTCCGGGTGCCGGGCCGGGGCATGACCGACACCGATTTCCCGTCCGTTTCGATCAACAGCATCGCCGCTTTGCGCGCGCTGTCCCAGAAAGCCGGCCGCGACATCCAGATGGCCCGGTTTCGCGGCAATTTCTGGATCGACGGGCTGGTGCCGTGGCAGGAATTCGAGTGGATCGGACAGGAAATCTCCGTTGGCGCGGCGCGGCTGGCGGTGCGCGAGCGGATCACCCGCTGCGCCGCCACCACGGCCAATCCGGAGACCGGCCGCGTCGATACCGACACGCTCGGCGTGCTCGAGGAAGGCTGGGGCCACCGCGATTTCGGCGTCTACGCCGAGGTGATCGAGGGCGGCACCGTGCGCACCGGCGACCGGCTGATCTACCCGTGACGGCGAAGGCCGCGTTCACCCTGGCGCCCGGGCCCGATGCAGACAGCGCCGCGGCGGGACGCCGGCTGTTTGCCGGAGACAGCGGCTTTCTCAAGGGCGTCGTGGCGATCGGCGGCCTGCCCCCGGCCGACCGTCCGGAGGTCTGTTTCGCCGGCCGCTCAAATGTCGGCAAGTCGACGCTGATCAACGCGCTGACCGGGCGCAGGGCGCTGGCGCGGACCTCCGGCACGCCGGGCAGGACGCAGGAGATCAACTTTTTCACCATCGGCGGTCTCTACCTCGTCGATCTGCCCGGCTACGGTTTCGCCAAGGCACCGCGCCCCGTCGTCGAGAAATGGCAACGCCTGCTGAAAGCCTACCTGTCGGGCCGCGCCACGCTGCGCCGGGTGTTCCTGCTGATCGACAGCCGCCACGGAGCGAAGGCGGTGGACGAGGAGATCATGGCGCTGCTGGATAGCGCCGCCGTGACCTTCCAGGTGGTGCTGACCAAGGCCGACAAGCCGAAGCGGAGCGAACTGGAGGCGGCGGTCGAAGACACGGCGCAGGTTCTGTCGAGGCACCCCGCCGCCTTTCCGCGGATGATCCTGACATCGGCCGAGACCGGCGACGGGATGGAAACCTTGTGCGCCGAAATCGCGGCGATGCTCCACGGTTGATCTCTCGGCAGGTTCTCCATCCCGTCGCGGCAACGCAGCGTAGCGCTGCGTGAAGCAGTATCCGACCACCATGAGCCGGGCGAGCGCCTGCCCGTGGGGTGGCGCCGCGACGGCGCCGCGGTACGCTTTACGGTTGTCGGGTCCTCTTCCCTCGATGGTCAGCGCGCGGATGCAGAAGCG
>JBHHXR010000212.1:0-5688 GCA_046757205.1 Paracoccaceae bacterium
CGGCCCCGGCGGCATGGCCCGGAACACCCCCGTCATGCGCTGACCCAGATTGCCGCCACCCTGCGCGATGCGCGGCAGGTGTGCCGGCCAGACCCGGCTTTGCAGCCCCTCGCGGTCGGGCGTGACGGCCAGCCATGTCTGCCAGCGCGGATCGCCGGCCAGCCGCCGCAGCACGCGGCGCGCCTGGTGCCGGTACCACCACGCCGCGGGAACCATGCCGATATCGCGCCCCAGCCGCGTCTTGACGCGGCCGGGACGCGGTTCCTTGACGAAGATGACTAGTCGCGGGCGGCGGGCGGGGGCCCTAGGCGGCATAGTCCGAGCCTTCGGCGTCGAGGATGGCCCGCAGTTCCCCGAGATGGTTGTCGATGACGTCGGAATAGGTGTTCATCTGCTCCGCCGTCTTCATGGCGATGTTGTGCGACAGCACGCGCAACTCGCGGCCCGTCGCCAGCGCGGTGATGTAGGTCTCGCAGGCGCGCTCGAAGTAGTAGAGTGTGTTCCAAGCTTCCGCGACCGTCTCGCCGATCACCATGACGCCGTGGTTGCCCATGACCAGCGTCCTTTTCTGCCGGCCGGTCAGCAGGCCGCAGACCCGTTCGCCTTCGTCCTCGAAGGCGAGCCCGGAAAACCCGTCGTCGACCACCGTGCGCCCGTAGAACATCGCCGTGTTCTGGTCGATGGGCGGGATCGAACTGTCGGCGAGGCTGGCCAGCACGGTGGCGTATTTGCTGTGGAGGTGCAGCGCGCAGCGCGCCCAGGGGATGTTGCGGTGCACCGAGCCGTGCTGGCCCCAGGCGGTGGCGTCGGGGGCATCAGGGCGGTTCAGCGTTTCGCTGTCGGTGGCGTCGCACAGAAGCAGATCGGAGGCGCGGATGCGTGCGAAGTGACGGCCGTTCGGGTTGATCAGGAATTTCTTTCCGTCGTCGCTGACCGCCAGGCTGAAATGATTGGCGATCGCCTCGTGCCAGTTGTTGCGCGCCGCCCAGCGGAAGGCGGCGGCGAGGTCTGCGCGTTCTTCGCGGTGATCCATCGCTCTGCCCGTGTTCGCTCTGTTCGCGCCGAGCCTGTCGCCGAACGCGGGCGCCGTCAAGCCGCCGCGCCACGCCGTTCCGCCGCCCGTTCGCGCCAGAAAATGAACAGCCCCGATCCGACGATGATGGCGATGCCGAGCCATTTCAGCGGGTCGGGAAAATCGCCGAACACCAGGAAGCTGAGGATCGTCGCCGACACGATCTCCATGTATTGCAGCGGCGCCAGCGTCGAGGCCGGCGCCCGGCTGAAGGCAAAGACCACCAGCAGGTGCGAAAACGTCGCGATGGCGCCGACGCCAAAGACAAGCAGCGCCTCGCGCGCGTTCGGCCAGACCGGGTCGAACACCGAGCTGCCGCCGCCGTCGCCGAGCCACAGAACACCGCCGATGAAAACGGCGGCCGCCAGCCCGGCATAGGCCTGCATGGCGTAAGGATCGTCGCGCTGGGCCAGCGTGCGCGTCAGCAGCAGGTAGACCGAGAAACTCAGCGCCGTCACCAGCGGCAGCGCGGCGACCCAGCCGAACACCGCGTAGCTCGGCTGCACGACGATCAGCGCCCCGGCGAAACCTGCCGCGCAGGCGGCGTAGCGCCGCCAGCCGACGCTCTCGCCCAGCACCCAGCCGCCGAGCACCGTCAGGATCATCGGTTCGACGAAGAAGATCGCGATGGCGTCGGCGATCGGCATCACCCGGATGGCGGTGATGAAGCAGACGATGGCGACGCCGATCAGCAGGCCGCGCAACATGTGATGTATGGCGCTGCGCAGCGTCAGCGGGCGGAAATTTCCGCGGATCAGCGCCAGCGGCATCAGAACCGCCGCCTGCACCGCGAAGCGCGCTGCGGCGATCTCGCCGGGCGGGATGCTGCGGGCGGCGAGCTTGGCCAGAATGTCGATGCCCGGCGCGACCAGAGCGAAGGCGATCATCAGCACGATGCCGCCGGTGATGTCGCCGCTCGCCGGCCGCGGCACCGGCGCCACCTGCGGTGAAACCGGCTGGGCGGCGACCGGCCCGGGCACCTCAGCCAAAATAATCCGCCAGGATGCGCCGGTAGATGGCCTTGAGCTGAACGATCTGCTCGACCGGCACGCGCTCGTCGACCTGGTGCATGGTCCTGCCCACCAGTCCGAATTCCACCACCGGGCAATGCGCGCGGATGAAGCGCGCGTCCGACGTGCCGCCCGATGTGGAAGCGACCGGCCGCCGCCCGGTTTCCGCCTCGACTGCGTTCGCCACCAGTTCGGAGAACGGCCCCGGCGGCGTCATGAAGCTTTCGCCCGACACCTCGACCTTCAGATCGATGCCGATGCCGGTCTCCTCTTCCACCTCCTTCGCGGCGCCCAGCATCCAGCCGGTCAGGCTGGCCGAGGAATGGGCGTCGTTGAAGCGGATGTTGACCGTCGCCCGGCAGCTTGCCGGGATCACGTTGACCGCCGGGTTGCCGGTGTCGAAGGTGGTGACGGCCAGTGTCGAAGGGTCGAAATGCTCGGTGCCCTCGTCCAGCACCCGCGTCGCCAGCCGGTCCATCAGCCGCGCCAGCGCCGGCACCGGGTTCTTCGCCCGGTGCGGATAGGCGGAATGGCCCTGCACCCCGGTCGCCGTGAAAAACCCGGTCATCGAGCCGCGCCGGCCGATCTTCATCATCTCGCCCAACAATTCGGGGCAGGTCGGCTCGCCGACCAGGCAAACGTCCATCCGCTCGCCCTTGTCCGCCATCCAGTCGAGGATCGCCGCAGTGCCGTCGGTCGCCACGCCTTCCTCGTCGCCGGTCACCGTGATGACGACCGAGCCGTCGGGCGGCGTGTCCCGCACGAAATCGACAGCGGCGGCGGCGAAGGCCGCAACGCCGGATTTCATGTCCGCCGCGCCGCGCCCGTAAAGCACGCCGTCGCGGATCTCCGCCCCGAACGGGTCGGCCGTCCAGTCCTCGCG
Organism: Paracoccaceae bacterium; assembly: GCA_046757205.1. Classification (GTDB taxonomy): domain Bacteria; phylum Pseudomonadota; class Alphaproteobacteria; order Rhodobacterales; family Rhodobacteraceae; genus JBHHXR01. Next base: position 2,966 of record JBHHXR010000212.1, read on the forward strand.
GGTGCCCACCGGCACCACGTCGGTGTGCCCGTTGAAGCCGAGCGTGCGGCCGTTGCGGCCGTCGCCCCAGCGGGCGAACAGGTTGGCGATGCCGTTGCGGTCCGTCCGCTCTGTGCGAAAACCCGCCTCGGACAAGAGACTGTCCAGCAGCCGGATGGCGCCGCCCTCCCGCGGTGTGACGGACGGGCAGCGGACGAGACGGGCGGTCAGTTCGACAGGGTCGGTCATCGGGTGGGGCTCCTCTGGCCGCCAGCCTTATCGCGGCGCCTGTTCCCCGGCAAGCCGGGCACCGCCCCGGCGGTTCGGAAAAGGTCCGGCGTCATTCGGGTTTCCGGTTCGCGCCGGGCGGACTTCTGGTCTGTCCCATGGCCGGCCCCTTGCCGGGCAGGATACTGGAATCCCGAATCGTTTGGCTGTCGGGCCGGCGCCGGACGGCAACGGAATCGCCCCGCCCGCCCCGCCGCGACGGGGCCGGGCCCGGCAATCAACACCGGAAGGAGTGCCGCGGCGCCGAAGCGCAGCGGTGCCAAGAAAACGAACGGGCGGTTATTATCGGCGTGAGGCAAAACGCCGCAGTAAATACACGGCCAAGGAGTACTCAATAAGTGGAGGGTCAATAATTATTGGTTCCTGGGCGAATTCCACCGGAATATTCACTGCAATTCCGGTTTGCCCTTTCGGGAAGCTGGAACGGGGTTTCGCACATGCGAAGGTTTCTTGATTTGGATCAATGACGAATTCCGCATTTGATGGAAGAAGGCAAAAAGGTGACGGTCTCACTCGGGACAATGGAACAGGAGGAAGTTATATGTTCAAAGTCAGCCTAGGACTATCGAAAGCGATCCCGGCGGCCCTCTTCGCAGGCATTGCAATAGCCGGTTTTTCGGCGGCGACGGTTCCGGTGGCGGCCGGTGAAACCGTGTCGCAACTTTCGCGCGGCGGTTTGTTGTACGACAAGTGGTACAAGATTGTCGGTGTGGAAGTGGACGAAACCCATCCGTCCTATCCGTCCGACGCCAAGAAAGCCGGCGCCGACACCTGGCGCTGCAAGGAATGCCACGGCTGGGACTACAAGGGCGCTGACGGCGCTTACAGCTCCGGCTCGCATGCTACCGGCATCAAGGGTATCAACGGAATGGCTGGGGCCGATCCCGCCGACATCGTCGCCGTTCTCAAGGACGATACCCACGCTTTCGGTGACATGATGAGCGATGACAACTACCAGGACCTGGCCATGTTCGTCAGCAAGGGGCAGATCGATACCGACCAGTATATCGACCGCGAGACAAAACTGCCCAAGGGTGGCGACGCCGACCGCGGCGCGGCGATCTACAACACCGTCTGCGCCAAGTGCCACCGCGAGGACGGCTCGCGGCCCAAGGACATGGAAAAGACGCTTGGCAAGCAGATGGGTAACCCATGGGAGGTCATGCACAAGATCATGAACGGCCATCCCGGACAGCCCATGCCATCGATGCGTGCGTTCGGACCGCAAGTCGCGGTGGACGTGATGACCCACCTGCTCACGTTGCCGAAAGAGAAATAACGGAGCATGGCGGCCGGCCCCCCAATCGGTGGGGCCGGCCGTCTTTTTTTCCGCGAACTCCTGAATCCCTGTAAAGGAAACTGGATCGATGAAAAATCCATCGCCCTACACACATCTTTATAGACTGGGATTGGTCGGGATTGCCGCTTTGGTCGTGTTTCTGGTGGCCGCATATGTCCTGTCGCCGGCGAGCTGGAACTACGACATGAGCTACTGGCATCGGGAAGATGCCTTGCAGTTGTTGCAAGAGCAGCCGCTCGCGTACGGTGGCATCGAGAGCATATCGGTCTCCGAGCGGAATGTTTCCTGTACAACCTGCCACGCAGACACCGTGAAGGCGTTCGCGAAACTGAAACACAAGCAGCTTTCTTGCGAAGACTGCCACGGCGCCCTGGCCGACCACGCGCAGAACGGTCAGAAGACAGCGGACGCGCCGATCGACCGCTCCACGTGGCAGTGCCTGAATTGCCACGAGGGCCTGGTGAACAAGCCGAGGAGATTTCCCGTTTTCAGGACGACGGAAAAATACGTCAAGCACAGAGAATTCATTGCGGGAGAATTTCCCGAAGGCACCACGTGCCTGAGATGCCACGACTCGCACGATCCGACACCATGACACAGATCGGACCAGCACTGCGGGCGGTCGATGCCGAACAGGGCAAAGGCCGGGAAAGCCGAAGAGTTACCAGGAGCTGACAATGAACGGGAAAACATCAGACGCGCAAGCGACGGACACCCGTCGGGAATTTCTGAAGAACGTCATATCGGGCGCTGCATCGGCAACCGTGCTGATGGTCTACAACCTTGGCGGAATGGCCCGGTCGGCCGAAGGCGAGGAGCCCGAGCACGAATACGCCTATGTGATCAACATCAACAAATGCATCGGCTGCGGCAACTGCGTGCGCGCCTGCAAACGGGAAAACAGCGTTCCGGCCGGATATTTCAGAACCTGGGTGGAACGCTACATCACCACCGAAGAAGGGGTCTACGTCGATTCGCCGGACGGCGCGCTGCGCGGGTTCGAAAAGGTCAACGAGGAGATCAGGGCCAAGGCAACAAGGTCGTTCACCGTCCCCAAGATGTGCAACCACTGCTACGACGCGCCGTGCATCCAGGTCTGCCCGGTCGGTGCCACCTTCCGCACGCCGGAGGGTTTCGTCCTGATCGATCCCGAGCA
>JBHHXR010000213.1:0-5606 GCA_046757205.1 Paracoccaceae bacterium
CCCGGCCGCGGGCTGCGCCGCGCCCCGGCCGAGGAAATCGCCCGCACGCCGGAGCGCATCGGCTGGAAGGTGACCGCGACGCTGGAAAGCCTGCACCAGACCCACGAGGTAGTCACCGGCTCCGAGAACGGCACCGGCCGGCGTGTGGAAATCGACGGCAAGCCGGCACCGCAGACCGCGCTCGGCCGGATCGCCCGCATCCTCTGGCTGGTTCCGGCGATGGACCGGCTGTGGACCGGCGCCGCCGCCGAGCGCCGCCGTTTTCTCGACCGCATCACCATGAGCTTCGAGCCGTCCCACGCCGATGCCTCGCTGGCCTACGAAAAGGCCATGCGCGAACGCAACCGGCTGCTGAAGGACCGGGTGCACGACGCCCGCTGGTTCGACGCCCTGGAAGCGCAGCTGGCGCGCCACGGCGCCGCCATCATCGCCAACCGCGCCGCCGCGCTGGCGCGCCTGGCCCGCGCCCGGGACGGCGCCGAGACCGCCTTTCCCGCCGCCGACCTCGCCATCGTCTCGAACGACGAGGCGCCGCCCGAGCATACCGCCGACAGCCTGCGCGAGGCCCTGGCCCGCGGGCGGGCGCACGACATGGGCGCCGGCCGCACGCTGACCGGCCCGCACCGGGCCGACCTGCACGCCGTCTACGCCGCCAAGGGGATCGAGGCGCGGCTGTGCTCCACCGGCGAGCAGAAGGCGCTGCTGGTTTCCATGGTGCTGGCCAACGCCCGGGCGCTGGCCGAAGATTTCGGTGCGCCGCCGATCCTGTTGCTGGACGAGATCGCCGCCCATCTCGACGCCGAGCGCCGAAGCCGCCTCTACGACGAGATATGCGCGCTCGGCGCGCAGGCCTGGCTGACCGGCACCGGCAGGGAGCTGTTTGAGCCTATGGGCGACAGGGCGATGCATGTTGCGGTTGCCGAAAGCGACGCTGGATCGGTGCTGGAATTCGGCTAAGCTGGCCCGCCACACACAAAGGGGGAAACATGCCGACGCTGAAGGAAAAACTCGCCGATCCGAAGCGGCGTCTGTCGATGCATGTCTGCGTAATCCCTTCGCCGGTAGTCACACAGGCGATCGCGGCGGCCGGGGCCGACGCGGTGATCGTCGATCTCGAACACGGCGCGGTGGACCACGGCTCCGCCCACGCGATGATCGCCGCGACCGCCGGAACCGACTGCGCTGCGCTGGTGAGGGTGGCGAAGAATGACGCCGCCCATGTCAAGCGGGTGCTGGACCTTGGCGCATCGGGCATCGTCTTTCCCCTCGTCCGCACCGCCGAAGAGGTGCGCGAAGCGGTGGCCTCGCTGCGCTACCCGCCCGACGGCGTGCGCGGCTGGGGCCCCTTCATCGCCCATTCGCACTGGCAGGTTCCGGCGCTCGACTATGCCGGGCGGATCGGCCCGCAGGCGGTCTGCTGCCTGCTGATCGAGACCACCGAGGCGGTGGACAACATCAACGAGATTTTCGCGGTCGAGGGCGTGGACTGCGCGATTGTCGCGTCGTTCGATCTCTCCACGGCGCTTTCGCGGCCGGGCGATTTCGGGGCACCGGCATACCGCGCGGCCGTCGAGAGGATCGAGAAAGCGGCACTGGCCGCCGGTATGCCGCTGGGTGCGGTGGCCATGCGGCAAGCACAGGCGCAAGCCGCCTTCGCCAAGGGCTACCGTATCGTCGGCGGCTTCGATGTTCTCTGGCTCAAGGGCGCGGTCGCAGGCATGACCGATTGGACGAAGGCAGGCGCATGACCCCGCAGCGCGTAACGCTCATCACCCTCGGCGTTGCCGACCTGAAACGCTCATCGGCGTTTTACGCCGCTCTCGGATGGACGCCCGCAAACGAGATGGACAAAGCGGTTTTCTACCGGTTGAACGGGCAGTATCTCGGCCTGTTCGGCCTTGCCGATCTGGCCGAGGATCAGGGCCGCGAAGGCGCGGCGCTGGGCACCGGTGCAATGACGCTGGCGCAGAATTTCGCCTCCGAAGCAGAGGTCGACGCCGCATTCGCGCTCGCGCTGAAGGCCGGCGCGACACCGCTCAAGGAACCGCAGAAAGTGTTCTGGGGCGGCTATTCGGGATACTACGCCGACCCCGACGGCCACGTCTGGGAGGTGGCGATGAACCCCTACTGGCCGCTGGATGACGACGGGTCGGTGGTCTTTCCGGGCGCATGACCGGCTGGGGGAGGCCCCGGATCGGGCCCGGGGCAGCGGGACGCAAAGCTTCGGGAAAACGGCAGGAGCCCCACCGCCCCGGCCTTGAGCCGGGGCCCCCCGTAGCATAGAGGAAGCCGGAGGCCCCGGATCGGGTCCGGGGCAGTTCCGGATTGTTACCCGCATGACCGTCACCCTTGCCCAACTGAGCCTCTACACCACCGCGCTGCTGGTCCTGTTCCTGACCCCCGGCCCGGTCTGGGTGGCACTGTCGGCGCGCGCCATTTCCGGTGGGTTCCCGTCCGCGTGGCCGCTTGCGCTTGGCGTCGTGGTGGGCGACGTGTTGTGGCCGCTCCTGGCAATCTTCGGGGTCGGCTTCATCGTCTCGGTCTACGCCGATTTCCTGATCCTGCTGCGCTATGTCGCGGTGATCATGTTCTTCGGCATGGGCATCCTGCTGATCCGCCACGCCGGGCGCTCGCTGTCGGACGATCCGCGGCTGACGCGGCCCGGCCGCTGGGCCGGTTTTGCCGCCGGGCTGCTGGTGATCGCGGGCAACCCGAAAGCGATCCTGTTCTACATGGGCATCCTGCCCGGCTTCTTCGAACTCGCCGGCATCACCATCTACGATATCGCCGCCATCTGCCTGCTGTCGGCCTTCGTCCCGATGGCCGGCAATCTTGTTCTGGCGCTCTTTGTCGGGCGCATCCGGCGGTTTCTTTCCTCGCCCCGGGCGCTGCGCCGGACCAATATCGGAGCCGGCGTCGCGCTGATCGGAGTCGGCCTCGCCATCGCCCTTTTGTGAGCCCCGAATCCGCCTTCATTCGCGTGACATTCCAGCGCCGAAACGGTAGGATCGCAGCCACAAGATAAGGGAAGAGCAGTATGGCCGAAGACACTCCTGATCCACAGGAATACGGCGCTGAATCGATCAGGGTTCTCAAGGGGTTGGAGGCTGTCCGCAAGCGCCCGGGCATGTATATCGGCGATACCGACGACGGCTCGGGCCTGCACCATATGGTGTATGAGGTGGTGGACAACGGCATCGACGAGGCGCTGGCGGGTCACGCAGATACGGTGTCGGTCACCATCCATGCCGACGACAGCGTTTCGGTGCACGACAACGGCCGCGGCATCCCGGTCGGCATCCACGAGGAAGAAGGCGTTTCGGCGGCCGAGGTCATCATGACCCAGCTCCATGCCGGCGGCAAGTTCGACCAGAACGCCTACAAGGTCTCGGGCGGGCTGCACGGGGTCGGTGTTTCGGTGGTCAACGCGCTGTCGGAATGGCTGGAACTGCGCATCTGGCGCGACGGCAAGGAACATTTCGCCCGCTTCGAGGGCGGCTTCACGGTGGAGCCGCTGCGCGTCGTCGGCGATGCCGGGGGAAAGAAGGGAACCGAGGTCCGGTTCCTCGCCTCGCTCGATACGTTTTCCGATCTGAAATACGACTTCAGCACGCTCGAACACCGCCTGCGCGAACTGGCCTTCCTCAATTCCGGCGTGACCATCACCCTGCGCGACGAGCGCGGCGCCGAGCCGCGCGAGGTCACCATGGCCTACGAGGGCGGGGTGCGCGAATTCGTCCGTTATCTCGACCGCTCGAAAAACCCGCTGATCGACGCGCCGATCTTCATCACCGGCGAGCGCGACGGCATTTCGGTCGAGGTCGCCATGTGGTGGAACGACAGTTACCACGAGACGGTGCTGCCGTTCACCAACAACATTCCGCAGCGCGACGGCGGCACCCATCTGGCGGGCTTTCGCGGCGCGCTGACGCGGACCATCAACAACTACGTCGCCACCTCCGGGCTGGCGAAAAAGGAAAAGGTCAGCCTGTCGGGCGACGACGCCCGCGAGGGGCTGACCTGCGTTTTGTCGGTCAAGGTGCCGGACCCGAAGTTCTCTTCGCAGACCAAGGACAAGCTGGTGTCGTCCGAGGTCCGCCCGGCGGTGGAAAGCCTGATGAACGAGAAACTCGCCGAGTGGTTCGAGGAAAACCCGGGCGAGGCGCGCATCATCGTTTCCAAGATCGTCGAGGCGGCGCAGGCGCGCGAGGCCGCCCGCAAGGCGCGCGAACTGACCCGGCGCAAATCGGCGATGGACATCGCCTCGCTGCCCGGCAAGCTGGCCGATTGCCAGGAAAAGGACCCGGCAAAGTCGGAACTGTTCCTTGTCGAGGGCGACAGCGCCGGCGGCTCGGCCAAGCAGGGCCGGTCGCGCCACAACCAGGCGGTGCTGCCGCTCAGGGGCAAGATCCTCAACGTCGAACGCGCGCGGTTCGACCGCATGCTGTCGAGCCAGGAAATCGGCACGCTGATCACCGCGCTCGGCACCGGCATAGGGCGCGACGAGTTCGACATCTCCAGGCTGCGCTATCACAAGGTCATCATCATGACCGACGCCGACGTGGACGGCGCGCATATCCGCACGCTCCTGCTGACCTTCTTCTTCCGCCAGATGCCGGAACTGATCGACGGCGGCTATCTCTACATAGCCCAGCCGCCGCTCTACAAGGTGTCGCGCGGCAAGTCGGAGGTCTACCTGAAGGACCAGACGGCGCTTGAGGACTACCTGATCGAACAGGGGCTCGAAGGCGGCGTCCTGCGCACCGAGGACGGCACCGTCATCACCGGCGCCGACCTGGCCCGCGTGGTCGAGGAGGCGCGCTACACGCGCCGCATCCTCAATGCCTTCCCGACCCACTACCCCCGCCCGATCCTGGAACAGACCGCCATCGCCGGGGCGCTGGTGCCGGGGCTTCTGGACCGCGACCCGCAGGAAAGCGCAAACCGCGTCGCCAGGCGGCTCGACAGGGTGGCCAGCGAATACGAGCGCGGCTGGCAGGGCCGGCCGACCCAGGATGGCGGCCTGCGCCTGTTCCGCGTGCTGCGCGGCGTGGAGGAAGCGCACACGCTCGACGGCAAGGTCCTGCGCTCCGGCGAGGCGCGGCGGCTGGCGCAGATGACCGGCGATCTGCGCGAAACCTATGCCGGCATCGCCACCTTTGCGCGCAAGGACAGGGATTTCCCCATCCACGGCCCGCTGTCATTGCTGGACGTGGTGATGAGCGAGGGCGAGAAGGGCCTGACGCTGCAGCGCTACAAGGGGCTGGGCGAGATGAACCCCGGCCAGTTGTGGGAGACCACGCTGGACCCCGAGGCGCGGACGCTGTTGCAGGTGCGCATCGACCGCATCGACGAAGCCGACGCCATCTTCACCAAGCTGATGGGCGACGTGGTGGAACCGCGCCGCCAGTTCATCCAGGAGAACGCGCTCTCGGTGGAGAACCTCGACATCTGAGCGGCGCGTCCAGGGCCGCATGCGCGCCAGACGGCCATATCCGTCCTAGCCGCCGGATGCTTCCTTCAGCAGCGCCAGCGCCTCCTCGAGCCGGGCGATCGAGTCGGCGTGAGCGCCGCTCGCGTGCAGGGCCAGGCCCTCGTCGCGCATT
>JBHHXR010000214.1:0-5558 GCA_046757205.1 Paracoccaceae bacterium
AGGTCAAGCTGATCGTCGACCTGATCTACGAGGGCGGCATCGCCAACATGAACTACTCGATCTCCAATACCGCCGAATACGGCGAGTACGTCTCGGGGCCGCGCGTGCTGCCCTACGACGAGACGAAGGCGCGGATGAAGGCGATCTTGAAGGACATCCAGACCGGCCGCTTCGTGCGCGACTTCATGCAGGAAAATGCGGTCGGCCAGCCGATGTTCAAGGCCACGCGGCGGCTCAACGACGCCCACCAGATCGAGGAGGTCGGCGTCAAGCTGCGCGGCATGATGCCGTGGATTTCAGCCGGCAAGCTGGTCGACAAGGACAAGAACTGATCACGCCGCCCCACGCGGTGGCCGGACGTTCCGGCAGGCGAGAAACATTCCGGCCACACCAGTCGGCGCAACGGGAATTCGCGGGTTTGTGGACCGGCGCGCGTCTGATAGCCTCGCCGCCATGAAACGCAGAGATTTTTCCCGCGCCCTCGTGGCAAGCTCGGTCGCCGGCGCCTTGCCCGTCGCGGCGCTGGCCAACCAGAACGACGAAAAGCGGCGCGACCGCCTTGAAGCGCTTGCCCGGGTGACGCTGGTGATCGCCACGCAGATCATCATCCTGCAAGCCTTCGCGATCCTGAACCCCGGCGGGTTTCTCGGCCTCGATCTGCGGCGCCCGGTGCCGCAGTACAAGGCAGGCCGGGCCTCGCTGGGCAATTTGCCGGTGCTGGGCCGGCTGCTGCGCCCGTCGCTGACCGACCGGTTCGCCGGCGCCAGCCTGGTCGGGTTTCTGGTGCTCGTCGGTTCGATTCTGCTGCTGTTGCCGATCGTTACGGCGATCCTCAACATCAGGCGGGTGGTCATCGTCCACGAAGACAAGTCCTACGAGCCGAACACGGCGCCGGTGAAACTCAGGCTGTCGAAAATTCCGGACATCGGTGATCTGTCCAAGAGAAAGCGCGTCGGCAAGGCCTATCGCAAGGGCCGCGAACTGATCGTTCTGGTGAGCCCGAGCGTCATCAGGGGCGACGATTTCTGATCGTGCCGGCGCGGCCGGGCAAACGGTGCCGCGCCACGGCAGAAGCGGGGCAACCACGATTCCGGCCGGGATTCCGTTTTCGGCGAATGTTGCTCCAGGGCCTGCGCGCGCACCGGCGACGGCGGTTGATTTCCGTTCGACAAGGCCTTTCATAGTATGTAGAAGTCCCCCGTCCCGACCGTCCGCAGAGCGCGGACCGAGTTTGAAGGCCCGGTTGCACCCATGGAAAACGTCATTCTGACCATTCATCTGATTCTCGCTGTCTCGCTTATCGGCGCGGTATTGCTGCAGCGTTCCGAGGGTGGCGGGCTGGGAATTGGCGGCGGCGGCGGCGGTATCATGTCGGGGCGCGGCGCCGCCACGGCGCTGTCGAAGGTCACCTGGGCGCTGGCCATCGCGTTCATCGCCACCTCGCTGACGCTGACCATCGTCGCGGCGCGCAAGCAGGCCGGCGAATCGGTCATCGAGACACTCGGCACCGAAACCGGCCAGACGCAGGACAGCGACCTGCCCCCGGCGCTGAAAGACAACCTGATCCCGCCGGTCGACCCGGGCGCGCCCGCCACTCCACCTCCTGTCGAATAGGCCGCGCCGTCTGCGGGCAACCATTGGTTGCCCACGGTGGGCACGGCACATGATATTGCGGTGCGCGCCTTGCCGCGGAGCCGCGAATCTCTTATGACTGGATTCCCGTGGAACCGGCTTCGCGGCGACCAGCCGCCCAGCGACAACAACAGGATCACGGGAGCCCCAGGCAGGCATGGCACGTTTCGTTTTCATTACCGGCGGCGTGGTTTCGTCGCTGGGCAAGGGGCTTGCCTCGGCCGCCCTCGGGGCATTGCTGCAGGCCCGCGGATATTCCGTGCGGCTGCGCAAGCTCGATCCCTACCTCAACGTCGATCCCGGCACCATGAGCCCGTTCGAGCACGGCGAAGTGTTCGTCACCGATGACGGCGCCGAGACCGACCTCGACCTCGGCCATTACGAGCGCTTCACCGGGGTGGCGGCGCGGAAGACCGATTCCGTCTCCTCGGGGCGGATTTATTCCAACGTGCTGGAGAAGGAGCGGCGCGGCGACTATCTCGGCAAGACCATCCAGGTGATCCCGCACGTCACCGACGAGATCAAGCGATTCGTCGCCATCGGCGAGGACGAGGTCGACTTCGTGCTGTGCGAGATCGGCGGCACCGTCGGCGATATCGAGGGGCTGCCGTTCTTCGAGGCGATCCGCCAGTTCGGTCAGGACAAGCCGCGCGGGCGGTGCATCTTCATGCATCTGACGCTGCTCCCTTTTCTGGCAGCTTCGGGCGAACTCAAAACCAAGCCGACCCAGCACTCGGTCAAGGAACTGCGCTCGATCGGCATCGCGCCGGACGTTCTCGTGTGCCGCTCGGAGCGTCCCATCCCGAAGAAGGAGCGCGCCAAGCTGGCGCTCTTCTGCAACGTCCGGCCCGACGCGGTGATCGCTGCGCGCGACCTGAAATCGATCTACGAGGCGCCGCTTGCCTATCACAGGGAGGGTCTCGACCAGGCCGTGCTCGACGCCTTCGGCATTTCGCCGGTGCCGCGGCCGAACCTGACGAAATGGGAAGACGTGGCGGATCGCGTCTATCACCCCGACGGCGAGGTGCATGTCGCCATCGTCGGCAAGTACACGCAACTTGAGGATGCCTACAAATCCATTGCCGAGGCGCTGACCCACGGCGGCATCGCCAACCGGGTGAAGGTGAAGGCCGAGTGGCTGGATTCGGAGATTTTCGAGCGCGAGGACCCCGCCCCCTATCTGGAAAACTACCACGGCATCCTGGTGCCGGGCGGTTTCGGCGAGCGCGGCACCGAGGGCATGATCCGCGCCGCGCAGTTCGCGCGCGAACGCAACGTGCCCTATTTCGGCATCTGCCTGGGCATGCAGATGGCGGTGATCGAGGCGACGCGCAACCTGATGGGGGTAAAGCACGCCGGTTCGGAGGAATTCGACCACGAGGCCGGCGGCAAACGGTTCGAGCCGGTGGTCTATCACCTCAAGGAATGGCTGGAGGGCAACCGCACCATCAAGCGCGAAATCGAGGACGACAAGGGCGGCACGATGCGGCTGGGAGCCTACGACGCCGTGCTGGCCGAAGGCAGCCAGGTGGCGGAAATCTACGGCTCGTGCGCCATATCGGAACGCCACTGCCACCGCTACGAGGTGGACAACACCTACCGCGAGAAACTGGAAGGCGTGGGCCTGCGATTCTCCGGCATGTCGCCGGACGGGCGCCTGCCCGAGATCGTCGAGATCCCCGAGCACCCGTGGTTTGTCGGCGTACAGTTCCACCCCGAGCTGAAATCCAAACCCTTCGAGCCGCATCCGCTGTTCGCGGAGTTTGTCCGCGCGGCCGTGAACCAGTCGCGTCTGGTATGACGCCGGAAGCGCATTACATGGTGTTTCATGTTTGAAACGCTTCTTCGGCGACTGTCCGGCGCACCCGGCGCGGATCCGCTTTCGCAAGACGACGAGCGGCTGGCGATGGCGGCGCTCCTGGTGCGCGTGGCGCGGGCCGACCACGATTACGCACAGCGCGAAATCGCTGCCATCGACGCGCTGCTGGCCCGCCGCTATGGGCTGACGCAGGAGGCGGCGCGCGCGCTTCGCCGGCAGGCGGAGGCGCTTGAGGCGTGCTCGCCCGACACCGTGCGGTTCACGCGGCAGGTAAAGGACGCGGTCCCCTACGAGGAACGGCGCAAGGTGGCGGAGGACCTCTGGCGCGTGGTGCTGGCCGACCGGAAGCGCGACGCCGAGGAGGATGGATTCCTGCGCCTCGTCGTCAATCTGATCGGCGTCAGCGACCGCGACAGCGGCCTTGCCCGGCAAGCCGCCGAGCGCGCCTCCGATTGACCTGCATCAAGGCGCGAAGAACACATCGGGGCAAGTATTCGCCAGTATCCGGAGGAAACCTTGTATGACCAGCATCGACCAACGCCGCGCGGCGCTCACCGCGAGACGAGAGGAGCTTGAAGCCCGGATCGCGGAGATCGAGGACGCGCTCGAACAGCCGCCCAACCGGGACGACGAAGAACGCGCCACCGAACGCGAATCCGACGAGGTGCTGGAAAACATGGGCCACGCCGCGACCGCCGAGATACGGATGATCGACGCCGCGCTGAAACGGCTGGAAAGGGACGAATACGGGTTCTGCGTGAAATGCGGCGAGGAAATTCAGGCGGAACGCCTGGACCTGCTGCCCTACACGCCGTTCTGCCAGCGCTGCGCCAGCTGACGCGGCGCCGGGGGGCGGGAATTCCGGGCTCCGCCGGCGATGATTCTGGACGGAAAGGCCGGGCTTAACCGGTCACGGCACCGGGATGCCCCGAGACGGTAATCGCCTGACAGCCAGCCTCCCTGCCGGGCGTCGCCATGCCGCGCCGGGCGACACTTCGCCCGCGTGTCCCGAGAACGACCTGGCTTCAGCCGGGAAGCGCATAAGACTTGCGCTGAGCGCTCTCACTCAGCAGCCAATCCTCGACGATATCGCGTTCCGGAAAAGACCTGCGTTTTTCAAGCCGCAGCAGGTAGTAGCCAAATTCGGTTCGAGTATGGGTTTGTCGTAACGGACGAACCAACACCCCGTTTTCCAGCAGATGATCGACCAGATGCCCCCATCCAAGGGCGATACCCAACCCATCGACAGCAGCCTGAATCGCCAACGGGTAGGTATTGAATACCACCGATCTTTCGATGGTCGGCGGCGCTGGAAGATGCCCGCGCAACCAGGTGTCCCAGTTCATCCACTCCCTGTGGCCGCTGGAAACCTCAACCATCGGAAGCGCGCCGAGATTCTCAAGGTCTGCGGATTCCGGGTGCCTTGCCAGAAAGCCCGGAGAACAAACCGGAAAGACCGTTTCGCCAAACAACATCCGCGATCGGTAGCCCGACCAGTTTCCGTCCCCGCGCAGTATTGTCAGGTCGATATTTTCGGCCAAGCATTCCGCATCGTCATCGGAGGCCACCAACATGATCTTGAGCTGCCGGTTGCGCCGGTTGAATTTGCGCAGTCGCGGCAACAACCACAGGGCGGCGACCGAATTGGTCGCGGCGAGGATAACCTCGTTTTGGTTTTGCCGAGACATCATTTCCGTTGAAACGTCGCGCAGCGACTGGATCGCCGGCCTAATCGTTTCCAAGAGAGATTTTCCTTGCGTCGTCAGCGCGATAGACTTGTGGCCGCGCACAAACAGCGGCACACCATAGTGCAATTCCAGCAACCGGGCTTTGCGGCTGATCGCACTTTCGCTGATATTCAGGTCGCGGGATGCCGCGGCAAAGCTCTGGCATTTTGCCGCCGCCTCGAACGCCAGAAGATAGTCCAACGGTGGTAATACGTTTCGTTTGATTCGCATGTGCCTCTGTGCGTCACGGCAATCGCACATTCAGGTGTTGGTCGTGCCGGCAAGACAGTGACATTTTCAGTAAACTCCAAAACCGAACGAATCTGTAACGCCTTGAGTTTTAAACGGTTTTGAAGGTTTGGCATCAAGAATTATGGGCA
>JBHHXR010000215.1:0-5477 GCA_046757205.1 Paracoccaceae bacterium
TCGCCGTATTCGTTGTCGATCTGCCAGGCCTGCACATGCGGGTTCTGCCCGTAGCGGCGGGCGTATTCGGTGGCGATCCGGCACGCTTCCGCCAAGTACGTTCGGCTGGAAAAACAGTAGTGCCGGCGGGCCCCGAAGCCGCGCGTGCGTCCGTCGGGGCCGACCGGCAGGATGTCGGGGTGTTCGTCGACCAGCCATTTCGGCGGCGCGGCCGTCGGCGTGCACATCATCACCTTCAGGCCCGCTTCGCCGAGAATGCCAATGACCTCATCCAGCCAGTCCCAGGTGAAGCATCCCCGCCGCCGCTCGACCGAGGCCCAGGAAAACTCGGCTAAACGCACCCAGTCGAGGCCGAGATCGGCCATGCGGCGCGCGTCCTCGCGCCAGTGGCCGCGCTCGCACTGTTCGGGGTAGTAGCAGACGCCGAGTTCCAGGGTCATGGCATCGACCATCGCATCGCGGGCAACAGGCAGCGACGGCAGGTTCGCGCCCGACCCCGGGGGCGGGCGAGGTGACGATTGCGCCGGCGTCTCTTCAAAGCGTGCAGGTCGCACCTTGTTGAAACGTATGAACATTTCGCGCCCGCTCTGGGAGGCGGGGTCGGGCGCGAGCCGGATCGCGGGGCGATCCGGGGCAGGAAGGGCAGACAGCGCGGTGTATGGGCCCTGGCGGCTGGCATCGGACTACACCCCGGTTTCCAGAAAGGCGGTTTCCGCCAGTACTGCGTCAAGCGTTTCCAGCAGCATGTCGATGTCATCCGTCCCGATGGTCAGCGGCGGGCGGATTTTCAGGATGTTGTCGGCGGGGCCTTCGTTGCCGATGAGTATCCGCCGTTCGCGCAGGCGGTTTTTCACGTAATCGGCGGCGGCGGTGGCCGGTTCACGGGTTGCGCGGTCGCGCACCAGATCGACGCCGACGAACAGGCCGATGCCACGCACCTCGCCGATGATGTCGTGGCGGGTTTGCAGGTTTCGCAGGCCGTTCAGCAGATGATCGCCGGTTGTCCGGGCGTTTTCCTGCAACCCCTCCTCGTCGACGATGCGGATCACCTCGCGGCCGGTACGGCAGGAAAGCGTGCTGCCGCCGAAGGTGGAGAAGAACTCGATGCCGTTGTCGAAGGCCTCGGCGATCTCTGTCGTGGTGGCGACGGCGCCCAGCGGGTGGCCGTTGCCCAGAGGCTTGCCGAGAACCATGATGTCGGGCTCCGCCTCCTGCTGCTCGAAGCCCCAGTAGTAGTGGCCGAGGCGGCCCAGACCGGTCTGCACCTCGTCGGCGATGCAGACACCGCCGGCAGCGCGGACTTTTTCGTAGACGGCCGGCAGGTAGCCCGGCGGCGGGATGATCTGGCCGCCGACGCTGGGGAAGGTTTCGGCGATGAAGCCTGCCAGTTGCCTGCCTTTCTTCGCGATATCTTCTATCGCGTCGTCCACATGCGCGGCATAGCGTTCCGCCGCATCCGCGCCCCGGTGCTCGCCGCGATAGGTATCGGCGACCGGCACCAGATGCACCCAGTCCGGGGCACCGCCGCCGCCGGGTCTGTTGAACTTGTAGGCCGAGAGCGCCAGCGCGCCGGTGGTGTTGCCGTGATAGCCGTGATCGGGCGTTATCATGTCCTTCGCCCCGGTGCGGGCGCGGGCCAGCCGCATCGCCAGCTCGTTCGCCTCGGAGCCGGAATTGACGAAGAACACATGCGTCAGGTGCTTCGGCATCTTCGCCAGCAGCGCCTCGGCAAAGTCGATCTGCGCCGGGTGCAGGTAGCGGGTGTTGGAATTGATCCGCGCCAGCTGATCGGCGGCGATGGCGCGGATGCGCGGGTTGGCGTGGCCGACATGCGGGACGTTGTTGTAGGCATCGAGATACGGCCTGCCCCATTCGTCGAACAGGTGATGCCGCCAGCCGCGCAGGAACAGGCACGGCTCGGCGTAGCTGAGTTTCAGGTTGGTGGCGAAATTCGTGCGCCGCTTTTCGGCGATGGCGGCGGTGTCGAGCGGACGGTACTGCACGCGGTCGTCCGGCAGGTTCAGCAGCGCCGCCGGGTTCGGGCACACCGCCTGCCAGAGATACCGCTCATCGGGGTCGCAGACGCCGGGCCAGTCGTGCTCCATGCCGTCGGTGGTCAGTGCCAGCTGGAAATGCAGGTGCGGCGCCCAGCCGCCGTTGTTGTTCAGGTCGCCGAGGGTGGCGAAGGCCTCGCCGCGTTCGATCGCCTGTCCGGGTTGCAGCGCGGCGATGCTGGCCGGGTCGAGATGGCCGTAGAGCGTGAAAAAGGTATCGCCCTGCGGCGTCTGGTGGCGCAGGATCACCATGCCGCCGTAATCGAGCCGCGCGGCGCGGTTCTCGGCGGTGGCGACGGTGCCGGGAAGCGGCGCGCGCACCGGCGTGCCGGGCGGCGAGAAGATATCGACGCCGATATGCACCGTGCGCCGGTCGGAGGCCTTGTGCGGCCCATTGCGGAAGGCATCTGCCGTGTAGATCAGGCGCGGCTCGCCGTAGAGGCCGAGGAAGGTTTCGGCTCGCGCGTCCTCGGTGCCCAGCGTCGCGGCCTCGTCCTTTGTCAAATGAAACGGGTCCTGCGGCGTGATTGCATCGCGGACTGAAAGCGGATGCAATGGTGCATCCGTCAGATAGGCGCCGAGCACATCGGCGAAGCGGCCGCGGTTTTCGGAAAGAAACGCGTGCACGGCGGGGGCGCTGTCCGTCACCGGCAGGTCGCAGGCTGCGCGCAGGCGGCAGGCCATCAGCCCCTCGTCGATTGCGCCGGCCTTTTCGAGAAAGCGCCAGATCGGGGCCTGCGAGATCACCACATAAGGATCGTCGGGCCGCTCAGCCTGCATCAGGGCGGAATTCACTACGCTGACGGCGAGGCGGATGAGCAGAAGCGGCAAGATCAGGTCGGTTTCGGCTCCGGTCAACGGGTTTTCCGCATGGTAGCCGCGCACAAGACGCGCCAGCGCTTGTTCGGGGTCCTTTCGGTCCAGAACCACATAGGCACCGGCGATGGCAATCTCGGTGGCGCGGCTGCCGAGCGTCATGTCGCCGAAATCGATCAGGCCGGTGACCTGAGGGCCGTGGCCGGCAGGGTGGCGGACGAGGATGTTGTAATCGTTGGCGTCGTTGTGGATCGCCTGGCGCGGCTGTGCATCCAG
Source organism: Paracoccaceae bacterium (assembly GCA_046757205.1). Classification (GTDB taxonomy): domain Bacteria; phylum Pseudomonadota; class Alphaproteobacteria; order Rhodobacterales; family Rhodobacteraceae; genus JBHHXR01. The sequence continues at coordinate 3,147 of JBHHXR010000215.1, forward strand.
CGCCGGTTTCAGTTCATCGAAGCGAGCCAGGATATCCCGCGCGATGGCGCGGCGGGACGGATCGGCGATGGAATCGACATGCGCGGCAAAACGATCAGCCTTCGCCAGATCCCATTTCAGGCCGCGCGAAAGGCCGGAATGTTCGAAATCTGCAAGCGCACGGTCGAGACGGCCGAGGATTTGGCCGAATTTTTCGGCGAGCGAGAGGGTCTGCGGTCGAAACCGGGCGTATTCGGTGCCGTGGCAGCGCTTCAAGAGCCAGACAAGTCGCGGGGCACCGTTCTCGTCGGAGTGTTTGCGCCAGCGATTGCGCGACTTGTCGGGGATTATCGCAGGTAGCGGGAGGTTGGGGTCACGGGCCAGTGAATGTTCGATTGCTTCACATTGCATGTCCACCAGATCGGCCTCGCAGTCCGGGCGCATGACTTTCATCACGTAGCCCGGTCCGTCGGCTGCACGCACACGAAAATTCAGGTCGTATTCGCCCGCCAGCGGTTCCAACCGCGCGTCGATGTCATATGCCTCGGCGAGGACGGCTTGCCAATGATCGAAGGTCGAACTCATTCCGCGCCCGTTTTTCCCACCCCGTCAATGCGCCTTCTGTTCATAGCGCCGCTCGATCCATTTCAGGAAGCTGGCGCAGGCCAGCGTGATGACGACGTAGAGGATGGCGGCGGTGTTGAACGGCGCGAAGGGCAGGAAGCTGGCAGCCTGGAACTCGCGCATCCTTTGCGTGACGTCGCGCACCGACAGGATCGACAGCAGTGAGGTGTCCTTGATCATGGCGATGAATTCGTTGCCCAGGGGCGGGATCACCACGCGCAGCGCCTGCGGCAGGATGATCAGCCGCGCCACTTTCCAGCGTGTCAGGCCGAGGCTCTGGGCGGCTTCGATCTGGCCGCGCGGGATGGAGTCGATACCGGCGCGGAAAATCTCCGCCAGATAGGCCGAATAGCCGACGGAAATGGCGATCACCCCACGGGTCATGTTGGTCAGGTCGATGCCGCCGCCCGTTGCGTCCTTGATGGCGCCGCTGAGCGGCAGGCCGATGTACAGGATAATGACCAGCATCGGAATGCCGCGGATGGTATCGACGAAGAACTCCGAGCCGACCGCCAGCGGGTGCATTCCGTGCTGGAAGGCGCCGAAGGTCAGCACCAGAAGAAGCAGACCGAGGACCGAAAACGCCAGCGCCGGCGTCTTGGCGCTGTCGGGCAGGAATTCCGCCTCCCAGATCAGCGGCAGGCCTTGCCAGTCGGCGTCCTTCGGGACGAAAGCGCCGGAGACCTGCTTGGAACTCTCGATCAGCGCCAGCGCGCTTTCGATGTCGCGTGCGTTGCGGATCCTGGTGCCTTCGCCGTTGCCGCCGTCGTATTCGCCGAAGCGGATGGTGTCGGCCATGCCCTGCGGCGTGCCCTTGACGATGGCGATCCGCCCCTCGGTGGTTCCGACCAGCACGTAGTTGACGCGCGGCTGGGCGAAAAAATAAGCCGCGGCAGCGAGGAGCGCGATGCTGATGGCGCCGTAAACGGCGATCGTCCACTTGCCCTGGCCGAGGGTCTGCAGGCCCGTCCAGCCGAGGCCGAGCAGCGCCGCGAAGAGATAGGCGAAGATTGCCGCGCGGAAAGTGATGGCGATGCCGGAGGCGAAACCCCAGTGGACGCCGAACAGGAGGTAGGCGAGCAGCAACCCGTTGAGAATGGCATAGGCCTTGGCGGCGGGCCGCTTGTACCTGCCGCCGGCCGAGGCCACGGCGGCCAGAAGCACCGCGAAGATCACACCATAGGCAACCAGAAGCCAGCGGAACGTCGCCATCGCGATGGCCGCGACTTCCGGCGTAAGCTGCCGCGGCCGCACGGTCTTCTGGATCCATTCGGAAGTGAACGGATCGACCGCGTTGGCAACGACGGAATTCACGAAAGGCAGGATCGTCGCCGGGGAAAACAACAGCACCGCGATCAGCACCGCCTGCAGCGGGAAGGCGACAATCGCCAGGAGGTGGAGGTTGCGCGACGCATCGTCGCCGCGAAGCTGGCGGACGCTGGCGATCAGGCCCGCGGCCAGCAGAACGGCCAGGATCAGGAAACCGACGAAAAGCGGGCCGGCGCCGGTCTCGACACCGATGATCGCCTTCAGCGAACGGCTGTATTTCGTGGAATCCAGGAAAAGGTAGACGATGAACGGCGCCGCGGCGATGAGAACGAAATTGCTTGGTCTGATGCTCCGGATGTATTTCATGATCTGCCCCCGGCGGTCGGCGAGGCCGTACCCGGTTATTGTTCAGGTCGGAGATAAGCGTTCCGGCGGCGCGATGCGCCGCCGGATGACGTC
>JBHHXR010000216.1:0-5398 GCA_046757205.1 Paracoccaceae bacterium
TCGCTGGACCAGTCGCCCTATGTTGCGGCAAATCTTGGTATGGAGGAAAGTGCCATCCGGCGGCGTGGGGAGCAGCTACCGGCATTGGCCATTGCATGGGGTCCGATTGGCGATACCGGGTATCTGTCTCGCCACCCGGCGACCCGTGACCTGATCGAACGTCGGTTCGGAGTGCTCCTGGATTCAGAATCGGCGCTGGAAGCGCTCGGTGGCGTGCTGGAACGAGATCCCGAGCGCGCCACGATTACCATTGCGCCGACCGATTGGTCGAAGCTCGGGGCGAACTTTCCTGTGGTAGCTGAGCCGTTGTTTGAGTGCCTCAACATCGGCAACAGGCCGGACTCCGCGGAGACGGCGATCGATGTCGGGCAGGTGGTGCGGGAGCTTGGCGAACTTCGTGCGAGAAAAGCCGTGCTGAAGGTCCTCGTGCTGGAAACCGCCAGGATCATGCGTACCGCCCCTTCGGATGTTGATCCTTCACGACCGCTTCTTGAGCTTGGATTCGACAGTCTGATGGGCATGAACCTGGTCCTCGCCGCGGAGGAACGTCTTGGCTCCCACCTGTCCGCGGCGGCGATATCCGACGGGCTGAGCCTGGACAGGATCGCCCATCAGGTGGTTGCGAACGCGGCACTGGGCGGCCCGAAGGAAATGACCGCCGACATGGAGTCCAGACATCTTACACAAGAGGTTCCGAAGGAGTTGCGTGACCAGATACTGAAGCGCGCCGTTGGAATGTGAGGCGTCGTCAATGAAGAACAGGTCGAAATCGCTGCTGCGGGATCTGCGCTTGCAACATTCTTTGCGGCACAAGGAACGGCGTGGATCCCCGGTGATTGCATCCGCGTCGAAAAACGCGTTCGATTTCAGGACGCTTCCCGCCTACCGGGAAGTGGGCATAGCCAAAGCGGCCGGACAGACCCTCGGCATTCCGTCACCGTTCTTCCGGCGCGCTGATGCAGTGCGCGGCACCAAGGTGAAGATCGACGGCGCCTGGGTCGAGAATTTTGCGTCATACGACTATCTCGGCCTCAATCAGTCCGAAACGGTCACCTCATCCGCCGCGCAGGGCGCCGCGACATGGGGCGTGTCGGCCACGGCGTCGCGCCTGGTTGGCGGCGAGAGACACTACCACGCCGAGCTGGAGCAACTTCTCGCCGAATTCATCGGGGCGGAGGCCTCCCTGGTGATGGTTTCCGGGCATGCAACGAACGTGGCCGTCATTCGCACGGTCATTGAAAAGGGTGATCTGGTACTGGTGGATGCCCTGGCGCACAATTCGATCTTTGAGGGCGTCCGTGCCTCGCATGCCGAACATCTGAGCTTTCCTCACAATGACTGGGGCTGGGTCGACGAGAATCTGTCGAAGCTGCGGGGGAACTACAGGAACGTACTGATCGCCGTTGAGGGTCTGTATTCGATGGACGGCGATGCGCCCGATCTCGCGAGGTTCGTTGAAGTCAAGTCCCGTCACGACGCCTGGCTTATGGTGGACGAAGCGCATTCACTGGGGGTGCTTGGCCGGACCGGCCGTGGCGTCTGCGAGGAGACCGGCGTCGATCCGGGCGAGATCGAAATTCTCATGGGAACGCTCTCGAAATCGCTGTGCTCCTGCGGCGGGTTCATCGCCGGATCGGCTGGTCTGACCGATCTGCTCCGCTACAAGGCTCCGGGTTTTGTATTCTCTGTCGGACTTTCGGCCCCGAGCGCCCTTGCCGCGATCGCATCCTTGAAGGCCCTTGCGGCCGATCCGGAACGCGTAAGCCGATTGCGCGACCTCGCGCGCCATTTCTTGGAGCGGGCGGTGTCAAGCGGTCTCGACTGCGGGCTCGGTCAGGGCTTCGCTGTGGTCCCGGTGATGATCGGGGATTCAATACGGGCGGCCTGGATTTCGAACCGGATGCTGGAGCGCGGATTCAACGTTCTGCCAATCATTGCGCCGGCAGTGCCAAACAAGAGCGCTCGTCTGAGATTCTTTCTGACTTCAGGTCACGACGAGGCCGTTCTGGATGAAGCGATAGACGCGATGGCGGCGCTGGTTTCGGAATCAAGTGGACTGAGCGCCGGCGACATGGGCGATCAAAGGGATTAGGCGATCGCGCGTGAGCAAGCTGCGTGGCGCGCGGTGACTTCCTATCCCTCGCCCGAAGGGTCGTCGCTGCGGGGTAATATCTCCGCCCTGAAACCCCGGTCTATCCAGTCGGACAGGCGTGAGGGTAGGCAGCCGGACAAAAATATCAATAACGACAACACTTTCGGGAAAGTAATGTATCGCGCCTGCCGGTCGAGCCCGCGACGGATGATACGAGCGGCACGTTCCGACGAGACGACAAACGGTGTCGGCCCCTTGTGGCGGTCGGTCATAGGGGTGTCGATGAATCCTGGCGTGATGATCGTCACTTTCACACCGCTATCGAGAAGTGCCCGGCGAAGGGCTGTGCCATAGGCGCGAAGCCCGGCCTTGGCGGCGGAGTAACTGAGAAGATCGGCGTGCGGCGACAGGGCTGCGGTCGACGACACCAACGCTATGTGACCGCGCCCGCGATCCATCATTCCCGGAAGAGCCGCCTGCACGGTGCGCATCGCGGCGCCAAGATTCACGTCGAGGACATCTGCCATTCGGGACGGTTCCTCGATGCCGGACCTGTTACCGGTCTTGTCGCCGGCGTTGACGATGAGAAGCTCAATCGGGAACTCCCTGTCGAACGAAGTAATTGCCTCGACCAAGGCGTCATTGTCGGCGAGGGGAAATCCCGCCACCCGGACTTCGGCCCGCAGTTCGCGCGAGCGACGCTCCGCCTCGGCGAGACGCGTGGCATTTCTGCCCAGCAGCAGAAGGGCCCGCCCCGGCCCGGCGTAAACCTCCGACAGCGCCCGCCCGAGACCTCCCGATGCCCCGGTGATAACGATCGAACTGGGCGTCATCCTAACATCCGAATCCCGCGGGAGGCGCCGCTGTCCCCGCCGCGCTCCGATGCTTCAGGTCCATACTGCAACCCATGCCTTCGTGCCGGACCAGGAATTGTCTGGCTGGGGTGGTAGGATTCGAACCTACGATACACGGTACCAAAAACCGCTGCCTTACCACTTGGCTACACCCCAGCGGCCCGCTTCTAATAATGAGGCCGGCGGTTTGCCGCAAGAGTGTTCGAGGCGGCGTGACTCTACACGTCGAGCGGCCGTTCTTTGGCCAGGCGGTCAAAAGCCATCAGGTCGCCGACGAGCCGGTCCATCCTGGCCAGTGGTACCATGTTCGGTCCATCCGACGGTGCCGTGTCGGGGGCTTCGTGGGTCTCTATGAACACCGCGGCCACGCCCAGGCTGACCGCGGCACGGGCCATCACCGGGGCGAATTCGCGCTGCCCGCCAGAGGCATTGCCCCTGCCGCCGGGCTGCTGGACCGAGTGGGTGGCGTCCATGACCACCGGATAGCCGGTGCGCCGCATGATCGGCAGGCTGCGCATGTCGGTAACCAGCGTGTTGTAACCGAAGCTGACGCCGCGCTCGGTCAGCAGTATCCGGTTGTTTCCCGTCGAGGCGATCTTGGCCGCCACGTTGGCCATGTCCCACGGCGCCAGGAACTGTCCTTTCTTGACGTTGATTGCGGCGCCGGTCCCGCCAGCCGCCAGCAGAAGGTCGGTCTGCCGGCAAAGGAAGGCCGGTATCTGAAGAATATCCACCGCGTCTGCCGCCGGCGCGCATTGTTCGGCGGTGTGTATGTCGGTCAGCGTGGCGCAACCGACGCGGCGGCGCACTTCCGCCAGCACTTCCAGGCCGGCATCGATCCCGAGGCCGCGCTTGCCGGCAAGCGAGGTCCGGTTCGCCTTGTCGAATGACCCCTTGAACACGTACTGCGCGCCGCTGCGCTGGCAGATCGAAGCCATCTTGCGGGCAATCATCAGTCCGTGATCGAGGCTTTCGAGCTGGCAGGGGCCGGCGATGACCGTGAGCGGCGCGGTGTTGGAAATTGCCAGCCCGCCCACCGTGACGGTGACTTGTTGGTTCATGTCAGACACTGATTTGTTCGCGCAGGATCGACACGGTAAGGGACAGCAGGATGTAGATCCCCAGAAATATCACGAAGGCCAGCAACGTGTTTTCGAACTTCCGCGGATAAGCCGCCTGGTCGGGCGCCACCGGCTCGACCCCCATCGACAGATAACGGACCTGCCGGTTCGCCTCGCTCTGGGCCGTTTGCAGTTGCTGCACCGCCTGCTGCAGCAGCAATTGCCGCGTCGCCAGCTCGGCTTCGGCGACCCTGAGTTCGCCGGCGATGCCTGCCAGCGATGTCTGAGAACTGTCATCGCTCGTCAATTTCGCCCGCAGTTCGCCGACGCGCGCTTCAATTCGCTTGATTTCGGCCCTGATTACGCTGGCTTTTGTATCGTTCGGGCGCCTGTTCGCCATGATTTCCGCCAGGGCCAGGCGTTTCTGCTCCAGTTCCAGTTCGAGCGAATTTATGATCGACATCTGCGCCGACATTTCGACTTCCGCGCTGAGAACGCCCCTGCTTTGCTGCAATTCGACCACCCGTTGCTGGGCCGCCAGCATCGCGGTTTCGGCTTCGTCGTAGTTGGCGCGGGCGCCTTTCATCTGGTCGGCGCGGACCCGCTGGGAAAGGTTGTCCACACGCTCTTCGGCGAAGGCAATCAGGGCCTTGGCGAATTTCTGCGACGCTTCAGGCGTCGCGGCGACCACGGACAGCTTGATAACACCCTCCGTGGGATCGTAACCGACGGTCACATTCCGCTTGTAGAGCGCGTAAGTATCCTCGGTGGAGGCGTCCTCCGGCAGCCGCTGCAGCTTGTCGATCCGCTCCTGCTTGAAGTGCTCGGCAAATCCGAGATCCTTGTCGAGCCGGATCATCGCCTCGCGGGAGGTCAGATAACCCTGAACGGTTATCGAATCCGCCGAATTCGCGAATCCCGTTCCCGACAGCAAACCGCCGAACGTCGACTGGCCGCTGACCTCGGATTTCTGGATTACGAACTCCGCCTTGGTTTCATACATTTCCGTGGCGATGTTGTAGAAATAGTAACCGGCGAAGAAGGTCGGCAGCAGAACAAAAAACGCGAGTTTGGCGAACAGAAGGGCAAGCCGCTTTCGGCGTCTTCTCACCAGGTCTCGTTGAATGCGGGCGATTTCAGCCTCCCGCTCGGCGTCGCTGAGCAGGATTTCCCTGCCGCGCCCGCCCCCGGGCCCGACTTCGTTTTCCGCCGCCGCGCGGTCCACCGGATCGTTGGCGATTTCCAGCAGCGGCGAACGCCGCGCCGCGATGTCGACACCGCGCTCGCGCAGGCGAGCCACAAGACCACGCTTGATGGCCGAGCGCTCTTCCTTGGTTCGCGCTCCGCTCAAGGCACGGCGGAAGAGATCGCCCTCGGCCAGCGTCCAGTCG
>JBHHXR010000217.1:0-5317 GCA_046757205.1 Paracoccaceae bacterium
CAGACCGGCAGCGGGCGGTCCATGCCAGCCAGCGCCGCATCTTCCCCGGCCGGCAGCGGCTGCTCGACCATCGATACGCCGAGCGCCAGCATCTGAGGGGCCAGCGCGCGGTAGCTCTCTGCCGTCCAGCCCTCGTTGGCATCGACGATGATCCTGGCCGCCGGCGCCCCCGCACGCACCGCGCGCAGCCGCTCCAGATCACCCTCGCCGCCGAGTTTCACCTTCAGAAGCGGCCGCGCCGCGTTCTCCGCCGCCTTCGCGCGCATGGCCTCCGGCGTGTCGAGCGACAACGAATAGGTGGTCTCCAGCAGCCCCGGCGCAGCGAGCCCCGCCAGGTCCCATACGCGCCTTCCGGCAAGCTTCGCCCGCAGATCCCACAGCGCGCAATCGACCGCGTTGCGCGCCGCGCCGGGCGGCATCAGCGCTGACAGGTCAGCCTCGGGATCGCTGCCCAGCTTCGGCGCAACCGCCTCGATATCCGCCGCCACGCGCTGCGGCGTCTCGCCGTAGCGCGGATACGGGCGGCACTCGCCGCGCCCCGTCGCGCCCCCCAGGCGCGCCTCGGCGATGACCACCACGATCTCGTTCACCGAACCGCGCGAAATCGTCCACGCGCCCGCCGTCGGGAACGTCTCGATCCGCGCGACGACAGAAATACCGCTCACAGCGCATCCACCAGCCGGCCAGCGCCGTCGCGGAACGGATCGACGCAGGGAAGGCCCAGCCGTTCCTCGGTCTCCCGCAAATGGCTCTGCGCCTCAGCCTCGCCCATCTTCGCGGTGTTGATGGCGCAGCCGATGACCAAGCAGTCTGGATTGACGATCCGCGCCAGCCGCAGCGCCAGCGGCCGCAACTCCTCCAGCGGTGGCACAGGGTAATGCGGCAGGCCGCGCATATGGCTCCGCGTCGGTTCGTGGCAGAGCACCAGCGCGTCCGGCTGGCCGCCGTGGATCAGCGCCATGGTGACCCCGGAATAGGAGGCGTGGAACAGGCTGCCCTGCCCTTCGATCACGTCCCAGTGGTCGGGCTCGTTTGCTGGCGTGATCGCCTCGACCGCCCCGGCCATGAAGTCGGCGACCACCGCATCGAGCGGCACGCCGCTGCCGGTGATCAGGATGCCGCTCTGCCCGGTGGCGCGGAAATCCGCCTTCATGCCGCGCGCCCGCATTTCCTTTTCCAGCGCCAGCGCGGTGTACATCTTGCCGCAGGAACAGTCGGTGCCGACGGCGAGAATGCGCTTGCCCTCCCGCCGCCTGCCGTCGGCGATGGGAAAGTGGCCCATCGGCACCCGCACGTCATGCAAGGTCCGCCCGGCATTGGTGGCGGCACCCGCCAGTCCGGGATCGTCGCTCAGACGGTTATGCAGCCCGGCCGCCAGGTCCATGCCGGCGTCAAGCGCCTCGACCAGCACCGCTTTCCACGCGTCCGAAATCACCCCGCCGCGGTTGGCGACGCCGATCACCAGCGTCTTTGCCCCGGCCGCAGCGGCTTCGGCTATGGTCATGTCGGGCAGGCCCATGTCGGCGTTGCAGCCCGTCATCCGGTACTGGCCGACCGACGCATCGGGCCGCCAGTCGCGGATACCCTGCGCCACCTTGGCGGCCAGACCGTCCGGCGCATCGCCGAGAAACAGCAGATAAGGCGTCTCGATCATCGGAAATCCCCCGCTCGGCTCGACCGCGCCTCTTTAGCAGAGAGCGGCAGGGAGAGTATCGGATTGTTGCGCCGGATATCGGGGAAACTTCGCAGATTGTTCCGCCAAACGACATTTCCCGTGAATAATGTTTCGTCACGCAAGGCGATCGCCACAAAAGGCGTCACCGCCTCGCGGCATGCTTGCTTGACCGTCCGGCGTTCAGCGCAGCAGCGCCACCGGCTTGTCGTCCGGGATCACGTAGTCCACCGCCGGATGGTCCGTGACGTCGGTGCGCCGCTTGTACTCGTAGCGCATCACGTCGCCGTCCGGCTCCGACTGGATGATCAGGCACTGCGACAGGTGCCGCCCGCCATCGTAGAGATCGACGAGGCCGCGCAGGTGCGTGTGCCGGTCGATCTCGACGGCAAAGCCGTCCTCCCACACGCTCAGGACAGGATAGACTTCGTCGCCGGCATGCACGCGAAGACGCGGCTTCTTGCGCTCCGCAAGCCGCCGGGCGCGGCGCAGACCTTCCAGGATCTCCGGCGAGATATGCTGTTCCATGGTATTCCCCACCACTCGTTACGGGAACCATGGTGCGGGCATTTGGTGATTCTGGTCAAATGGTTTCTTGCGCCGCGGTCCGGCGCTCAGCGGCGCCGTGTCGGGCGCAGCACATGCGGGCGGGAACCGTCGTAGAGCGCCGAATCGGGAAATCCGCCGCCTTCCGCCAGCGCCGGGCCGACCAGCACCAGCGCCGTCCGGGTGATCTTCCCGGCCCGCACCTTCGCATGAATGTCCGACAGCGTGCCGCGCAGTATTTTCTGGTCCGGCCAGCCGACGCGGTAGGCCATCACCACCGGGCAATCGGCGCCGTAATGCGGCGCCAGCCTGCGCTCGATCTCGCGCAGGTGCCGGATGCCGAGGTGGATCGCCAGCGTCGCCCCGGTGCGGGCGAAATTCTCCAGCGTCTCGCCTTCCGGCATGGCGGTCGATTTCATCGACAGCCGCGTCAGCACCACCGACTGCGCCACCTCCGGGATGGTCAGTTCCTGCCCGATCGCCGCCGCCGCCGCGGCGTAGGCCGGCACGCCCGGCGTGATGTCGTAGGCAATGCCGTCACGCTTCAGGAGGCGTATCTGCTCGGCGATGGCGCCGTAGAGCGAGGGATCGCCGGAATGCACCCGCGCCACGTCCTCGCCGCGCCGGTTCGCCGCCACCATCTCGGCATGGGTCTCGCGTAACGTCATGGGTGCGGTGTCCAGTACCAGCGCGCCCTCCGGCGCGCCGGCCACCACGGCCGGCGGCACCAGCGAGTCGGCATAGAGGCAGACCGGGCAGGCCGCGATCAACCGCTGCCCGCGCAGGGTAATCAGTTCCGGATCGCCCGGCCCGGCACCTATGAAATGCACCGTCATTCAGCCCTCCTGCGCAAAGCGGCCCGGCCGGGTCAAGGGGCGCGCAGCGCCGGGCGCAGCCCGCTTGTCCTTGACGTGGGCGGACCGCGCCACACCATGGCGATGGCGCGTTGACCGGGCAGCCCTGTCCGTCAACCGCCTCTCGGCAAACCGGACCCGCCGCAGGCGGGCCCGGCCCAACGGAAACCGGTCGCAGACCGGTTTCGGGCGGGAGACCCCCGTTACCGTTTCCCGCCGCTCGTCCGCCACGCCCGGCCACGCGGCACACACATTTTCCACCCCCTGCCCCGGCCGGATTACGCTGCCACACGCGTCCTGAACCACAGGTCCGCGCCCGCCCCGAGGGTCTGCGGCCATCGCATTTGGCCGTTGATGGATCCAGCGAGCATCTCGGAATCTCCGAGCGGGTTCGATCGTGGTCCGAACGAAGGACGCGCCGCGACTGTCCGACGACATCTGTGCCAGGCGCAGAGGGACGCGCCCGACCCTGGGTGAGCGCTCGCAACGGTCTTGCGGCGCGTTGCGTTCAAAAGCATCAACGTTGTCAACGCTTTGCGTGAAATCGCCGGAGCGCCCTCCCGTGGGGAGGGTCGGGCGCGGCCCGGGCTTGCAGCCCGTGCCCGGGGCCGGTGTAAGCAGGTGCGCTGCAAATTCATCCCGCAAGCGGCGAGATGCGAAAGTCATTGGCAAAGGGCTGAGTGCATGCCGGTGCCGCCAGAAGCGTCCGGTCACTTCAACGTGGCCAACCTGTTTCCCACATGCGTCGGCCTCGCTGACAGAGCCGCGTCGGGCGCTGTCCGGGCCGCATGCGTCCCCGGCGGGATCCGGATTGGTGGCCCCGCAGTCCCTCCGAATCCCCCCGGCTTCCCGACGCGCGTTCACCCCGACCCTCCGCCGATCTTCCGGCCGTAGCCGCGCGGCGTGTACATCCGCGGCCCTTCGCCCAAGGCGGTCAGCCGCGACGTGCTGGCGCCCACCAGCACCACCGTCAGCATGTCGACGTCATCCACACTCAGCGCGTCCAGCCGCACATAGCGCAGGCTCTCTCCGTCCCGGCCCAGCGACGCCGCAAGCAGCACCGGCGTCTCCGCCGGACGGTGCGCCAGCAGGATGTCCCGCGCCGCGGCCAGCAACGTCCGCCGCCGCTTCGACACCGGATTGTAGAAGGCGACCACGAAATCGCCGTCGGCCGCCGCCCGCACCCGGCGCAGGATGTCCTCGCGCGGCGTCAGCAGATCGGAGAGCGAAATGGCGCAGAAATCGTGCCCCAGCGGCGCGCCCGCCCGCGCCGCGGCGGCCTGCAGCGCCGAAATCCCCGGCGCCGTGACAACCTCGACCCGCCGCGCCGCGGCGCTGACGCCGCCGGCAGACGCATCCCGGTCCAGAAGCTCGAAGACCAGCGCCCCCATGGCGTAGATACCGGCGTCGCCGGAGCAGACGAGCGCCACGTCGCGCCCCTCGCCGGCGCGCTCCAGCGCGTGGCGGCAGCGGTCCTCCTCGCCGCCCAGCGGGAAATCCCGGCGCGGCTTGCCGGCCGCCAGCGGCCCCAGCAGATCGATGTAGAGCCCGTAGCCCACCAGTTCGTCGGCCCCGGCGATGGCCCGTGTCGCCTCCGGCGTCCGCCACGCCGCCCGCCCCGGGCCGATACCGACCAGCGACAGCCGTCCGCGCGCCCGGCCGGGCATCTCGGTGATCGGCGTGTCGGCCCGCGCCAGCGCGCAGGTGGCGTTCGCGGATTTCACTTTCGGAACCACCAGTTCCGCCCCCGCGCCCGCTGCCGCCAGCGCCGCGCCCTCAGCGACGCCATGACAGCCAACCTCGGCAAAAACCACCTCGGAAGGATTGGCCAGCCGCGCCACCTCGGCTTCCAGTTCGGCGGCGGAGAAAAGCCGCAGGGGAACATCGAGCCAGCGCGCGGTTTCGATCACCGCCGACTCGTCCGCCTTCAGGTCGAGCGAAACGACACAGGCCACCGCCCCCGGCGCGATGCCCGCCGCCTCCAGCGTCCGTGTCACCAGCGCCTGCATCTCCGCCGCATCGCAGCCCCGCGCGCAGCCCAGCCCGAGCGCGTAGCGCTTTGCGTGGTAGACCAGCGTCTCCGCGTCGCCCGGCACCGGCGCCTCCGTGGCCACGATGCGCACCGGGCCGTGTCCGTTCGGAAGGCCGAAAATGTTCTCGCCCTCGATACGCGGCCCGGAACCGCCGAGAAGCGCCGCCATTGCGGCCTTGGCGTCCTCCGGGTTGGCCAGCCGCCAGCCCTCCG
>JBHHXR010000218.1:0-5308 GCA_046757205.1 Paracoccaceae bacterium
TCTTGCCCTTGCCCTCGTCGCCCCACTGGGCGCCGACCACCACGACGTTGGCCATCAATCACCTCCAAGAAAAACCCGGCAACCTATAGCGCCCTGATCACCCGTCCGAAAGCGCTGATTCTCCGCCCACGACAACTCCGCAAAGCGCGCTGGATCGAGGGCCGAGTTTGATGCCAACAGGGGATCACTGGATGCTCGACTTTTTCTTGCGCGAGGTGGGTATCTCTTAGATTCACAAACCAAGTGCGACACCTGCTATCAGCAGGATAGCCATGGGAGAAAGCTACAGCCACCTCACGCTCGAGGAGAGATGCCGCTTGCGGGCGAAGACCAATGTGTCGGCAACTTTCGCACCGACAAAATCTATAGAACTCGCTGGGGATATCCAGTTCAGAAGCCAGATCGAACAGTCCCCACTCTCGGTCGATCCATTCTTCCAAAAACTCCATTGGCTCTGGGAAGAACTCATCTTCAACCCCAAACCAAAGGCTCAGAAGAGGGTCAGAATAATCAGAACGTTCATAGAGACTGGACATACGCCGTAATGTCTCTTTGGGTGAGAGCGTCCCTGACTGATAGAGTCGTCTAACCAAGGGCGCTGCATCGCGAGGGTCGTCGCTCGGGTCCAGTGGTCTCAAATTCAGCTCATTACAGCTTCGCAAAAAGTAGTCCTCGATATCATCCCTCTCAAGAGCGGGAATCAATCCCGCGAGGACGCAGAGGGAGGGTGTGTCACGGCCATCCATCATAAGTTCAACGGCCCAAGCTGTGTAATCCTCCGGCAGAGCGTATCCCGTCCAACGGTCGAGCAACAGTTTGTCGGTTTTCAATCGACTCAGACTCCGATGCTATTAGTGGGCAGTGTCGATAGTCCACCACATAGGACGAAATGGCGGCTAAGTGTCAATATCCGGTCGTCCGGGCAGTCTGGCGAACGGCTGCTCTGTCCGGCAAGGTACTTTCTGGAGCAATGAAACCTAGTCCAGAGCAAAGTCATCCAGAATTCAGTACATCTTCCCCGGTAATAGAATCCTGCTGAACTGGAACCCGGTTCAGCTTGCAGTGTATGAGTCGCGGCGCACGCCTCTCCGACTTACCGCCCTTCAGAACACCAGCGATTTGGCCTGCACGATCTGCGGCAGCTTGCCGATCTCGGCGAGATGCTCCTCCGTCACCTTCTCGTCGACGCCGAGGAGCGCGATCGCCTCGCCGCCCTTGGTGGCGCGACCCAGCGCGAAGGTGGCGATGTTGATGCCGAGATCGCCGAGTTTCAGGCCGAGCGCACCGATGTAGCCGGGCACGTCGGCGTTCGTTGTATAGAGCATGAACGGCTGCGGCTCGGCCTCCAGGTTGATGCCCTTGATCTGGATGAAGCGCGGCTTGCCGTCGGAATATATGGTGCCGGCAACCGAGCGGGTTTGCTGTTCCGTCTCGACGATCAGCCGCATGTAGGAACCGAAGGCACCCTGCGCGTCCTTGCGGGTCTCCGAGATGCGCATGCCGCGTTCGCGCGCCACGATGGGCGCGGAGACCATGTTGACGCCGCCCTCGCCGACCAGCGGTATCAGCAGGCTCGCCGTCAGGGCCGCGGTCAGCGGTTTGAGATTCAGTTCGCCGACGCGGCCCACGTATTCTATCTCGATGCCCTTGATCGGGTTTTCCGTCACCTGCCCGGCGAAGCCGCCGAGCATCTCCGCCAGCGCGATCCAGGGCTTCAGGATCGGCGCCTCCTCGGCGGTCACCGACGGCGCGTTCAGCGCGTTGGCGATGGCGCCGCGCACCAGGTAGTCCGACATCTGTTCGGCCACCTGAAGCGCGACGTTTTCCTGCGCTTCGCCGGTCGAGGCGCCCAGGTGCGGCGTGCAGACGACGTTGGGCAGGCCGAACAGAGGGTTCTCGACGGCCGGTTCGGAGGAAAAAACGTCGAACGCGGCGCCGGCGAGCTGGCCGGATTTCAGCGCTTCGGCGACCGCCTCCTCGTCAACCAGCCCGCCGCGGGCGCAATTGATCAGGCGCGCGCCCTTCTTGATGCCGGCGATCCTTACGGCGGAAAGTATGTTGGCGGTCTTTTCCGTCTTGGGCAGATGCAACGAGATGAAATCGGCGCGCGCGAGCAGGTGTTCCAGACCGTCGACCTTTTCCACGCCCAGTTCTTTCGCCCGGTCATGACTGAGGAAGGGGTCGTGGGCGATCACTTTCATCTTCAGCCCGATGGCCCGCGTCGCCACCACCGAGCCGATATTCCCGGCCCCGATCAGCCCCAGCGTCTTGCCGGTGATCTCGACGCCCATGAATTTCGATTTTTCCCACTTGCCGGATTGGGTCGAGCAGTTGGCCGCCGGTATCTGGCGCGCCACCGCCAGCATCATGGCGATCGTGTGTTCGGCCGTCGTGATGGAGTTGCCGAAGGGTGTGTTCATCACCACGATCCCCTTGGCCGACGCCGCCGGAATGTCGATGTTGTCGACCCCGATGCCGGCGCGCCCTATCACTTTCAGATTGTCGCTCCGCGAGATCAGGTCGGCGGTGACCTCGGTCGCGGAGCGGATGGCAAGGCCGTCGTAGCGACCGATGATCTCGGCAAGCTTTTCGGGTTCCTTGCCGATGGCGGGCAGGAAATCGACTTCCACGCCGTTGTTGCGGAAAATATCGATCGCGGCGTCGGACAGTTTGTCGGATATCAGAACTCTGGGCATCTGATCGGTTCCTTTTTCGTCTCTTCGGGTTGCGGAGCGGGTCCGCGATTTCATGGATCAGGCGCTGGCCAGGCTGGAAACGGCCGTCGCGAAGGCCCAGTCGAGCCAATGCGTGAGCGCTTCGATATCGGCGGTGTCGACGGTTGCCCCGCACCAGACGCGGAGCCCGGCGGGCGCATCGCGATAGCCACCGATGTCGAAGGCGGCGTGTTCGCCTTCCGGCAGCGCCACCATTCTCTTGCTGAAAGCGCGCTGGCCGGCATCGTCGAGCGAGCAGACCGAAGCGTCGGTGATCTTCAGGCACACCGAGGTGTTTGAGCGCGCCGCCGGATCGGCCACCAGATTTTCCACCCAGCCGGTACGGTCCACCCAGCCCTGAAGCGCCGCGAAATTGGCATCGGCGCGTCGCATGGTGGCCGCCAGGCCGCCTGTCGCGTCGATCCAGTCGAGCGCGTCGATGCAATCGGCGACCGCCAGCATCGACGGCGTGTTGATGGTGGCGCCGGAAAAAATCCCTTCGATCAGCTTGCCGCCCTTGGTCAGCCGGAAGATTTTCGGCAGGGGGCGGTCGGGCGTGTAGCTTTCCAGCCGTTCGACGGCGCGCGGGCTGAGGATAAGAACGCCATGCGCCGCCTCGCCACCCATCACCTTCTGCCAGGAAAACGTCGTGACATCGAGTTTCGGCCAGTCGAGCGACTGGGCGAAAACGGCGGAGGTGGCGTCGCAAAGGGTCAATCCTTCGCGAGTCGCGGCGATCCAGTCGGCGTTCGGCACCCGGGCACCGGAAGTGGTGCCGTTCCAGGTGAAACAGGCATCGGCATGCGGGCGCACCGCAGAAAGATCGGGAAGCAAGCCGTAGGGAGCCTCATGAACCCGGCAATCTTCGAGCCTGAGCTGCTTCCGGGCGTCCGCCGCCCATCCCGCGCCGAAGCTCTCCCAGACCAGCATATCGACGGGCCGCGCCCCCAGCATCGACCACATCGCCATCTCGAAGGCGCCGGTATCGGACGCCGGCACGATGCCGAGACGGTAGTCGGAGGGGATTTCCAGAACGGCCGCCATCCGGTCGATGGCCTCTTTCAGTTGCGCCTTCGGCCCGGCGGCGCGGTGCGACCGCCCCAGCCATGCCTTTGCGGCAACGGCCTCGGCCGACCAGCCGGGGTGTTTGGGGCAGGGGCCTGAGGAAAAATACGGGCGCGCAGGCCGGACCTGCGGCTTTTCGGGGAAGCTCATGGACGGCTCCGTCGTCAGGGCGAGGTTCCCGAGCCCGCCGCCGCTCGCCCTTACCCGGCGACGCGCCCGCGTGCTGCATATGCGAAGACGGCGCGACTCGGCAAGCGGAAAAACTGACGCGGCCGCGAGGCGGCGATACCGCGTTTTCACGGTTGAAAGTTTGTTTCGCCGACGATGGCGGTTCTTTCCGAACACTTCGGCGCGCGCGCCAAGAACGCAACCAAATGACGCGCATTCCGCGGTAAAATGGGCGCGTAGCCCCACCCGGAGAGGAGAATCTGTCATGAGCACAGGAAGTGTGTTTTCCCATCCAGAATTCGACGACCACGAGGAGGTGGTATTCGCGCGCGACCCGGCGGCCGGCCTGTCGGCCATTATTGCGGTTCACGACACCACGCTCGGTCCCGCGATGGGCGGCTGTCGGGTCTGGTCGTACAAGACCGACGGCGAGGCGTTGACCGACGTTCTGCGGCTCAGCCGGGGCATGAGCTACAAGGCGGCGCTGGCGGGAATGCCCTTCGGCGGCGGCAAGTCGGTGATCGTGACCGCGCCCGGCCAGGCCAAAACGCCGCACATGATGCGGGCCATGGGCCGTATCGTCGACCGTCTCGGCGGTCGCTACATCATTGCCGAGGACGTCGGAACCTCGGTCGAGGACATGGACCTGATCGCTGGTGAGACGAAGCATGTGGCCGGCGTTTCCGGTTATGACGGCGATCCGTCGCCGAGCACAGCGCTTGGTGTCTTTCTGTGCACTCGCTCAGCTGTCAGGCGGCGCTTCGGGCGCGATCTGACCGGTTGCCATGTGGCAGTCAAGGGGCTCGGCCATGTCGGCTACGAACTGTGCCGCCTGCTGCACGAGGCCGGCGCGAAACTGACCGTCGCCGATATCGACCGGAACGCCGTCGCGCGGGCCAGCGAAGCCTTCCGCGCGCAACCCGCCAAGGTCGATGAAATCCTGACGGTCGAGGCGGATGTCTTTGCGCCTTGCGCGCTCGGCAAGGACCTGTCGGCGGTGACGATACCGCGCATGCGCGCAGGCATCGTCTGCGGATCGGCCAACAACCAGCTTGCCACGCCGGAAGACGACGAGCGGCTGCGGCGCCGGGAAATCCTGTACTGCCCCGACTACCTGGTGAATGCGGGCGGTCTGATTTCCGCCGCGGGCCGGCTGATCGGCCTGACCGAGGACGGCGTGCGGCAGAAGCTCGACGCCCTGCCCGACACGCTGGACAGCGTACTCGATACCGCCGAGAAGACCGGCCGCGCACCGGGGGCCACGGCCGACAGCATTGCGCGGGCTCGTTTCCGCCCGACGCACGAGCCGCAGGAGCACCGGCGCAGCGCCTGAACCGCCCGTCATTCGCCTTGACGCGGAG
>JBHHXR010000219.1:0-5194 GCA_046757205.1 Paracoccaceae bacterium
GGGAAGCCCTGCCGCCCGACCTGCGCTGACATGTCATCCCCGCGCAAGCGGGGACCTCAACGGCATATCCCCACCCCATGCCATCCCTCGCGCCCGGCCCGCCCATGGGCGGGCGCTTCACGTCCACCCCGGTTCGCGCGCCGACCTCGGTTCTGCGCACCAAGCCCGCACCCCCCACCGAAGACGAATTGCACGGAATGTCTTTCGTTTTGCTCTTGAATACGGCGCTGAACAAAGCCACTTATATCCGCCGCCAAGTCGGGTATACTGCCCGCCATCGGCAATCGTCAGACCAACGACAGAAGGACTAGAAAACCATAGCTCGCAGACCTCACAACGCGCCACCGACGCGTGACACCGGCCCCCGCGTAAACGAAAAAATCCGCGCTCCCGAAATCCGACTGATTGACGCCGATGGCGAACTGGTCGGCGTCGTTCCCCCGCAAAAGGGCATCGAGCTGGCCGAAGACGTCGGACTCGACCTCGTGGAAATATCGCCGAACGCCGAACCGCCGGTCTGCAAGATCATGGACTATGGCAAGTTCAAGTACGAAAAACAGAAAAAGGAAGCCGAAGCCCGCAAGAAGCAGAAGATCATCGAGGTCAAGGAAGTCAAGTTCCGCCCGAACACCGACACCCATGACTATGACGTGAAGATGCGCAACGTGCACCGGTTTCTCGACAACGGCGACAAGGTGAAAATCACCCTGCGGTTCCGCGGCCGCGAAATGGCGCATCAGGAACTGGGCCGCAAATTGCTGGAGCGCGTGGCCGAGGATACCGTCGATCTCGGCAAGGTCGAGGCCATTCCGAAGATGGAAGGCCGCCAGATGGTGATGATCATCAACCCGGTCAAGACGTGAACAGTGGCCGCGGCCCGGCGCGGCAGGTCCCGGTGCCCTCAAACGACATGGAACTCGCGTTCCGCAAACCGGTTTGATTGGCGCCGCAGCCGGGCGGCAAGCCCGCCGATGTCAGCAGGGCGCGCCGAGCCGCACCGGGCCGCCGCCCTCGCAACCATTGCCGCAGGATAATATGTGTGGCATGCGACAGCATCAGATCGCCTGCGGAACCGCTGAATGAACAACGACTCCGAATCGACCCGCGGCGGCACACGCGCCGGACCGGCGGCCGTGCGTTCCGGCTCCGTCGGCGACTGGGCCGAAAACTTCGGCAAGCGGCTTCTTGTCAAGGCGACCAGCCCGCTGCCGATGAACGTCCGTGGAGCTTTCGCCGGCCGGCTCATGCAGCTCATCGTGCCGCTGTCGCCCAATCTTCGGCGCAGGATCGACAACAACCTGGACCTGGTTTTTCCCGACCTCGGGCCGGCCGAAAGACAGGCGCTGCGGCGGCGCATCCTGCTGAATCTCGGGCGCTCGCTGATGGAAATGCAGTGTGGCGCCGAGATCGTTGCCCAGAAATCGGATTTCCACGTGTCGGGTCCGGGTTTCGAAGCGCTCAGGCGGGCGCGCGCCGAGGGCCGCGGCGCCATCATCATGGCTGCGCATTTCGGTCACTGGGAGGCCGGGCGCATCACGCTGATGGACGCCGGCATGGAGTGCGGCGCGCTCTACCGCCCGAGCAACAACCCGCTGTTCGATTCCGACTATTTCGACGCCATCCGCCAGCGCGGCGAGCCGGTCTTTCCGCGCGGTGCCCAGGGCATGCGCGCCATGATCCGGCATCTGCGCAAGGGCGGCTTCGTCGGCGTCATGCACGACCAGTCGATCAAGCGGGCGCCGCTGTTCCGCTTCATGGGCCACCCTGCGCACACCGCGACGACGATCGCCGAGCTTGCGTTGAAATTCGACCTTCTCGTGGTTCCGAATTTCAATATCCGGCGCGAAAACTCACCCGAGGTCGATGTCGTGTTCGAAAGCCCGGCCGCGCATACGACGCCCGCGGAAATGACCCAGGAACTGAACGACAGGCTGGAGGCGCGTGTTCGCGCCAACCCCGAGCAGTTCTACTGGCTGCACCAGCGCTGGAAACTGCACAAGGATCTCGTGGACGAGGGCGCTTCGCCTATTTGAGCTTCGCCGCCGCCATGATCGGCCCTGAATTCTCCGCCTGGACAATCACGGCGACCGGCAGGCCCGATGTGCTCTCGGCGTGAAGAGTCACCGCGCTGCGGCCGTCCCAGTCGCCGACGGCAATCCAGCGCCGCACCACGTTGTGGTAGGTGAGAGAGAGGCCGGCATTTTCTCCACGGGTGATCGAAGCCTTCATTTCCGGCGCGTATTCGACGAGGTGCACGACACATTTCCCCGCCGGTGTGCCACCCGGTTTCAGCGAGATCGCGATATCGGCGCCGGATCGCCGGGCGCTGAGGTCCGCGCCGCTGCCGGCGGCTGCGTGCCGCGCTATCAGGGTGCCGATCTTGCGCTTCCTGCTTCCGACGACATCTTCCGCTCCCTGCACGACAATCTGCGGCGTGTAGATCGAACGGTTGCCGAAGGCGTGCGCATAATTCCTCTGCCTCCGGGTGAATTTCGGCAACGCAAAGGCGTCCTTCCAGCCCAGGTAGTCCCAGTAGTCCACGTGCAGCGACAGCGCCAGCACGTCGTCACGCTCAGCGAGTTCGCCCAGCACCGCGTCCGCCGGCGGACAGGACGAGCACCCCTGTGATGTGAAAAGCTCCACCACTACCGGCGAACCGGCGTTTCCGGCCAGCGGCGATACCGCCAGCACGGCGGCGAAGATCACGGTCAGCGGCTTCATGGCGTCTCCGGCGGTTCTGACCGGTAATACCTAGCCGGACCGGGGCCATTTCGCCAGTCAAGCCTTGGTGAGGTTGATCACAATCGCATGCGGCCGTTGCACCTTAGCGATGCTCCCGCTCACCACCGCCGGCTGGAACGGATATAGGCGTCGGCCTTTTCGCCGAAGGTGTGGCGCAGGGCGGCCTCCTCCCTGAGTATGAAGCGTCTTGTCACCACCCACACAAACCCTGCCGGGCCCACGAACGCGCTTGCCGCCCCCAGCCAGAGGGCGAAGCCGAACAGGATCAGCGTCATCCCCGTGTAGATCGGGTTGCGCGACAGCCGGTACGGGCCTTCCACGATCAGCGCCCTGGGCACCTGACCCGGCTCGATCGGCGTGGACTTTCGCCGGAACCAGAGGGCCGACCAGACAACCAGCCAAAAGCCGGCTACCGCGATCAGGAAGGATCCGCCGACGCCGATGAACCCGGGCATCGCGTCGCCGAATGCCACAACGGGCAGGAACCTTGCCAGAACATATGACGCGAGCGCCCAGAACAGTGCCCAGACCGGCGGAATATCGAACGACTTGAACACGGGGCGCGCCTCCGAGAACAGGATTTCGCACCGCTATCCTAGCGCAGGGCGCCCACGATCACAAAAGCTGCGGGAAACCGCCGCCTTGCGCGCCGCGCCGCCGCCGAAGATCAGCCGGATTTCGCCAGGTTTCGCAGCACGTAGTGCAGCACGCCGCCGTTCTCGACGTATTCAATCTCGACCTCTGTGTCGATCCGGCATTTCAGCGTGATCCGCCGCGTCGAGCCGTCGGCGTAGGCGATCGTGCAGGGCACGTCGGCCAGCGGCCGCAGGTCACCCGAAAGACCGCTGATCGAGAAGGTCTCGTCGCCCGTCAGCCCCAGCGTCCCGCGGGTGTCGCCGCCGGTGAACTCGAACGGGATCACCCCCATGCCGACGAGGTTTGAGCGGTGGATGCGCTCGAAGCTCTCGGCGATCACCGCCTTCACGCCCAGCAGCGCCACCCCCTTGGCCGCCCAGTCGCGCGAGGAACCCGCGCCATAGGCCTTGCCGCCGATCACGATCAGCGGCGTGCCCTGTTCCTGATAGGCCATCGCCGCCTCGAAGATCGAGGTCTGCGCGCCATCCGGCCCCTTGGTATAGCCGCCCTCGACGCCGTCCAGCATCTCGTTTCGGATGCGGATGTTGGCCAGCGTGCCACGCATCATCACCTCGTGGTTGCCGCGCCGCGAACCATAGGAGTTGAAGGCACGCACCGGCACCTGATGGGCGATCAGGTACTGCCCGGCGGGCGAGGATTCCGGGAACGACCCGGCCGGCGAGATATGGTCGGTGGTGATCATGTCGCCCAGCAGCGCCAGCACGCGCGCGCCTTCGATGTCGGAAATGCTGCCCGGCTCCGGCCCCATGCCCTCGAAATAGGGCGGGTTGCGCACATAGGTGGAGTTCGGCGGCCAGTCGTAGGTCAGGCTGTCGGTGGTCTTTACCGACTGCCACTTCTCGTCGCCGTCGAACACGGCGGCGTATTTCTTCTGGAAGGCTTCGCGCGTGACCGTTTTTTCAACCAGTTCCGCGACTTCCGCCGTGCTTGGCCAAATATCCTTCACAAAGACGTCCTTGCCGTCCTTGTCCTGGCCGACCGGTTCGGTGGTCAGGTCGATATTCATGTCGCCGGCCAGCGCGTAGGCCACGACCAGCGGCGGCGAGGCCAGGTAGTTGGCCCTGACATCGGGGCTGATCCGGCCCTCGAAGTTCCGGTTCCCCGACAGAACGGCGGTCGCCACCAGGTCGCCCTCGTTGATGGCCTTCGAAATCTCCGGCTGCAGCGGCCCGGAATTGCCGATGCAGGTGGTGCAGCCGTAGCCGACGAGGTTGAAGCCGATGGCGTCGAGGTCTTCCTGCAGCCCGGCGGCTTCGAGATACTCGCTGACCACCTGACTGCCCGGCGCCAGCGAGGTCTTGACCCAGGGCTTGCGATTCAGCCCTAGCGCCCGCGCCTTGCGCGCCACCAGCCCGGCGCCGATCAGCACATAGGGGTTCGAGGTGTTGGTGCAGGAGGTGATCGAGGCGATCACCACCTTGCCGGACGACATGGTGTAATCCTCGCCCGCCACCGGCACCTGCTTGTCCAGCGGCCGCTTGAAGGTCTCCTTCATCTCGCGCGCGAACGCCGCCTTCGCGGTGTCCAGCGGCAGGTAGTCCTGCGGCCGTTTCGGCCCGGAAATCGCCGGCACGATGGTGCCCATGTCAAGCTCCAGCGTGTCGGTGTAGACCGGCGCGTAATCCGCCCCGCGCCAAAGGCCGTTTTCCTTGGCGTAGGCCTCGACCAGCGCGATCGCATCCTCCGGACGGCCGGACTGGCGCAGATAGCGCAACGTCTCGCCGTCGACCGGGAAGAAGCCGCAGGTGGCGCCGTATTCCGGCGCCATGTTGGCGATGGTGGCGCGGTCGGCCAA
>JBHHXR010000220.1:0-5162 GCA_046757205.1 Paracoccaceae bacterium
CGAGGAACTCCGGGAAGACGCCTGAGGCATTGACGGCATGTGAGATTTCGGCGGGCCGGTCAGTCGGCCCGCCGGTGACCGGTGCGTTATGAAAGGCACCCGACACGTCCCGGCCCCCGCGCCGGGACCTCGTGACGCGAAGCACAAGACAAAGAGGTCCCGGCGCGGCGGCCGGGACGTCACTCGTATCCGAACATCTCGAAATCCCTGGCGTAGAGCGCCTCGATCCTGGCGATCTGCCGGCGCGTCAGCGCGACGTCGTCCGGCGACGAGACGTTGCGCCGCTGCCGCCAGTCCCCGCCCGCCAGGAATCCGCCCAGCCCCGCCGATTCGAAGGCGAAGCGGATGTCGTCCGCGTAGTTTTCCAGCTTGCCGATAAAATCGTAGTGGAAATACCCCAGGCCCAGATTGCGGTGCTGCTCGCGCCAGTGGCGGTCGGAATACATGCCCGACAGCGCCAGCGATTCCTCGACATAGCCGAGAAACGCCTCAAGGTTGCGCCCGGTGTCGCCACCCGGCACGAAGCCGCGCGCCCGCATGGCCGGCAGATGCCGCGGCACCGACGCATTCCTCATGTCGACGCAGAAATCGAGGAACGCCGAGGCGAACCGCTCAACCGGGTGCCGCGTCATCGAAAAGCAGAAGGTCGCGCTGTCCCGGAACGCCTGATCGAACAGTTGCCAGTGCTCCTCGGACTGGTACAGGCCGTCCTTCAGGGTATGGACCCGTTCGGTATCCTTGCCGGTGGCGTATTTGACGATCAGCGCGGCAACCGTGGTGCAGCCGGCCTTGGAATTCTTCATGAACAGTATCTTGCGGTCGTAAGGCATCACGAAATGCTCGAACACGCCATGCACCTGCTCCGGCACAGCGCGCATCCGGCTGCGGGTACGGTAGCGCGCCGAGATCGGCGCCAGCAGACGCACCTTCGCCGTTACCCGCCGTTTTTCCAGCGGGATCGCCGGCAGCGTCTTTCCCCCGGCCAACGTCATCCCCGCCGGCCCGTTTGCCTTCCGGCGCCGCGGCCGGCCCCGGTTGCCGGTTTCACTGGTAGCCGAATATCTCGAAATCCTTCTGGTAAATGCCTTCGATCCGCGCCCTCTGCCGCGCCGTGAGGTCGAGTTTGTGCCGCGACGAGGCGTTGCGCTTCTTCTGCCAGTCCTCGCCGTCGAGGAACCCGCCCAGGCCGGCGGCGTCGAAGGCGCGCCGGATGTCCTGCGCGTAGGTCTCCAGCTTACCGACGAAATCGTACTCGAAATGTCCGATCCCGAGGTTCCGGTGCTGCTCGCGCCAATGCGCGTCGCAGTATTGCGGCGACGCCTCGATGGCTTCGGCGACATAGTCGATGAAGACGTCCAGGTTGTCCGCCGCCCCGCCGGCCATGTCGAACCCGCGGGCCCGGATCGCCGGCAGATGGCGCGGCGTCTGCACGTTCGTGCGGTCCACGAAAATGTGGAAATACGCCGACAGGAACCTGTCCACCGGATGGCGGACCAGCGAAAAACAGAAGGTATCGGCGGAACGGAACGCCTCCTCGTAATCCTGCCAGTACAGGATCGAGTGGAACACCCCGGCGGTTTGGCAATGCGCCCGTTCCACGTACTCGCCCAGCGAGTATTTCAGGATGAGCTGCTTGGTCGAGGTGCTGCCGACCTTCATGTTGCCGTTAAACAGGATTTTCCGGTCGTGCGACATCAGCATGCGGGGATAGATGTTGCGCACCTCTTCGCCCACCGACCGCATGCCATAGAGCGTGGAATAACGCGGCACGAACGGTGCCAGCAGCCGGGCCTTGAGCATGTTGTGGCGTTTATCCTGTGGTATAGACGGGCGGATCATGGTCAGTTCCGGGGCGGCGGTCGTCACGTTCGTTGATACCCGCCGGCGGGTGCAATGGAAAGTCAGCGGGCGACAATCATTCATCGGGTTGCGATTAAACTGATCAACCTGGACCGGTCCCCGGACCGCCTAGACATGGCTTCCGCGCAGCTCGACGCCGCCCGGTTTCCGTTCGAGCGAGTTGCCGCCGTCGATGGTGCGGCGCTGGTCGGCCGCACCCCGGAAAACTACCTGCCGGCCCAGGCCGTCGCCGCCATGGGCAGGGAACTGAACCGGGGCGAGATCGGGTGCTATCTCAGCCACCTGGAGTGCCTGGAAGGCTTCCTTGACGGCGACGCGCCGTTTCTCATGGTGCTGGAAGACGATTTCCGCTTCACCGAAGGCGGTTCCGGCCTGATCCTCGATCTGGTGTCGTTTCTTTCCGGCAACGGCTGGGACAAACGGCAGCTGGTCGTGAACCTCGGCCGCGGGCACAAGAAGATCTTCAGCCGCGTCGCCGGGTTTTCGCCATCCTCCGGGGCCGCCAGGTTGCGCTATTCGCACTATTTCCCGAACCACACGACGGGTCTTGTGTGGAACCGCCGGACCGCCCGGCTCTTCCTCGACGAATGCCGGACGATCCGGCGCCCGATCGACGTGCAACTGCAATGCTGGCAGGCCCGGCGCGGCGGCGGCCTGGCGTTCGACCGCCCGCCGGTTGAAACAGCGGGATTCCCCAGCGAGATAGACCGGATGCCGGGCGGCGGGTCGCGCGATACCCGCCACGAAAACCGTCTGGAATACCGCAAGAACCGGCGCCGCCACGCCTGGCTGTACCTTCGCGCGCTCAACCTGCTTTGGCGGCACCGGACAGGAAAAGAAGATCCGGGGCCGTCCACGGCTTGACGAACGGCCCTACCCGACTCCGCGAACAGCCGCGGAACGCTTGCTCAACCACCTGACCTGCATGCGATAGAGCGGGCGGTTCACCTCGCGGTACATGGTGTCCCAGATCGCCTTTTTCCGGCTGATATTGCTGCCGCCGATCTGTTTCGAGATTTCCCTCGTTCCCGAGGGACGCACCGAAACCGCCGACACGCCGCTCAGCCAGTGCATTTGCAGAAAGGAATCCACCGGCCTGTCGAAACTCCCGGTGACCTCGATCAGACGGCGCGCCGCCTCGACGCCAACGACCTGCGCATGACAGCCCAGACCGGTTACCTCCGGCCGGTACAGCCGGACGCCGCCTTTCATCGCCAGGACATCCTGCTCCGTCTCGCGATCCTGCACCGGGAACCGGACATACGAGTCCCGACGACAATGCGTCAGCGCCAGCTTCAGGGCGGGTCCGAACAGTTCGGGATCGATCTCAACGTCGTCTTCGAGGATCAGCGCGGCGTCCAGACCCGATTCGACGATACGCCTCCACGCCTTTCGATGGCTCATGAAACAGCCAATTTCATTGTCGCGCATGGCGAACGGATAATGCGGACGGCAGGATTTCGGCCGATATCTGAGCGTTCGCTCCTCGTCGGACAAATGCGCGCCGTCGATCGCTTCGACGATTTCGCACTCATACTCCGTAGAGCGCCGCAGCCGTTCGACCGTGGGCAATCTCGCGGCTGCTCGAGCAAGGTGTATTATGAGCACCTTGAGTTTCATTAAGATGCTTGCCTCAAGTCTCGTAGACCTCTTTGTCTTATAATAACCTTACAGCCAAATCTTTCCAAATTTCAGGTTTTGCTCTAGACCGATGCATCCTGAGCACAACAAAGGGCTGGATTTCGCACAATGCGTATCGGATTCGACTATGGCGGCACCAAGATCGCGGGAATCGCGCTCGGCGGTGACGGGCGGGTGCTGGCCGCCGGCCGGGTCCCCACGCCGCGTCACGATTACGACGGCGGCATCCGCGCCCTGCGCGAACTCGCCGCGCGGCTCGAAGCCGAAGCCGGCGCCGAAGCCACCTCCGTCGGCATCGGCGTGCCCGGCTCGGTCGACCGCGACACCGGCCAGGTGACGCTGGGAAACTCCGTCTGGCTGCACGGCCGCGATCTGCGTGGTGACCTGACCGCCGCGCTCGACCGGCCGGTGAAGATCGCCAATGACGCCAACTGTTTCGCCCTTTCGGAAGCGACCGACGGCGCCGGCACGGGCGCCGCCGTGGCGTTCGGTGTCATCCTCGGCACCGGCGTCGGCGGCGGGCTTGTCGTGCACGGCAGGCTGGTCGAAGGCGTCAACGCCATCGGCGGCGAATGGGGCCACATCCCGCTGCCCGCCCCGCGCAACGACGAGCGCCCAGGCCCGGTCTGCTCCTGCGGCGTTGCGGGCCATACCGAGGCCTGGCTGTCCGGACCCAACCTCGCCGCCGATCACGCCCGCGGCCTTGGCATCGCCCCCGAAGATGGCCCGAAAGCGCCGGAGATCATCGCCGCCGCGGAAAGTGGCGACGCCGCCGCCGATGCCACGCTGCGCCGCTTCGAAGACCGGCTGGGCCGGGCGCTGGCGGTGATCGTCAACATCATCGACCCCGATGTCATCGTTCTCGGCGGCGGGCTTTCCAATGCCGAAAGGCTCTACCAAACGGTGCCGCCGCTGATCGAAAAGCATGTCTTCGGAGACCGTTTCCGCAC
Organism: Paracoccaceae bacterium; assembly: GCA_046757205.1. Classification (GTDB taxonomy): domain Bacteria; phylum Pseudomonadota; class Alphaproteobacteria; order Rhodobacterales; family Rhodobacteraceae; genus JBHHXR01. The sequence continues at coordinate 4,452 of JBHHXR010000220.1, forward strand.
CCGCCTGGTGCGCAACACGCATGGCGACAGTTCCGGCGTGCGCGGTGCTGCCTGGCTCTGATTCCGGCTGCCGGAACTCTTGTATTGCAGTGCAGCAATCCTAGATGAAAGGGCACAGGAAAGTCATCAGAAATCGGAGGAGTTGGTCATGCTTGACAAGCCATTCTCGACCGGCTGGATGCCGGATCTGTATGAACCGTTCCGCAGTGTCACTTCCAAGATCGCAGACTGGTTCGCACCCGCCGCCGAAGCGTCGGACAGCCGCCAGGCCTATGAAGTCGCACTGGAACTTCCCGGCGTTGCCGAGAAGGACATCGAGGTCTCGCTGCATGACGGCGTGCTGACCGGGAAGGGCGAAAAGCGTTCCGAGCAGGAAGAAAAAGGCAGGTCCTTCTACTTCAGCGAACGCAGCTACGGCGCCTTCCAGCGCAGCTTCCGCCTGCCTGCGGATGCCCGCGAGGACACCGTAATGGCGGAAATGGAAGATGGCGTTCTGAAGATCTCGATCGAGAAGGAAACGCCGCGCGTATCGGAAACCAAGCGCATCAGCATCAAGCGCAAGTAAACCCGCCCGTCGGGCGGCTCTTCGGAGCCGCCCTCGCTTGAGCTTTCAGACCGGCCCCGGCGCCGCACGGCGCACTTCCCGCCCACCCGACGGGTGACGCAGCGCCAGTTCAGCGGCGTGCAGTTGCAGCCTGTCCGCCGCGCCGA
>JBHHXR010000221.1:0-5140 GCA_046757205.1 Paracoccaceae bacterium
AAAACGGCCTTTTCCCGTGGTCTTCACGGTCCTGCCGGGTGGTTTCAAGACGCTGGCGGCAGGACGGCACGAGCTACCAGTGGGCGCGATCACAGCTCAACCGCAGTCCGAAAGATCGAAGCGGGATCGCCGGGGGCAGGAACACCCCCGCAAGTAGCGATCGACCATCCGGCGGTTCCCTCTGCGACCGGATGGGCCTTGAAGCGACCGACCGACCGACTGGCACGCATCGAGGTTCGGACCGGCCCTGGCACCGCCGGGGCTGGTCGTCCTATGCCTCTCTCTCCCTCCCTCCCTCCTGGCACAAACTCTCTTGCAGGGTTGGGATAAGAAAACAGAGAAGGGAAATCAAAAAACGCCCGGATCCGGCACCGGCAGCAAGGGCAAGCCGGGAGAGACCGAACCGCGCTCACGACACGGATTTCCATCCGCCGCCAGCGTGGCTGTGGGAGGCATCGGGAAAACGTCCACTCGAACGAAATCCGCGTCATGACCTGAAATTTCCGGCGGATTTGGAGGTGTCAGACTGGAGGCCCCTTTACGCAGGATTCATTACGCGCGACGCTGTAATATCGGCCGCGCGGTGAACCGGAAGCGGAACGCGTACCCGGCCGCCGCGGGGATCGCGGCCGCGGTGCGACGGTCCTGCGGTTGCCGGTAGCGGCCGGTGCGGGGCCGCTGTATGAGGTTTCGCCGCTCCCGCGTCACCCGCACGTCCGGCGCGCCCCCTCGATGCCGGTCACGCCGCGGGCGTCCTGGCAGTAGCAGCCGGTGAAGAATTCGCCGGTGCCGGCGAACGCCGTCTCGGCCATGTGTATCTTTACGCTCTGGCTATCGAGCCCGGCCTTCCCGAGATGGAACTTCGCCTTGTCCGGGTCGTAGCGGCGCTGCGGAATGCCGTCCGTGGTCGCCCGGTACCTGTTGGCCGGCCCGATCGGGGGATCTTTGCCGAGGCTGCCGAGATCCTTGAACAGATCGTCGAGCAGGACTTCCCGGTCGACGGCGTATTTGAGCGCCAGCCGCACGTCGTTGTTGTCGAACTGCGCCACGTCGGCATGCATCGGCAGCGACACGTGCTGGTTGCTGGCGGCGGTGAACAGCCGGACCCTCGGGTTGCTCTCGAGCAGCTTCACGGCCGCGACCTGGCGCAGGCCGTCGCCAACGGCTTCGTCCACCGGCGGCGCGAGCAGCCGCGTCGTGCGGCTGTTGCGGCTGACGGAGGAAAACGCGGGGCGCCCCTGAAACTGCCCGAACTCTCGGCGCGATCGCATTTCTCGGTGCGCCAGATGGAACGCATTGTCAGGCGGCTGTTCGGCACCTCGCCGCTGTCGTGTCGCGACGAGCACGGCCGGGCCGATCTCGAAAGGTTCGCCGCATCCGAGGCAAAGGTCGGCGCGCCGCGCGGCGGCGACAGCCCATGAGCCACCGTTTGGCGTCGTTCGGTGCTCAGACGGCCAAGCCGCCCGGAAACGCGCCGCATGAGCGGAATTTCTGTCGGTCGGGAGCGTTCCGCCGGAAAAGGGCCCGGCGCGGCGATCACGCCGGAATCGGGCGCATGGCGCAGGATTCGGACGGCGCGGGCCAATCGCTCATTCGGCATGTGCCGTGCCCGGGACGGCATGCGCAGCTACTCGGTGCGCACGCCTCCTGCCGGTTGCATGGCCGGCTGTTGATTGCGCACCAACCCTTGCCGAGCCCGGGTGCTGCGGGGCGCGATGCCAGAAGCGAGGCGCCGACAGTCGGACATCCCTGATCCGGACGCGACGATTTCCCATGATGAAACGATTGATGCGCCAAGGGCTTGAAACCGAGAACCGGCTGACTGCCTCTCGAGACCGTCGCCCTGGACGGCGGGCTTCGAAGTGCTGCCGGTTCACCGGCCATCGCCGTCAATTGGCGTGGCAGGTTCGCGCGGCCATTTCGGGTGGCAAACGGTTGCCAGCAGTCAGCGCCGTGTGGAGAGTCACGAAATTATCAATTTGCAAATTGCTTGTTTGACTCGCTCCTGCGGGGTAGCTACCATCATGGTTTATTGTCCCTTTGTGTTCCGATTTTGGGGGATATGTTGGATGGGTAAGGTTGTTCGTTTGGTAAATTTTTCGCTCGGGTGCGTAAGTGGGCCCGCATTCCAGCGGCGGATATACCCGCCTTTGCCCGAAAGCCTACAAGCGGCGGCGACGGCCGGACAGGCCTGTTCCTGGCACGCAGGTGCCGCAAGGACCGTGGGCGCTGGGCGTAAAGGTGCGATCGCCCAAGATCTGTCAAAATGGCCCCTTTCAGACCGGCGGCCGCCAGCCGAGGCCGGCGGAGTGCCGTTAACAGTGGAGCAAGGGTTGCCGCCGCGAGCGATCGGCCGCCGGAAGCTGGCCGGATGAGCCATGCAGAACGGCACCCCGACACGCCCGACCGTGATCGCGACCAAGGCGACGGCGGAGCCAGGTGGTTTGCGGCACGGTTGAAGCCGAGCGGCTTCGTGCCAGCCCACAGGCACTTGCGGCGGCAGGGATTCGATGTCTTCGCGCCGCTCAGAACGCGCGAAATCCGTCACGCCCGGCAGGCCCGCCGCGTGCGTCGGCCGCTGTTCCCCGGCTATCTGTTCGTCGGCTTCGACCCGGCGGTCACGGCTTGGCGGGTGATCAACTCGACCTTCGGTGTGGCGCGGCTGGTCATGGCCCGGGAGAATTTGCCGCTTCCGGCGCCGGTCGGCCTGGTGGAGAGCCTGCGGGAGCGCTGCGATGCCGCCGGCGTTCTGCTGCCGCCGCCGCAGCTGGCGCCGGGCGACCGGGTGCGCATCCTTGCCGGACCCTTCGCCGACCTGGTGGCCACCGTCGAGCGCCTGTCGGACAGTGAACGGGTGCAACTGCTGCTGGAACTGATGGGGCGGCAGGCGCGGCTGCACGCTCGGCGCCGCGACCTCGAGATCACCGTCGGCGCCTGAGGCGCCGGGGGTGCGGGCCCGCCCTCGGGGCGGTCCGGCAAGGCAACGGACGCCTTGCCCGCGCGTCACCCGTGCTGCGGTAGCCGTGGTGACAGGCGAGGCGGCGCGGCCGGCACGGGGGATCAGCGGGAATTTGGGGTGGGTGCCGCGTAATTCCGACCTTCGGCGCCGTGGGATCACGACAAGGGCCGGATCCGTCAAGCCGTTCAGCAACTGAGGCCCGGGGCAGTATCTGAGGCCCGGGACAGTATCTGAGGAAGAAATTTGAGCAGGTAATTTCGGCCGCAGGCGTGACGCAAGGCGGCGGCACGCACGGTACCTGAGCACGAAGCACGGACTAGGGCGCCGATGGGCGCCTCCCGGCCACACGCTAGGCAGTGAAACAGCATTACCGAACCGTCGGGTCGATGACCGGCGGGGGATCGGCGAAGATATTATTGGGGGATAACGATCATGAGTGAAGTTTGGGTATTTTGGGGGATTGGGTACGGTTTTTTCGCGGCCCTTTTGACCAGCGTATTTCTGGTTCTGACGAAGCGGTTCCACGGCACATACACGCTCGACAGGAACAACGGGGTGCAAAACGTCCACAGGTTCGCGACGCCGCGGTGTGGTGGCATCGCGCTGGCCGTCGCCTATCTGGCAGTCTGGTTTTGTCTCAGCGGCGAGGCTCGACAGATTTGGGGCCTGACCGGACTTGCCGGCACGCCGGCGCTGGCCTTTGGCCTCGCCGAAGACATCACCAAGAAGGTCAGTGTTCGGAGGCGCCTCATTGCGACGATCGCGTCAGGTCTACTGTTCGCGTTAATAACGGGGTATGCGATCACCCGCATCGATGTCCGGGGTGTTGACGTGCTGCTGTCGTTTTCCCTTGTGTCGCTCGCCTTCACCAGTTTTGCGGTCGGCGGCGTGGCGAACGCGATCAACATCATCGACGGGTTCCACGGCCTGGCGTCGGGCACGCTGATCATCATACTCGGCGCGTTCGCGATGATCGGCGCACGGGTCGGCGATCTGACGCTGGTCAGTCTGGCTTTGCCGATGATGGCAATCGTTACCGGATTCTTCATCGTCAATTTCCCGCACGGCAAACTTTTTCTCGGTGATGGGGGAGCATATTTTGCCGGCATCTTCGTTGCCGCCCTGGCGGTCATGCTGCCGGCGAGAAACCCCGAGGTATCGCCATGGATAAGCCTTCTGGTTCTGGCCTACCCGGTATCTGAGACCGTAGTATCCGCCATGCGCCGCCTAGGCGGAAAGGCACATGGTCCTGGGCAGGCCGACAACGCGCATCTGCACCACATCGTCTACCGGATATGGGCGCCCGTCGTCGCCCGTGTACTTGATGCGCACGATCACAGAAACCCGGTTACCAGCCTGGTCGTCTGGACGCTTCCCCTGCTTTCCCTGGTGCTTGCCACGTACGTCAACCTGCAGTCGCATGTCGCGATTGGCTACACTGGCTTGTCGCTCGTGGTGTACCTGTTGGTGTATCACGGCCTGAGGCGACGGGACACGTCGGAAACCGTCGGCTGAGGAGAGTGCCGCGGCAACGGCGACAATCTCGTCCAGTGTGGGAGGGCGGCAAGCTCACGCCTGATCATCACCGGCTTCGACGCGTGCCAACTGGCCGCATTCAAAGCCCTGAGGGCGGATATCGAAGCGACCCAGACTAAGCGAGGGGTGGATCAGAGAGAGTTTGTGCTGTTGGGTGGCGTGACTCAAACCAAACAGCCTCCGGCAAACCCGGGGGCTATGTGGATGCCTCCGATTTTGCAAGCTGATTTTTCGACGTTTGGGCTGGGCTTCAATCGGTCGTGTGTCAGGCCTCATGATGTGGCTTTTCTGACGCCACGGGCCGGTATGCAGTTCGGAAGGCAAGGCCCACATCGGTTCAGAGAGCTGTAACGCCCGAGCCCCGGGACTGGGTGTCCCCGCCTTGAACTTTGAAGTCCGTGTTGCTTACTCCGTCTGCCGATCACCTCGCTCCGGCCTTTCGGCCATGCCGTTTCCCCAATCTTTCCCAACCGGGATCACGCCATTCTGTAATTCTCTCCTTTCGTCGTCATGGCCCAGATCATACGCGCCATCTTGTTGGCCAGTGCAACTGCCGCCACCATGCGCGGCTTGCGCGCAACCAGGCTGGCCAGCCAGCGATTTGCGCTGCCGCCTTTGCGCACGACCCATCGAATGACGCTCATT
>JBHHXR010000222.1:0-5129 GCA_046757205.1 Paracoccaceae bacterium
GTCGCCGGTCTTTTTGCCCATGATGATCTCCACCAGCATCATCCGGTGCACCGGCGAGAAGAAATGGATGCCGATGTAGCCTGCCGGGTCGCGGCTGGCCTCGGCCAGTTCGGTGATCGGCAGGGTCGAGGTGTTGGTGGCGAAGATGGCGTCCTCGCCGAGACTGGCTTCGGCGCGCTTGGTGACATCGGCCTTGAGCTTGGGGTCCTCGAACACCGCCTCGACCACCAGATCGCAGCCCTTGAGCTTGCCATAGTCGGGCGTGGCGGTGACGCGGCCCAGCACCTCGGCGGCTTTCTCCTCCGTTGTCTTGCGCCGCTTGACGCCGCCCTGAAGGATGCCCTCGACGCTGGCCCTGCCCTTGTCGGCGGCCTCCTGGTCGCGGTCGATCAGCACCACCTCGATGCCGGCCATGGCGGCGACATAGGCGATGCCGGCGCCCATCATGCCGGCGCCGAGAACGCCGAGCTTCTTCACCCGCTGGTCTTCGGCCCGCGGCCGCACGGCGCCCTTTTCCAGCGCCTGCTTGTTGATGAAGAGCGAGCGGATCATGGCTTCCGAAGACGGGTTCATCAGCACCTTGACGAACCAGCGCGCCTCGATCTTCAGCGCCGTGTCGAACGGCACCAGCGCGCCTTCGTAGATCGCCGACAGAAGCGCGCGCGCCGCCGGGTAGACGCCGTGGGTCTTGGCGTGCACCATGGCCGCCGCGCCGACGAAGGTCATGTAGCCCGCCGGGTGGTAGGGCGCGCCGCCGGGGTATTTGTAGCCCTTGGCGTCCCACGGCTTGACGATGTCGGCGTCCCTGGCCTCGCGCACCCACGCCTTGGCACGGTCGAGCAGTTCCTCGGGCGGCACCACCTCGTCGATCAGTCCGGCGCCCTTGGCCTTGGCGGGCGCCAGCATCTTGCCTTCCAGACGCACCGGGGCGGCCGCCATCGGGCCGACCATGCGGGAATAGCGGGTGGTGCCGCCGCCGCCGGGAAACAGGCCGACGAGGATTTCCGGCAGGCCGATCCTGGCCTTCGGATTGTCGGCTGCGAAACGCCGGTGGCAGGCCAGCGCGATCTCGGTGCCGATGCCGGCGCAGGTGCCGGGGATGGCGCAGGCCACCGGCTTGCCGCCCTTGTTGGTCTTCGCATCCATACCGGCGCGTTCCAGCCGGCGCAGGGTGCCGTGGCCGCGCATCACCCAGTCGAACATTGCCGCCGCCGGGTCGTCGCCGCCTTCGGCGCGCAGCTGCGCCAGCACGTTGAGGTCCATGCCGCCGGCGAAATCCTTCTTCGCCGAAGTGATGACGATGCCTTTCACCGCCTCTTCGGCCAGCGCCTTGTCGATCAGCGTGCCGAATTCATCGTAGCCCTCGCGGGTCATCACGTTCATCGAGGTGCCCGGCCGATCCCAGGCGATGACGGCGATGCCGTCCTTGTCGGTGTCGAATTTGAAATTGCTCATGATCTTGTCTCCGCCATGCCGGTGGGAAGGGGTGTGCCGTCTTTTCGCGTGAAGCGGCCGAGGTCGCCGTGGATCTCGACGCGAAGATCGACGTCGGAATAGGTGCAGACGTCGCGGGCGACGCGGGTGCCGACAACCAGAAACCGTGCCTCGCGGTCCGAGCGGTTGATGAAATGGTGGCCGTTGGTGTCGCCCGCCGGAAAGGCCGCGCAGTCGCCGGGGCGCACCGCGGTCTCGCCCTCGGTCACCATGACGAACTCGTCCTCGGTCTCGCGCCAGTGGCGCAGGGAAGATTTGGAGCCGGGCTGCATGATCATCAGGCGCACGCCGAACTGCGTCAGCCCGCCGGCGTCGCCGAGCGACTGCCAGGCGCGGTTGCCCATCTCGGTCGCGTAGGGCTCCGGATAGGAGGAACCGGAGTCGACCGGCACCTTGTCGAGATCGAGAAGACCCATCAGACGCGCTCGATGATGGTTGCCGCACCCATGCCCGAGGCGACGCAGAGGGTGGCGAGCGCCGTGCCCTTGCCGGTGCGCTCCAACTCGTCGAGCGCGGTGCCGATCAGCATGGCGCCGGTGGCGCCCAGCGGGTGGCCCATGGCGATGGCGCCGCCGTTGACGTTGACCTTGCCGTGGTCGACGTCGAAGGCCTGCATGAAGCGCAGCACGACGGCGGAAAACGCCTCGTTGACCTCAAAGAGGTCGATGTCGCCGATCTCCATGCCGGCGGTCTTCAGCACCTTTTCCGTGGCCGGCACCGGGCCGGTCAGCATGATCGTCGGGTCGGTGCCGATCTTGGCGGTGGCGACGACGCGGGCGCGCGGCTTCAGGCCGTTGGCCTCGCCGAATTCCCCGGAGCCGACCAGGAGCGCCGCCGCGCCGTCGACGATGCCCGACGAGTTGCCGGCGTGATGCACGTGGTTGATCTTCTCCAGATGCGGGTACTTCAGGATCGCCACGGCATCGAAGCCGGGCATCACCTCGCCCATGTCCTTGAACGAGGGTTTCAGCGCGCCGAGCGACTGCATGTCGGTGTCGGGGCGCATGTGCTCGTCACGATCGAGGATCGGGATGCCGTTCTGGTCCTTCACGGTGACGATGGATTTGGCGAAGCGGCCTTCCTCCCACGCCTTTGCGGCGCGTTTCTGGCTTTCCACGGCGAAGGCGTCGACGTCGTCGCGGGAAAACCCGAATTCGGTGGCGATGATGTCGGCGGAAATGCCCTGCGGCACGAAATAGGTCTTCATCGCCAGGTAGGGATCGGCGGCGATGGCGGCGCCGTCGGAGCCCATGGCCACGCGGCCCATCATCTCCACGCCGCCGCCGACATAGGCCTCGCCGGCCCCGGCCGCGACTTGGTTGGCGGCGAGGTTCACCGCCTCCAGCCCGGAGGCGCAGAACCGGTTGATCGACAGGCCCGGCGCGCGTTCGGAGAAATCCGAGTAGAGCACGGCGGAGCGCGCCAGGCAGCCGCCCTGTTCGCCCACTTGCGTGGCATTGCCCCAGATCACGTCCTCCACCGCGTCGGTGTCGAGGTTGTTGCGCCGCTTCAGTTCGTTCAGTACTTCGGCCGACAGCCGCACCGAGGTCACTTCCTGCAACGCGCCGTCCTTGCGGCCCCTGCCGCGCGGGGTGCGGATGGCATCAAAGATATAGGCGTCGGTCATTGTCGGTCCTCCGGTTCAGGCGGCGTCGGGCAGCGGGTGCCCGGGCATCAGCTCATAGGGGTGTTTCCAGCCGGGCAGGGCGGCGACGGCGCCGCGCCAGCGGTCGATGTTGGGATAATCGGCGAGGTCGATCCGGTACTCGCCGTCATAATAGAGATAGCCGAGGCAGGAGATGTCGGCCGTCGTCATCGCCTCGCCGACGATCCAGTCGCGGCCCGCAAGGTGGCCGTCCAGGATCTTCAGGGCCGAGCGTGCGCGGCCGAGCAGGAAGGCGATCACGTCCTCGTTGCGCTTCTCTTCCGGCAGGTAGTTCAGCATGAAGCGCGCGGTGGCGATATACGAGGTCAGCTTGTGATTGTCCCACAGGGTCCAGCGCAGGATCTCGCGGCGGTGCTCGGCGCTGGTGGCGCCGAATTTGCCGTGCTTCGACGACAGGTAGTCGAGGATGACGCCGGATTGCGTGAGCACGGTTTTGCCATCGATCAGCGCCGGCACCTCGCCCATTTCGTTTATCGCCCGGTATTCCGGCGTGCGCGCACCGCCGTGGAAGAAATCGACCCAGATCGGTTCCCATTCCCGGCCGCACAGCTCCAGCATCAGCGCCGCCTTGTAGGAGTTGCCCGACTGGGCGAAGCAGTAGAGTTGGTAATCGGGCACGTCAAATGGCTCCTGTCATTTTGTCTTTCGCGCTGCCGGTGGCCGGCGCGCCGTATACCTCGATGAATTCGCGGAAGACCTGATCAAGCCGCCCGTCGTCGGCGTACCGGTCGAGGTTCTCCAGCGGAACGGTCAGCAGATAATTGTTGCCGAGCCCGTAACGGCCGTTCAGTTCCCGCAGCTTGGCGTAAGCCGCTTCCGTCATGGCCGCATTGAACCGCTTTGGCAAGGGCAGCCGCTTGGGCATCGTGATCTCCGGTCGATGAGATGGTCTTGGTTCGGTTGCTGCCAATAAGCGACCATGTGGCGCGAATGAAAGCAAATTGATATCAAACCCCGCATCACAAAGCCGTCAAGGCGTGTCCTCGCGTCAAAGCCCGTGTGAACCGGGGCCGACCAGGTTTTCAGTTGGGGCTGCGCGCCGACACGAAAATCTCGATCAGAGTCCCGACCATCGCTGCCACGGTCTCGTGCTTGCTCAGACGGTTCGTCGCCGCCAGAGCATAGATGCCGTAAAGGCCGGCCCACAGCACGCGTGCGTCGTGCAGCCGCTCGCTCTCGCGTCCTTCGGGATAGAGCGGGGCTATGACCTGCTCGACGAGCCCCAGCAGCCTCGTGACGGCTCGGCTGTACGCTTCACTTCTTTCGTAGTCCGCAGGGAGTTGGTGGTTGATGATGGCGTTCCACCTGTTCTGGTTCGTATTCGCAAATGCGATGAAACGATCCGCCAAGGCGTTCAGACGCTCTTGGGCTGGAGCGTCTGAGCGCGCGTCCTGGCAGTACTCGAAAAGCTCGGTGAGCGTTTCGGTGTTCATCCGCTCGGTCAGGTCGTCAAGGTTGTGAAAGACCTGGTAGAGGGTGCCGACCGTGTAACCGATTCGGTCCGCCACGGCGCGCGCGCGCAGGGATTGCAGCCCGCCCTGCGCGACGATTTCCTTGGCCGCGTCCAGCGCGAGGCGCTTCAGTTCCTCGCGCGAATGATCTGATCTTCTTGCCATTTTGCCGCCTTCGCCGATCACACAATTGAACACCGTTCTAAAATATATTGAACAATGATTAATTTCAAGTTATATGCCTTATTGAACGATGTTTAATAAGGAGCGCTTCGGATGATGATAAATATCATAGGCATATTGGCGTTTGTCGGAGTACTTATGGCGGCTGTTGCGGTGCATATCCTAACGCTCATGTATTTTATGAGGAAAAATCCGCGTGAATTGCTGGACCTGTTGATAGCCGGTCCAAAGCCAGAAGCAAGAAGTGCAACTGAGCGCCTGGAAACCGGCAATTCTTACCCCGAAATGGGCGAATTGGAAGGAAATGGAAAGCAGGGTCTTTCCGCATCGAAATA
>JBHHXR010000223.1:0-5106 GCA_046757205.1 Paracoccaceae bacterium
CTGACGCGGAATATGACGCCGGAAGAAAAGGCGAAATTCGACGCGAAACGCCTTGATAAACTGGTTGGGGCAGAAAAGGCGGAATTTGGGAACAGTTTGGAAGGGCAATCAAGAGACGCGATTCGGGAATACAACGAATATCTCAGGAGAGGGGAGCAACCCCCACCGGATGTCATCGCCTTGGCCAGACAGGCGGCGCACGTTCTCAACAAACCGAGATTCCTGAGGGACGCCTCCGGGACGGTGTATAGATACACACCAGGGATAACGCCGGGCATGAAGACCCCCGGAGATGGTGTCTCTTCGAGTCCGTCCGCAAAGCGGGACGAACTGGAATCCGTTCTCGGGAACACGACGCAAGACTCCATCAATCTGTCCTATGGGCGGCTGGATAGAATTCTTGATATTCTGGAAGAGGCCGAAAAGGCCGGAGAGGCTGTTACCGGCGTTGTCGGGTTTGGGAAGAAAGTCGCCGGCGGGTTGGCCCGTCAGGCCGGTATCCCCGTTTCTCCATTGGCGAAAAAGCTCGATAACCAATTGGAGGCGCTGAAAGGGATTCTTGGCCCGATTATCCTGAACGAGAAGAGGTTGAGCGAATCGGAGCGTGCGCGCCTTGACAAGATCGTCGGAGGGATCAGCCCGGGAATGGATGAAGTCGATCTGCGAAATCAACTCCTTGAAGTGACCCGGATTCTCCAGGATCTGGAATCGCGATAATGCCTGACGCCGAAACCCTGATTCAGAGGCTATCCGGCCCGATTGAAGCGGGGACCAGGGCCGCGGCCGAAATGACTCATATCCGGCCGGAGAACATAGTCAACCGTCTCCGGGGGATCGACGAGACGGTTGACCAATCCGGGGTTCCGTTACTGGCCTTCCGGGCGCAATTGTCTCTCATGGATACCCCCGAAGAAGTCAAATGGTGGCTCGATAAAAGGGTCGGGAAGGACGGCTGGACGCAGGACAAATACAAGAACTTTGCCTTGACCCCGAAAGGCATGAAGGTTCTCGGATTTGAGGCCGGCAACAAGCCGGTAAGGATTGATGAACCTGGCCTTTCGACCGGAGACATCGCGGATTTTGCCGGGGATGCCCCGGCCATTCTCGGCGGGACAGGGGCCGTAGTGACTGCGGCGACACTAGGGGCCGGCTTCCCGGCCGGAGCGGCCATAGCGGGGTTGGGCGCGGCTGCGGGCAAGACGGTCGGAGAGATAGGGGAACATTACGCCGGGTTGAACCTGCAACCGGGAGAAGAAGTGGCCGGGGATGTGGCTCTGGAAGGGCTCGCCGCGATGACGGGAGAGGCCCTTATCGGCCGGCCCTTGGCTGTTGCCGGGCGGTATATCGTGGCCCCATACGCGAAAAAGATGACGCCGGAAGCCCGGGCGTTGGCGGCAGAGGCCAGGGCCATAGGAGCCAAACCGAAGGCGGTCCAGTTGACGAAGCCCGCGGTTGTCGGGCGAATCTCCGGGATGATGGACCTCATATTCGGGAACCCGCTGGCTAAAAAAAATGCCGAGGCGCTGAATTCCGAGATCTCCGCACTCGCTCGGGAATATGGGCCGGCGAGAAGCGTCACGGAAATAGGCGAAGGCATCGTCGCCGATATCAAACGGGCGAGAGGCGCATTGGCGCGGTGGTCCGGGGTTGTTACTTCAAAGATCGACGAAATCGCGGAAGGCCGCCCGGTCATCCCAACGGCACGGTTGAAAGAACAGGCGTCCATATTGGAAATGGGGATTCCGAGAGCCGCCGATGGGAACCCAATTCTGGCATCAAGAGAGTTGGTGAAATACCTTGCCGAGATCCATGACCTGCCGGGCATGATTCCGATCACGCACATGCAAGGAGTGACTAACACTCTTTGGGATGTCGTTGAAGATGGAACGATTGTCCCCGGCATGACGAGCGGCAAGGCGCGATTGCTTTGGAAGGCCGCTGTCGAGGGCTACGAGGATGTCAAGGAGGACGCAATCAGGATTCCCCTGATGGCGTTCCGGGACAAGTACAAGGAGGCAATCAAGCGGTTCGACGTGTCGTTCATCAAGCGAATTACGATGAGCCCGAAATACGCCGGACAAGTCCCCCCGGAAAAGATTGTCTCGAATGCTTTCAAGAAGGGGTATGTGCAGCCCTTGCGGCAATTAAAGCGGGTTCTCCCGCCGGACCGATGGAAGGAGGTGCAGGGGGCGGCTATGGATGATGTTCTGGGGGCCATCAGCAGCCGAACCGACGACCCCCTTATCGCGGTATTCAACGGCAAGAAGTTTCTGGACACATTGGATTCATATGGCCGGGACACATTGAATGAGATGTTCGGGCCGACCCACACGGAACGGCTTTACCGGCTGGGCAGGGTTACGCAACTCGTGACCCAGAAAATGTCAATGTCCGGCGGGTTGGTTGCGGCGAACGTCGCCCTTCACCCATTGCGAAACCTGACGAGACTCATCAAACTTCGGGTGTTGAGCAAGATCATGAATTCCGATAAGGGGATACAGTGGCTCACGGAAGGGTTTCGAGCCCCGAAGACGAGACTTGGTGCGGCATCGTTGTTCAGACTCTCGGCGATGACGCTGGCAATCGCCGAACAGGAAACCAAGGAAAATGACTAGCCCGTACACATCCCAGAGCATATCCGGGTACAACTCATCGCCCCCTTCCGACGACGGGTCGGCGACCGAGGCCAACCGGGGAAAGTGGGCCACGATCAAGAGCAAGATCGGCGACCCCCTGAAAACCCTCGCGGAAGCCATAGATTCTGCGGTTGTCACCTTCGCCGGCAAGACGATCAACACGGACGCCGACGAGGCGAACGCCGTGGCAGGGTCCGTTTCCTTCACGAGTTCCGAACTGACGATTTCGTCCGGGGCCGTGACGGCGACCCGCACATTCCACACCATCGACACCGAATCCGACGCTGCCACGGACGATCTCGACACTATCACCGCGACGGGGCTGGGGGCGGGAACGATCATCTATCTTCTGGCGGCCAATTCCGCCCGAATCGCGACCGTCAAGGACGGCACCGGGAACATCAATCTCCGGGGCGATTCCGATGTCGAGTTGGACGCCGAGAATCTGACCTGTCTCAGGTGGGACGGGTCGGCATGGTACGAGGTCTTCCGGCCCTCCACGGGCGGTTGGGATCTGATCGAATCGCAGACCGCCTCGGCCTCCGCCACCCTGGATTTCACGACCGGGATCGACGGCACGTATGACGCCTACGCGCTCGTTCTGACGAACGTCCTGCCGGCTACCGACGGGGCCGCCTTGTGGCTCCGGGTGCAGGAATCCGCCGCCTGGCAGGCCGACGCCGCGGACTACGCCTATCGCTACGAGACCCGGATTGTGAACGCCAGCACATACAACGCAAGCAACTCGACAGGAGATGCCAAGATTGTGCTTGCCGGTGCTGCCGTGGGCGGCGCCGCCGGCGAAGGCGCATCGGGCAAGATCGAGTTCTATGGCCCGGCCACGACGGCGTATCATGGTTTCACATGGAACATCATCGAGCAGGACACAACGCCAATTACGCGCAACCTTGTCGGCGGGGGCGCATACATTGGGGCGACGGGTGCAGTTACCGGAGTCCGGGTCATGTTTTCGACCGGGAACATCGCATCGGGCACGATTGCGCTGTACGGGCTGCGGAAATGAGGCATCTGTTTCGCGCTTGACGGGCCTTCCCCAACATGGCATAATTGCGATTAGGTCATAGAAGGAGGTCGTCATGAGATATCTACTCCCCCTTTTCCTTTTGCTGGCCGCCCCCGCGCACGCCATTGCGATCTGCGCGCCCCGAGCGATTATGGTCAAGAGCCTCGCCGAAGGATACCAGGAACACCCAGCGGGCATAGGGATAACCGGGGCCGGGGTCGTGGAGCTTTTCACGTCGGAGAAAAGCACCTGGACCCTCACGCTCACCGTTCCCAAGGGGTTGTCGTGCATCGTGGCCGTGGGGGAATCCTGGGAAACCGTGCCGCCGCCCCCGCCACCGGAGTTCTGATGGGCCTTCAAAAGCAGCTTGCCGCAGAATACAGGGCAGGGGCTTCGCTGGCCGACCTGCGCCGCCGGTATGGCGTGGGGAAGGCCGTGTTATCAAGCAAGCTCCGGGCCGAAGGGCTTGTGACCCGGCCCGCCCACCGGCCCGTCGAAATCTTCATCGAGGAAGACGACCTGCGGGAATGTGTCGAGGAGGGGCTGAGTCAGAAGAACATGGCCGCGATCTTTGGCTGTTCCCGATCCACTATCCATGACAGGTTGGCCAAGCTCGGTCTTGCCCCGACGTGCGGACGATACAAATCGCGGTCGGAGGTAATCCTGCCGGATGGAACGACCGTTTTCTGTACTCCGAGGGAAGACGCGCTGTTGACCATATTGGCCCGCCATCTCGGCGGGATCGTCCCGCAAGAGACGTTGCAGCACGGCGTCTTTGGGCAACGCTGGTTTGCCCTCAACGCCCCGCAGAACATGACAGCCCAGCTTGTTACCCGGTTAAGGCGGATTCTGGTAGGCCCCGCACCCCAATACAAAATCACCACGGCTCATGGGGTCGGGTATTGTCTCGAAGGCCCCGGAGGATCGGTTTGCCCGACGTGCGGGCGACCAATGAGGAAACAATGAACTGGACGGAGGAAGAAGACGCGATCCTGCGCGACGATTGGCCCAAAGGGGGGCCGGCGCAGAAGATCGCCCTGGCCGTGAACAGGGTATCCCTGGTCAAGCGGACGAAAGGGGCGGTCCTGCGGCGCGTAGCGATGCTCGGGCTGAAGCGGGACACCAGAGTCGTATCGACCGCTCCCTACCAACCGCGTATAATCAACCTGGGCAACGATCCTTTCGAGGGCGTGGACTTCAGCAGCATGGATATCGTCCCACCTGAATCGGAGACGCGAGGCCGAATGCCGCTCCCTCCTGTCGGACTGGAACGAGGGGAATCCGGGTCATGAATGCGGACCAGTTGCTCGGGGAAATCCATGAGGGCATCAAGGCTCTTCACAAGCGCATGGAACGCCTGACAGCGGCCGTGGAGCGACAGAACGGTAGAATCCAGTCCCTGGAGCTTACAAGGGCATGGGTGGCCGGGGCAGCGGCCCTGATCGC
>JBHHXR010000224.1:0-5011 GCA_046757205.1 Paracoccaceae bacterium
GCTTACGATTTATCAACCCGCAACCCTTAAGCCTTCGCTTACAGGGCATGAGGGAGAACCCCATGAAGTTTGAGCTCGACATTTTGCGGATGGCCCATGAACTGGCCAGCCACGCCTCTGCACGCCATGCGCTGATCGCCAGGAACACCGCCAACGCCGATACGCAGGGCTACAGGGCGCGCGACCTGCGGCCGTTTTCCGATGTTTTCGTTGACGCTGCCGGCTTCTCCCCGCGCGTGACAAGGACCGGCCATATCGCCGGCGCGGCGACGGCGGGTGCCCGTGACACCATCGAAACCAGCGTCTTCGGGGCCGCATCGCCGAACGGGAACACGGTTTCGCTGGAAGACCAGATGGTGCGCGCCGCCGACGTCGGGCGTCAGCACGCGCTGGCGCTCGGCGTCTACCGGAAATCCATGGAAATCCTGCGCCTCGGCCTCGGCCGGGGGCGTTGACCGGAGGAACGGATGGCGGACATCGATTCGACTCTCGCGGCTTCGGTCGCCGGGCTCGCCGCGCAGGCGGCGCGGCTTCGGCTGGCCGCCGAAAACATCGCCAATGCCGACACCCCCGGCTACCGGCGGAAACTTCTGAGTTTCGATGGCGCGCTGTCCGCTGCCGGTTCCGACGCGGCGCCGTCGCCCGGCCGGGTCACGCTGGACCGCTCGGCGCCTGAAAAGGTCTACGATCCCGGCAACCCGCTTTCGGGCGCCGACGGGTTCTACGAGCGCTCCAACGTCAATCTCATGATCGAGATCGCCGACGCCCGCGAAGCACAACGCAGTTACGAGGCCAACCTGCGGATGTTCGACCAGACCCGCCGCATGGCCGGCGCCGTTCTCGAACTCCTCCGCCGCTGAAAGGAATCCCGGACATGGAAGTCAAATCCAATCTCGCTTCGCTGCTCTATTCGGCGACCCGGCCCGCCACGCGCCCGGCCGAAGGCGCGTCGGAAACGGGCGCGCGGCCGGGCGGATTTGCGCGCGCCGCGGGCGATTTCGTCGAAACCCTGCGCCACGGCGAAGAAACCGCGATGGCCGGGCTGGCCGGCCGCGCCGACGCGATGTCGGTGGTCGAGGCGCTGGCCGCCACCGAACTGGCCGTCGAGACGGCGGTAACGGTGCGCGACCGGGTGGTCGAGGCCTACCAGGAAATCCTCCGCATGCCGGTGTAAGCGATGACCGAAGCCGAAATTCTCGATGTGCTGCGCCAGGCGCTGTGGACGGCGTTCGTCGTCTCGATCCCGGTACTGGGCGTGTCGCTGGCGACCGGGCTGGCCATCGGCCTGTTCCAGGCGCTGACCTCGATCCAGGAAATGACGCTGACATTCGTGCCCAAGCTGGCGGCGATTCTCATCGTGTTCTGGTTGTCGATGGGGTTTTCCGGCCAGCAGATCGTCGCGATGTTCCAGACTGCGGTGATCCCGAAGATCGCCGGGAGGTAAGCCGCCGATGCCCCCGCCAGCACACAGGTAACCGAGCATGGAGAACGCCGTCTACGTCAGCATCACCCGGCAGGCCGGCCTGTTGCAGGAGATGCAGCAGGTCGCCAACAACGTTGCCAACGCCGCGACCACCGGCTACCGGCGCGAGGGTCTGGTGTTCAGCGAATTCCTCCGCGCGCTTCCGCTCGAGGGCGGTTCGCTGGCGATGGCCTACGCCCACGGACGGCTGACCGACACCAGCCAGGGCGCGCTCAGCGAAACCGGCAACCGGTTCGACTTCGCCATCGAGGGCGAGGGTTTTTTCCTGATCGAGACGCCGCAAGGCGAGCGGCTGACCCGGGCCGGCGCCTTTGGCCCCAACGCCAACGGCGAACTGGTCGATCCCGGCGGCAACCGGCTGCTCGATGCCGGCGGGGCGCCGGTCTTCGTTCCGCCCGACGCCGCCGGCGTTTCGCTGGCGCCCGACGGCACGTTGTCCGCCGGCGGCGCGCCGCTGGCGCGGATCGGCGTGGTGACGGTCGCGGACCGCACCGCGCTTGTCCGCGAGGGCGGAACCCGGTTTCGCGCCGATTCCGGTTACCTGCCCGCCGACGGCGCCCGCCTGCACCAGGGATTCCTCGAGTCGTCCAACGTGAATCCGGTCTCCGAACTGGCGCGGATGATCGAGGTCCAGCGCTCCTATGAACTGGGGCAGACATTCCTCGATCGCGAGGACGAACGCATCCGCCAGGTCGTGCGCACACTCGGGCAGCGGCCCTGACGCGGGAACACAGGAAGAGGACGGACCATGAAGGCACTGAAAATCGCGGCGACCGGTATGGGCGCGCAGCAGACCCGGGTGGAGGTGATCTCCAACAACCTCGCGAACATGAACACCACCGCCTACAACACCAGGCGCGCCGAATTCGCCGACCTGATGTACCAGCAGGTGCAGCGCGCGGGCACTATCAGCGCCGCCAACGGCGCCGTCCTGCCGGCCGGCGTGCAGCTCGGCCTCGGGGTGCGGGCCGCCGCGGTTTCGATGAATGTCAGCCAGGGCTCGCTGTCGCAGACCGGCGGCGAACTCGACGTGGCGATAGAAGGCGACGGCTACCTTGAGGTGACGCTGCCCTCGGGCCTCGCCGGTTTCACCCGCGACGGCGCCCTGAAACGCTCCGCCGACGGCGAGATCGTCACCGCCGCCGGTCACCTGATCGCCCCCGGCATAACCCTGCCCGACGATCTGCGCAGCGTGTCCATCAATGCCGACGGCGAGGTCTGGGGCTACTTCAGCGATCAGGTGACGCCGCAGCTTCTCGGCCAGCTTACGCTCGCCTCGTTCCCCAACGAGAAAGGGCTGGAAGCACTCGGCGGCAACCTTTTCGCGGAGACCGAGGCGTCGGGCCTGGCGCAGGCCGGCGCGCCGGGAACCGACGGCCGCGGCACCTTCCGCCAGGGCTATCTGGAGGACAGTTCGGTCGATCCGGTGCGCGAGATCACCGAGCTCATCGAGGCGCAGCGCGGCTATGAGCTCAACGCCAAGGTGATTTCCGCAGCCGACCAGATGCTGGCCGCCACCACCCAGATCCGGTGACCGGCTTGCGGAAAACGGCCAGCCTGGCGGCGCTTGTGTGCCTGGCGGCGGCGCCGGTGCTGGCCGAGATGGTGGTGCCGACCCGCGTCATTCGCAGCCGCAGCGTCATCGCCGCGACCGATCTCGCGGTCATCGCCGGCGATCACCCGGGCGCGGTCGCCGATCTGGCGGCGATCGTCGGCAAGGAGGCGCGCGTTGCGCTCTATCCCGGCCGGCCGGTGCGCGCCGCCGATATCGGCGAACCGGCGGTTGTCGAGCGTAATCAGATCGTCCGCATGACCTACCGCGCCGGTGCGCTGGTCATTTCGGCCGATGGCCGCGCGCTCGACCGCGGCGGTGTCGGCGACCGTGTCCGGGTGATGAACCTGGACTCGCGCACCATCGTCAGCGGCCGCGTCATGGCGGCGCGCGAGATCGAGGTGACCCAATGAGGAGCCTGCGCGCCCTGGCGTTGTGGGCCGCGCTCGCCGCCGTCGCGGGGTGCCAGCAACTGGGCGAAGTCGGGCGCGCGCCGGGTTTTTCGCCGGTCGGGCCACAGGCCGGCGCGGTTGCGGCGGGA
The DNA here is from genome assembly GCA_046757205.1 of Paracoccaceae bacterium. Classification (GTDB taxonomy): domain Bacteria; phylum Pseudomonadota; class Alphaproteobacteria; order Rhodobacterales; family Rhodobacteraceae; genus JBHHXR01. The sequence continues at coordinate 3,577 of JBHHXR010000224.1, forward strand.
GCGGACACAGCCGCCGCCGCCCTGGCCGGCCCCGGACGCCGCGACACCAAGCGGGGCAACGCGCGCGCCTCGCTGTGGGAGTCCGGCCCGGCGTCGCTGTTCGGCGACCGCCGCGCGGCACGGCTCGGCGACATCCTGACCGTGGTCATAGAGATCGACGACAAGGCGCAGATATCCAACAAGAGCTCGCGCAAGCGCAGCGGCTCGGAAAGCCTCTCGGTGCCGGACCTCGTCGGCATTCCGCAGGTCATCGCGCCGCATCTGCCGGACGGCGCCGGGCTCGATCCGGCGGTCGGGCTGAGTTCCAGCGGCGCCTCGAGCGGCGAAGGCGCCGTCGCGCGCAACGAGAAGATCACGCTCAGGATCGCCGCCACGGTGACCCGGGTTCTGCCCAACGGCCAGCTGGTGATCCGCGGATCGCAGGAAGTGCGGGTGAATTTCGAACTTCGCGACCTGCAGATCGCCGGCATCGTCAGGCCCGGCGACATCTCGCGGCGCAACGAAATCACCTATGACAAGATCGCCGGCGCCAGGATTTCCTATGGCGGCCGCGGCCGGATCACCGATGTGCAGCAGCCGCGCTACGGCCAGCAGATCGCCGATATCCTGCTACCGTTCTGAGGCCGGTTATGGGCAGATTCCTCCCCATCGCGATTGCCCTGCTGGGCCTGGCCGGCGGCCTCGGCTCGGGTTACGCGCTGAAACCGCCGGCGCCGCCCGGCGCCTGCGAGGGCGCCGGCGGCGGCGAAGCGGGCGATGGCGGCGGCGAAGCGGGCGATGGCGGCGAACACGCCGCCGGTGCGCCGGCCGAGGGCTCGCATGGCGCGGCCCCGGCTGCCACCACCGCCGACGCGCAGGCCGCCGGCTGCGCTGCCGCGGCGGCGCACCGCGAACCGGCGCCGGCCGAAGATCACGGTGGACATGGCGAAGGCGCCTTCGCCGCCCGCGAGTTCGCGAAACTGGCCAACCCGGTCGTCGTGCCGGTGCTGGAAGACGGGCGCATGAAGTCTCTGGTCGTGCTGTCGATCAGCCTGGAGGTGCAGCCGGGCTTCAAGGAACAGGTCTACTCGATGGAGCCGAAGCTCAGGGACGCCTTCCTGAAGGTGATGTTCCGCCACTCGAATTCCGGCGGCTTCCAGGGCAATTTCACCGAGCGGCGCGCCATGCGCGACCTGCGCGGATCGCTGCGCGAAGCCGCGGCGGCCCTGCTCGGCGACAAGCTGGTCGACGTGCTCATCCTCGACATCGTCCGCCAGGACGTCGGCTGAGCGTCGCAAGCGACGACGACGGCTGCCCCGCCGGTACCGGCCATCGCCCCGAGACGGTGGGCGGCGCCGCGTTGCCACCGGCGACCGCGCGGCGCGGCGGCGGGCGCCCCGCGGGCGGCGCTTGCGCCGGGTCAGCCCTCGGGCAGGCCGTCGCGTTCGGCGCGCCT
>JBHHXR010000225.1:0-4999 GCA_046757205.1 Paracoccaceae bacterium
GCATCCTGCCCATGCGCACGGGCTGGAAGCCCGTGCTACAGTTCTTTTAGAAGCTCTTAGTTTGGCGTATACCAGATTGGGGAGGTATAGGCCCGTTCTTGAGTGATCATGGGGATTTCGTCCGGCAAATCCGCAAGACGCCGATCGTTGTCAATGACGCGCGCTTCTTCTACGCCAACCGCTGCATCATCCCCTACATCAACGAGGGCGTGCGCATGGTGGCCGAGGGCGTCGAACCGGCGCTGATCGAGAACGCTGCCAAGCTGCTCGGCTTCCCGCTCGGCCCGCTGCAACTGACCGACGAGACCTCCATCGACCTCGGCGTCAAGATCGCCAAGGCGACGAAGGCGGCGCTCGGCGAAGCCTACGACAGCGGGGCCGACCCGGTGATATTCAGGCTGTTCGACGAGGGCCGGCTGGGCCGCAAGGCCAAGGCCGGCTTCTACGCCTATGACGACAAGGGCAAGCGCACCGGCCTGTGGCCCGGCCTGCGCGAACACTGGCCACCCGGCAAGACGCAACCCGGCGTCACCGAGGTGCAGCACCGGCTGGCGATGATCCAGACGCTGGAAGCGGTGCGCGCGCTGGAGGAAGGCGTGCTGATGGACATCCGCGAGGGCGATGTCGGCGCCATCCTCGGCTGGGGCTTCATGCCGTGGTCGGGCGGGCCGTTCTCGTGGCTGGATATCCTTGGCGCGGCGAAAGCGGTGGAGATTTGCGACGGGTTGGCGAAGCGCCACGGCGCGCGCTTCGAGCCGCCGGCGCTGTTGCGCGACATGGCGGCCAAGGGTGACAGCTTCCAGGGACGGTTCGGCGCGGCCAGGGCGGCCTGAGCGACAGCGCACGATGCCCTTCCCATGATTCGCCCCGCCCGGCAGTCGGCCCCGCCCCCGGGGCAGGCGTGATCCTTGCCGATCCGGTCAGGCGTTTCCGTCGAAAGGCATCATGATCCAGCGGGCGTGTGGCGAAGGCGCCGGGCGTATTCGCCCTGCGGATGAAGCGGCAATCGGCACCGCGCAGCACCGCTTCGTCGGAACAAGAGGGCAGCGCCCGGCCCTCGGTGGGCGTGAAGCGCCCGTCCATGGGGCGGGACGGGCGCTGCCCGGGACGCAATCGGTGGCGATGAAATGCGACGGTACCCGCAGACGGAACGGATCCGTTATCCTTGTGCCCTGCCTCTGCCCCCGGCACCTTTGCCCGCTTCGTTCCCGGCAGCCCGAACGCTACCGCGCGGGCGGCGGCACCAGTGCTTCATCGGCGCCCGCGCGGGCACCGCGGATAGCGATGACGCTGCCCGACACGATGATCATGGCGATGCCGATCACGTCGCTCGGGCGTGGCACGGTTCCCCACAACATCCAGCCCCAGAACGTCGCCATGATCAGGAACGAGTACTCGAACACCGTGATCCGGCTGGTCTCGGCCGACTGGTAGCCGCGGGTCAGCGCCGCCACGGCGGCCAGCGAGGCGAAGGCCTGCAGCACGATCAGGCCCCACACCGGCAGACCGGGGGCGCCCCAGGGCGAAAACAGGAACGGCGCGCGTTCCAGAAACCCGGGCGGCGCCGGGAACGCCGCCAGCACCGCCGCGCCCGCCAGGCCGGCCAGCCCCAGCGCCAGGAAGGAACTGAACAACAGCGCCGAGGTGCCTTCCTCGGCGCACCATTGCCGGGTCGCCACCGTCGACAGCGCGTAGAGCGCGCCAGCCGCCACCGGCACCAGGAAGGTGGCGTTGAAACCCGAGTGCTCCGGACGCAGGATCAGCACGACACCGGCGAAACCGAATACCACCGCCGCCACCCGCCACAGGCCGATCCTGAGCCCGAACAGCACCACCGAGAACACCAGCACGAAGATCGGCGCGGTGAACAGGCCGGCCGCCGCCTGGGCGATCGGCATCATCGGCAGCGCCGCGAAATAGAGCAGCATGGAAGCCGTCAGGAACGCCGTGCGCAATGTCACCGGCCCCCAGCGCCGCGGCGCCAGCGCGATGCCGGTGGCCGATGCGAAACCCCACAGCACCGGCACCGCGATGGCCGAGCGCAGCAGGTGGAACTGCCACAGGCCGATGTCGCCGGCAATGACCCGCACCACGTTGTCGAGAAACCCGATCACCGACATGGCGAACACGATCAGCACCGCGCCATAGACCGTCGGCCGTTCCGCCCTGAGACGCGCCAGCATCCCCGCTCCCCTTCACCGGCCCTTTCCGCGGGCCGCCGCGTTCCCGCCCTCTTGGCACGAACCAGGCATCGCCTTCAATGGTCCGCGCATCCGCGTTTTCCCGCCGGGCGCCGCCTGCCCCCTCGACCCGGCGGGCCGCTTGTCGTACCCTCGCGCCGCAGCACGCAAGTCAGCAGGAAGACGTGACCGCGCTCGAGCAGTACATCAGGCTGGAAGCCATCGGCCACTGGCGCGAATCGCCGGAAGCCGGCCCGCGCGAGGTGATCGTCTCGTTCGGCAACGCCACGCTGATGCTGCGCGAGGGCGACGACACGGCGCTCGCCCACTGGGCGCTGTCGGCGACCCATGTCGTCGAGGGCAACGACGACGGGGCAGTGTACTCGCCCGACGGCGACACCCGCGAAACGCTCTACATCTCGGACCGGGAAATGATCGACGCCATCGCGCGGGTGACGGCCGCCGGCAGGCGGCGGCCCCGTGGCGGCGGCCGGCGCAACCGCCTCGTCGCATTGCTGGTCGTACTGGCGCTGGCGGCGGCGGCGGTGGCGCTGGGTCCGGAGATATTCAAGACCTATACCGCGCACAACGTTTCGCAACTGACGCGGAACGGCATAGCCGCCAGCATATTGCAAGAAATAGCCGAACTGCGCGGCCCGCCCTGCGCCACGCCAGCATCCGAACCGGTTTTCCGGCGCCTTGCAGAGCGTATCCTGCCCGGGCATCCGCCGGCGATCGCGGTGGTGCCGCTGGCCGGCGGTGCCAGCGCCAGCCTGCCGGGCGGGCTGGTGCTGCTCGACCCCGCAACGCTCGAACGCGCCGCGACGCCCGAAGAACTGGCCGGCTGGATCGTCGAGGAATCGCTGCGCGCCGAGCGGGCTCCGCCCCTGTCGGAGTTGTTGCGGAACCAGCCGCTGCAAGCGACGGTGACGCTCCTGACCACCGGACGCCTGCCCGATGCGCTGGTTGCGGAAGCCGCCGCCGGTGCCGGCTCGGGCGGCGTCGAGGCCGACGAGACGCTCGACGCGCGGCTGCTCGAGCGGCTGGAGCGCGCCGGTCTTCCCAGCCTGCCGTTTGCCACCGCCGTGGCGCGCGACGGCGGTTCGATCGACCGCGTCCGCCGCCTGCGCTCGGGCAACACCCTGCCGGTGGAAAAGCCGTTCGAGCCGGCGCTGTCCGATCAGGACTGGCTGGTTCTCAAGGGCGTCTGCGACCGGTAGCGGCCGCCGCCGCCGGCAGCCCTCGCCGGCGCGCCCGCCGGGACACCGATATCAGGCGAAAGCGTCTTCGCGGAGGATCAGCGCCTTACCTGCGGCACGCTCGAAATCGATATGGACGATGCGCCGCGTCTGCCGGTCGCCGCCGACGCGGCGAAAGAAGAATTCCCGTTTTGCGAAATTTCCCGGCTGCATGATCCAGCGCACCATGCGCGCGGTCAGCCCCCTGTAGGGCGCTATCAGGTCGATCAGCCACAGGCGGTTGCCGCAGCGCCAGTCGCGCAACTGAAGGGTGCCGCCGGTCACGTATTTCCGCTCGGCCTCGCGGTTTAACATGGCCCAGGTGATAAGCCCGCGCGGCACTTCGTCGAAGCGGAATATCCGGTACTGGCCAAGCGTCACCGGAGGTTCCACCGCGGCGCGGAAATCGGCCATCGGCATCGCCTCCTGCCGTTGGCTGCGCATCACCAGGAACGCGAAATCGCCGTAGATGCGCAGCAGCTCGGGATCCGGGTACTCGATCCGCTCGGCCAGCGTCGCGGCCTTGCCTTCTTCGGTCCGTGCCATCAGGCGGCTCGCGGTCCGCCAACGGCCAGCAGACGCGCCTCGCCGACGCTCAGCGCCAGCCGGGCCGCCGAACCGTAGGAATTCGCGTCGGCGCCGAGTTCGGGAAACAGCCTGATGATTTCGGCTCTGGTGGCGCGGTCCAGTTCGCGCAGGCTGTAGGCGCCAGGATGAAAACTCTCGGTGGGCAAGGCCTCGGTATAGATGATCTGATGGCAATCGAACAGCAGGTGGAAATATTCCACCTCACCTGCTTCGCGGTCGATGCGGATGGTCCGCTCGTTGACCAGCGCCTTGGCGGGCGCCAGCACCTCCGCCTCGCCGAACATGATCTCGGCGCGCCAGTCGCTCAGCAGAATGCGGTGCTGCGGCGTGACCACCAGGTCGCGCGCCGGCCGCCCCGCGCCAAACGCGCCGCGAAGGATGCGAACCGGGCGCAGGGAAGGGTCGCGGGCCAGTTCGCCCGCACCGACCCGGCGCGCGCCGATCCAGCGGATCGGCTGCGGCCCGCCGTCGCGGGTCAGCACGAGATCGCCGACGGCCAGATCCTCGACCGCCGTCTCGCCGCCGGGCGTCGCGATCCTCGTGCCGCGCGCGACGCAGATCAGAATGTTGATGATGACGTCGTCGGTGTCGGACTCGTCTTCGTTGCTACCGGTGACCGTAAAGGTGACGGTCTGGTCGGTGCCCGAAGCGATCACCGCCGCCCGGTCGATGGTGAAGACGAAGGTGCCGTCCTCCGTGTCGGCACTCAGCGTGCCGTAGGCATTGGTGCTGAGCGGCGAGAAAACGTAGCCGTCCTCCGCTTCTTGTTGGTCGCCGTCCTCGACGTCAAGCTCGTCGAAGTCGCCGGTCACCACGGTCACGTTGGGATCCGACAGATCCACCGTCGCCGTCCAGCCGTCCAGCCCGTTGATCTCGGTGCCGGTGAAATTCCCGCTGACCTCGCTGATATTGTAGCCCATCTGCCCGCTCCTGCCTCCTTCGCTTCGCGATGCGGTTGCGCGCACTTCTGCTCTTTTTGGCAATCATACCACA
>JBHHXR010000226.1:0-4918 GCA_046757205.1 Paracoccaceae bacterium
GGACCCGGCACCCCTACACCAAGCACCTGCTGGAAAGCAGTCTGGGGTATCATGTCCATGTGACTGCCCAGTAGCCCGTTCGCGCAGCGGACAGGTCCCTGGAAATCAGCCCGAAGCGGAAAGCGCGGCGAGGATGGTGTCGCCCATTTCGCTGGTGGAAACGGGTGTCCGGCCCTCCTGCCCGATCAGGTCGGCGGTGCGCAGGCCGTCGGCAAGGACTTTCTCGACGGCATTCTCGATCCGCGCCGCGTCGTCGCCCCGGTCGAAGGAATAGCGCAGCGCCATGGCGAAGCTGAGGATGCAGGCGATCGGATTGGCCTTGCCCTGCCCGGCGATGTCGGGCGCCGAGCCGTGCACCGGCTCGTAAAGCGCCTTCGGCCTTCCGTTCGCCATCGGCGCGCCGAGCGAGGCCGACGGCAGCATGCCGAGCGAGCCGGTCAGCATGGCGGCGGCGTCCGACAACAGGTCGCCGAACAGGTTATCGGTGACGATGACGTCGAACTGCGCGGGCCAGCGGACGAGCTGCATGGCGCCGGCGTCGGCGTACATGTGGGAAAGTTCGACGTCGGGGTATTCGTTGTCATGCACCCACTGGACCTCCTCGCGCCACAGGATGCCGGATTCCATGACATTGGCCTTTTCCATGGAGCAGACCTTGTTGGACCGCCGGCGCGCAAGCTCGAAGGCGGAACGCGCGACGCGGCGGATTTCGTTCGTGGTGTAGCGCTGGGTGTTGATACCGACACGGCCGCCCTCGTTGTCGTCGAAGATGCCGCGCGGCTCGCCGAAATAGATGCCGGAGGTCAGCTCGCGCACGATCATGATGTCGAGACCGGCCACCACCTCGCGCTTCAGCGACGAAAAATCGGCCAGCGCGTCGAAACACTGCGCCGGGCGCAGGTTGGCGTATAGGTCCATTTCCTTGCGCAGGCGCAACAGGCCGCGTTCCGGTTTCACGCTGAAATCGAGATCGTCGTATTGCGGCCCTCCCACGGCGCCGAGCAGCACCGCGTCGACGGCCTGGGCGCGGGCCATCGTGTCGTCGGTCAGCGGCGTGCCGTGGGCGTCGTAGGCGCTGCCGCCGACCAGCCCTTCCTCGACCTCGAAGGCCAGCCCGCGGTGCTCCGCCATCCATGAAATGATCCGGCGCACCTCGGCCATGACCTCCGGTCCGATGCCGTCGCCGGGCAGGATGAGAAGGGAAGGATGGGTCATCGGGCAAACCTCGCGCAGGACAGTTGCGCGTCGGGTATCGCCTTCGCGCGGGCGGGTCAAGCGCGCGGCGCCGGCCGGTCAGGGAATCGCGATATCGACCCAGACGAGGCGGTGCCTGGTGCGCCGCGGGCCGCCGTCCGCGATGAGCGCGCGCAGCGGATCGGCCTTGTCGGGCCAGAACACCCCGGCTGCGGCGACCGGCAGGCCGCGCGACGGCAGCACGTAGTCCACCCGCAGGTTTCCCGGCCCGGCTTCGTCGTCCCAGTCGGCGGTGTCAAGCTCCGGTCGCCCGGTGTGTTTGCGGTTCGCGCCGGCCTGTTCCGCCGCCGCCTCGGCCCCCCCGCGGCTGGCCGGCGAAGGGTCCTGCACCAGCGGATCGGCCAGAAGGCCGGCAACGGCCCGGCGCAGACTGTCGCCATCGGCGGGGTCCGAATTGAGGTCGCCGAGGATCACGAAGGGTTCGTCAGCGCGCGCGGCCCCGGTACCGGCATCGTCCACGAAGGCGCGGCCGTTCACGTAATGGCGCCAGAACGCGATCTCGTCATGATTGCGCCGGCCGTTCATGTCCTCGGGCCCGTCGAACACCGGCGGCGTCGCATGGGAGGCGAACAGGTGCAGCCGCATACCGCCAGGCAATCGCACCGGCACGTCCCAGTGCGATTTCGACGACAGGCGCATCACGGATTGCGCACCCTCGGAAGGAAACGGCGAGCCGTCGGAGTTGACCGGAAGAAGAGCGTCGGGAAGGTCCGCCCAGCGAAAAGTCCGAAAGCTGCGAATTCCGCTATCGGCGAGCGGAAAGACGGAGAGCAGAAGCATTCCCTCCTGCCCCGGAAACCGGCCGAATCCGTAGGCATCCGTGGGACCGGCAAGTTTGCCGTCTCCGTCGAGATCCCAGCCGCTCTGGACGCCGGAATTGACCGGCCCGGCGAAATGGTAGGGATAATCAAGCCCGGCGGCGGCGAGCTCGTCGCGGAACATTTCCGCCGCCACCCCCGCGAAATCGAAGTCGAACCCGTTGATCAGGACAATGGCGGGGCGGATTTCCCGCAGGATATTCACCACCCCCCGGAGTTGCGGATCATCGTCGCGGCGCAGGGCTTCTACCAGAAGCCCCGGGCCCGGTTTCGTCAGCCCGGCGTTGAACGTCGCGATGCGGACAGTCTCCGCGCCGACAGAAACGGCGGACAGAAAAATGGCGGCGAGCGCGGCCAGTATCCGCACGGCGTTCAGGCGCCCCGGGACTTCTTCACCAGATAGCCAACCTTGAGCAGAGCGGCACCGCGGATCACCAGCGAGGCGGGCAGGAACGACCAGAAAGTAACGCCCCAGATGAGCGGCTGGTTGTTGCCCAGCACCGAGGGATCGAACCAGCCCGACGCGCGGCTGACGAAGGCCGGAATGACGTAGGGCAGGCCGATGCCGGCGAGGATGTTGATCACGCCGTCGCGCCTCAGCCGCCGTTCGACATCGCGGCCCGAGGCGGGCTCGAAGGTCGGCAGGTTGATCCACAGGTTGAAGTTCTTGCGGCCGACCGGCCACTTGAACAGCCACAGCACCATGGCGAAGAACGCCATCGAGGCGAACGATATCCCGTAACTGAGTGCCGCCGCGCGTCTGATCAGAGTGGTGAAATCGAGATCGCCATCACTGCCCACCATGGCGACCGCGATGTTGACGGGACTCAATGGAAAATCCAGCCAGTCGGCAACCCAGTCGGCAAGATTCAACAGACTGGGCGAGAACGTGTCGGCGTTTTCCGCGGCGCGGCTGAGGAACACCAACAGCAGGACCTGGACCGAGAAAGTGAAGAACCGCACCCGGTTATAGGGCGGGGCGAACCGGAAATCGACGATGCCGGGATGGGTGGAAGCGTATTCGAACAGCGTGAACGCCGCGACGATGCCGCCGATGATCAGCGAAATCTCCTGCGCGGCGCGCGAGATGTTGGGAAGCAGAAACGCCGGAGCCGAGAGGATTATCACGACCATCACGGCTCTGGCGAATGCGCCCGGCAGACGTTTGAACACTGCCCTGATCCCTTTTTTGTTCCGGTACTGGCGCCGCGGTTCGCCGGATCAAAGCCACGGTGCCTGCGCCGAGTATTTGGCCTCGAAATCATTTATAGCATCGGATTTTTGCAAAGTCAGCCCGATGTCGTCGAGTCCGTTCAGAAGACATTCCTTTTTGAAGGGATCGACGTCGAAGTGGATGGTGCCGCCGTCCGGACCGGTGATTTGCTGTTTTTCCAGATCGACCGTCACCGTAGCGTTGGCGCCGCGCTCGGCGTCGTCCATCAGCTTGTCCACGTCCTCTTTCGGCAGCACGATCGGCAGGATGCCGTTCTTGAAGCAGTTGTTGAAGAAAATGTCGGCGAACGAGGTGGAGATCACCACCCTTATGCCGAAATCCAAGAGCGCCCAGGGCGCGTGCTCGCGCGACGAACCGCAGCCGAAATTGTCGCCGGCGACAAGGATCTGGGCGTTGCGCCAGGCCGGCTTGTTGAGCACGAAATCCGGGTTTTCGTTGCCGTTCTCGTCGAACCGCATCTCGTCGAACAGGTTCCTGCCCAGCCCGGTGCGCTTGATGGTCTTCAGGAACTGCTTGGGGATGATCATGTCGGTGTCGATGTTGATCAGCGGCATGGGGGCCGCGACGCCGGTGATCTTGGTGAATTTCTGCATCTTGCCTTTCTTTCCGACTATCTACTTGATTCTTGTATTCGGCGGATTCATATTGACTATAAATGGGCTGGACTTTTTTCGGTCGGCGATGGGCTGCTGGTTATCCGGTGGCCCTTCTGCTTTCTTAGGGAAATGTCTTGATCCACGAAGTCACCTTGTTTGCGATTATATCGAATGCCCGGTTTGGTTGGTCGGGTTTGATGTGTTTTATCCCCACAGGGCGGGCGATGAGATCCGCAAGTTGGAGTCCGGATGAGTTGGACTTCTTATCGCAAAACAATAGGCGCCATTCAAATTGAGTCATAAGCTCAGCCTGGTTTGATGGTAATGGCGGTTGACCGTCAGCAATCCGACGAAAAACAAGCTCGAGTTCAGTATCCTCTGGCTTTCCCCTTGATTCCGCCACCACGTGGACTATGCGGCCAAGCTGCCCCTTATTTCGAAGGATTAAGGAAAGGTGCTCCATTGCGAGAAGCAAGGACAGCTCATAAGGCGACAATGGATTTGGGTATTTCTCCGCAAGGCGTTTCTTGTCGACAACGGCCGCCGCGAGATCGAAGTCGAAAGACGCTACCAGATTTGTCACGTCTGCCAGAAAATCTTGCCTTAGGTTGGGGTCGCCTCTAAGCGCGACAAATTCGCCGCTCTGGCGCCGAATGTCCCTTTCATGAAAGATCGTTTGGTCGTGCCCGAAGTACTTAAATTTCAATGACTGCAATCGAGGAACCATAACTTCGGCGTAGTGACTCTTTTCGATGCAGACGCATGCGAGAACGAAAACCGGGAAATCCGCCTTGTCGGCTTCGAGCGACGGCGATCCGCTTTCATCGAGGTGGATGATGTAATCGGAGTAGTTCACGTCTTCACATCAAATCCCGCACGTCCGTCAGCCGCCCCGTAACCGCCGCCGCCGCGGCCATGGCTGGCGACAAGAGGTGGGTGCGCCCGCCGCGGCCCTGGCGCCCCTCGAAATTGCGGTTCGAGGTCGAGGCGCAGCGTTCGCCGGGGGCGAGCTGGTC
>JBHHXR010000227.1:0-4794 GCA_046757205.1 Paracoccaceae bacterium
CGGGGGCGAATCGTGGAAAGGGCATCGTTCCCTGGAACGCGATGCCCAAAGACGAAATCACCTTCATGAAGGGTGTCGCGCCAACCACAGGGCTGCGCCTGCCTAGGCTGTCGCAACTGCGCCCGGCCCGAGGGGCAGGCAGGCGCAGCCCGGGCCGCGCGCGACCCGGGCGGGATAACGGGAGTTGTTTCCACGCGAACTCATCGTGCCCTAGCTGCGCACCTGATCGGGCAACCAACGCACCCTCGCGTCGTCGTCGCCGTTCTCCAGGCCCGTTGTCCCGGTTGCCTTGCGCGCGGTTTCGGCAAGCGCCACAAGCCGCGGCGAAGGCTCGCCCGGGTCAGCCGCCTGACGATGCCACATGCTGGCGTAGCGCCCGTTTCTGGCAAGCAATTCCTCGTGCGTACCCTCCTCGGTCACCTCGCCGGATTCCAGAACCACTATCCGGTCGGCATCGACCACGGTCGACAGCCGATGCGCGATGGTGATCACCGTGCGCCCCTCGCCCATGGCCCGCAGGCTGTCCTGTATGTCGCGCTCGGTATCGGTATCGAGCGCCGAGGTGGCCTCGTCCAGCAGCAGGATCGGCGGGTCCTTCAAGAGCGTCCGCGCAATGCCGACCCGCTGCTTTTCGCCACCCGAAAGCTTCAGTCCGCGCTCGCCGACAACGGTGTCGTATCCATCCGGCAGGGCGGCGATGAAATCATGGATTTGCGCCGCCCGCGCCGCTTCGGCAACCTCGGCATCGCTGGCCTCCGGCCGCCCGTAACGGATGTTGTAGCCGATGGTGTCGTTGAACAGCACGGTATCCTGCGGCACGACGCCGATCGCGGCGCGCAGGCTTTCCTGGGTAACGTCGCGGATGTCCTGCCCGTCGATCCGCAGCGCGCCGGCGCCGACATCATAGAACCGGAACAGAAGCCGCCCGATGGTCGATTTGCCGGATCCCGAGGGCCCCACCACCGCCACCGTCTGCCCGGCGCCCACCTTCAGGTCCAGGTGCCGCAGGATCGCCCGCTCGGTCTCGTAGGAGAATTCCACGCCGTCGAACTCGATCTCGCCGCCATCGACCTTCAGCGGTTTGGCGCCCGGCTTGTCGGTGATCTCCGCCGGCTGGCCCAGCAGGTCGAACATCTCGCCCATGTCGACCAGCGCCTGGCGGATCTCGCGGTAGACGGTGCCGAGAAAATTCAGCGGCATGGTGATCTGCACCATGTAGGCGTTGACCATGACGAAATCGCCCACCGTCAGGCTGCCCTGCTGCACGCCGATCGCCGCCATCGCCATCACCGCCACCAGACCCGAGGTTATCAGCAGCGATTGACCGAAATTCAGGAAGGCCAGCGAATAGGACGTCTGCACCGCGGCGCTTTCATACCCCGCCATCGACGCATCATAGCGCTCCGCCTCCCGCCCTTCGGCCGAGAAGTACTTGACGGTCTCGAAATTCAGCATGCTGTCGACGGCCTTCTGGTTGGCCTCGGTGTCGCGCGCGTTCATCCGCTTGCGGATCTTGACCCGCCATTCCGTCACCTTGAAGGTGAACCACACATAGAGCGCGATGGTCACCGCCACGACCGCCAGATAGAGCGCGTCAAAAACGAAAAAGAAGATCGCCGCGACCATCAGCAGTTCCAGCACCAGCGGCCCGACCGAGAAGAGCATGAAGCGGAGCAGGAACTCGACGCCCTTCACCCCGCGCTCGATTATGCGGCTGAGCCCGCCGGTCTTGCGCGTGATGTGATACCTGAGCGACAGCGCATGAATGTGGCGGAACGTCTCCAGCGCCAGCAGCCGCAGGGCGCGCTGCCCGACCCGCGCAAAGATCGCGTCGCGCAACTGGTTGAAGCCGACGCCAAGCAGGCGCATGACACCATACGCCAGCACCAGCCCGACCGCGCCGGCACTCAGCAGGAAAACCTCGCGCCCGGCACCGCCCGCCGGCGCCAGCGCGTCCACCGCCGCCTTGAAAAAGAACGGCGTGGTGACGGTGAACACCTTGGCCGATATCAACGCCAGCATGGCGAGCACCACGCGCAGCTTGATCCAGCCCTGCCCGCGCGGCCACAGATACGGCACCACCCGCGCGATCGTGCGAAGCGCACTCTTCCGGTCGGCCGCCGCTTCATCGGTTGCTGCCATCGGGATCCCCGTTCCTTGTCTGCTGCCTAGTTAGGCACTTGGCCTGCCCGGTACCACCCCAATGGCCTCCGATTGCCGCTGGCGCGTGACGCCGTTACCTTCAATCGCCCCGCCCGGCCGCCCACGCCGGGGCGCAACTCCGGATCGCGCCAACCTCGTGGCGGGCGCGATACTTGTCAATTCGGACAGGGGTTTTCGTCTAGGAGCATCATGAGCGGTCTTGCGGCCCGTCGTCAGTCCGTCGCTTTCTCACCGGGTCCGCTGCGGGATTTCGCGATTTCCTCGCGGTATTTGGCGGCGTCGCCGAAATCGGCGAAGTCGGCATAGCGCTCGTGCGTCCCCTCGGCCCGCCTCGCATGCTTGATCGGGCACCAGTACTGCTCGGTCCGCGCCGCGATCTCGCGCGCATAGGCGATAAGCCCGTTGGCGTAGGCGCAATAGGCGCAGTTCAGCTTCTCCAGCGCGTTCAGATAGCCGAGTTGATGCCGGTCGAATACCAGGTAGTCGCGCCGCCGCACCTTTTCGATCCCGTACACCGGGAAACACACCGCCTGATAGACCGAGACGAAAACATCCATCACCACCAGCGGCACGATCATCGCGTAGATCACCGGTGCGGTCAGAACAACCATCGGTCTGGCCCCGCGTATGTAGCTTGCAAGGCGCGTGCGGTACTGGCGCCCTCCGCGCCTGATTCCGGCGTCGAAAAAGACGCCGCTCAGGCGGCTCCGCAGCGCCGTACTCTGCCTTCCGATCCGGTTCTCCAGCCTGCCTTCCACGTCGCGCAGCCCGTGGACAGGTTTCTCGAATGTCATCGGCATTGGCTGCACCTCCGTCACTCAGATTCAAGGCATGCCTCTTTCGCCCTACAGATAGGAATGCGAAATTCTCTGGCAATCCCCGGACCGGGCACGCAAAAGGCTCTTCATGACGATGACAGAATCGCAACTGGCGGCCCGGCTCGCCACATTCCCGCGGATACGCGCCTGCCATGCGCCCACTCCACTGGAAACGCTGGGCAATCTCGGCGCCGATCTCGGCCTCGCGCTGACCGTGAAGCGCGACGACTGCACCGGCATCGCCTTCGGCGGCAACAAGGTGCGGCAGCTCGAGTTCTACTTCGGCGCAGCGCGGGCCGAAGGCGCCGATACCGTGCTGATAACCGGCGCCATCCAGTCCAACTTCGCGCGCATCACGGCTGCCATGGCGCGAAAACTTGGCATGGACTGCCATATCCAGTTGGAGGAACGGGTGCCGGGCACCGGCGATCTGTACCGCCGCAACGGCAATGTCCTGCTCGACCGGCTGCTCGGCGCCACGCTCCACAGCTATCCCGAGGGTGAGGACGAGGCAGGCGCCGACGCCGCGCTTCGTGGCATTGCCGCCGGGCTGCGGCGGCGGGGCCGCAAGCCTTATGTCATCCCTCTTGCCGCCGACCACCCGCCGCTCGGCGCGCTCGGCTACGTTTGCGCCGCCATCGAGCTTGCCCAACAGGCCGACGGACAGCCGCCCTTCGACGAAATCGTCATCGCCTCGGGCAGTGCGCTCACCCACACCGGCCTGCTGTTCGGCCTGCGCGCGCTCGGCATCGCCACGCCGGTGCTCGGCATCTGCGTCCGCCGCGACGCCGCCGCGCAGGGCGCGCGGGTTGCGAAACGGCTCGACGATCTCGCCGAGCTCCTGAGCATTCCATCACCGGTCCCGGCTTTTGACGTGACCGTTGATGACAGCGCCCTGCCCCCCGGTTACGGCCGCCTCAGCGACGCCACCGTCGAGGCCATCGAACTGACCGCCCGCACCGAGGGCCTGTTCCTCGACCCGACCTATACCGGCAAGACCATGGCCGGGCTGATCGGGCTTGCCCGCAGCGGCGAACTGGCCGGCAAGCGCGTGCTGTTCTGGCACACCGGCGGCCAGCCCGCCCTGTTCGCCTACGCCGACCAGCTTGCGGCCACCGTTTCGGCAGATAACCAGTAAGCATTATCGCTGTGGTGCCCCCTCTGCCCGCATCCCGCGGACGATCAGGAACTGCGCCACCGCCGCCAGCATCGAAATCGCGAAAACCGCCGGCAGTCCGGCAATCATGACGATCACGCCTCCCAGCACCGGCAGCAGAAATGCCGGCGCCGTAATCGCATTGAAATAGCCGCTGTATGCGGGTCGCCGGTCATCCGGTGAAATCTCCATCAGGTAGCCGATAACGGCAATCGTCAGACCGTTCGCCAATGCACCCAGGACAAAGAACACGGCGGAATAAACCGGCAGCGCCCATTCCGCCGGCCAACCCGGCGCAAGACCTGCCGACAGGATCGCCAACGGCGGCAATACCCGCCCAAAGGCGATGCCCTGAAGAAGACTGCCCTTCGAGCCGTAATCGCCCCACCAGCCCCAAAGAAAGTTGGATGCCAGCGCACCGGCCATCTGCGCCCCGAGCAGCAAGGCAATCCGCTGCAGGTCGAATCCGCTGGCCCCGGCCTGAACCACGTAGAACGGCATCGCCATCAGCACCGCGCCGCTGCACCATTGCGCATACACGAATTTCCGGAAGACCGGGTTTTCCCGGAAAGTGCGTATCCCCTCCGCCAGGTAGGCAGCGAACGACGGCCTGTCCGCCACCGCTTATCCCAGCGGCGTCTAGGGGTCCCAGGTCGA
>JBHHXR010000228.1:0-4717 GCA_046757205.1 Paracoccaceae bacterium
ACGTATACGCTTGCGGGCGTCGGGGCTTCCAGAACCACGTAGTACCAGGAGCTGAGGCTCATGATCAGGCCGTGCTCGCCGTTGGAGCCGTCCCAGGCGTTGACCGACATCGGGATAAACACACCCGTCTCGAATTGCACGTCGTTCTTGTCGCCGGTGTTCAGGGGGCGTTTCATCACCACCGTCCAGCGGCCCTGGTCCCAGTTCGCCTTGCCCGATATCTGCTGGCTCTCTTCGGGCTGCACCTTGATCGGCTGTTTCCAGCCGCGCGCGTTGCCTTCCTCGGTGCCGCGTTCGCCCGCCGCGTCGAGGTCTGCCTTCCAGACCCACAGATGCACCTGGTCGGACGATGAGCCACGGTAGAAATGCGGTTTCTGGGTGCCCTTCGGTGGTTTCACGGGAAACTGGAGCGCGACGGAATCGCGAAACGTTTCCAGTTCGCGCGGGATCATGTCGATGGCTTCCACATAGGAATTGAAGCCCCCGACTTTCGACAATTCGGCTGTATCGAACTCCTGCGCTGCATCGTGCACCACGTCCTTGAAAGGATCGTCCCAAGTCAGCCGGAAGGCGATGTCGGTATCGTTGAAGACCGCCTGCACGGTAACCATCTCGACGCTCGGGTTCTGCCAGCGGGGTGGCGCGATCACCTGTCCGGCAAGACGGATGTCCATCGGCTCGGCGGTTTCCCAGATGGCGTCGTCGGGGCTTTCCGGCAACTCGCCGTCGACAAGCGCGGCCTTCAGTGCCTGGTGGCTGGTAAGCTTGTGCTGGAGCGACTTGATGTAGTTCGCCAGCGCCCAGCGGTCCTCTTCGTTCAGGGACTTGATGAAGGAGGGCATGGGCGTGCCGGTGATACCGGACGTGAAGCGCATGTAGATGTCTTCGACCTCGGTACCGGCCTTGATCTTCCACGGGTGGGTCACGTTGCGGATGCGGATCGGGAAACCCCAGTCGTCCTCGCGGAATTCCTTGTTTCCGTCGCCCCTGCCCAGCTTGCCGTGGCAGCTCCAGCATTTTGCGCGCTCAAAGACCTCCTTGCCCCGGGCGATCGTCTCGGCGTTGTAGGGCGCGGGGTTGGCGGGCAGCGCGATGACCTTGCCGGTCGCCACCGGATCGAGATCGGGATCGTCGAATTCCTGGGCGAATGTTTTGACATAGGAGATGACCGCCCAGCGTTCCTGTTCGCTGAGGCCGTTCTTTATGACGTCATTGTCGAACGCCTGCATGGCGGTACCCGGCAGGCCCCGGCTGATGGTGCGGAAAAGATCCTCGTTGGTCGGCAACTCGCCGCTTTGCGTGGTGCGGAACTTGAACGTCCCGAGGGTGAAGTCGCGGGGCCGGGGGTCCAGGAACTTGGCGGCCGGTCCCTCGCCGTCGCCCAGCAGGCCGTGGCAGAAGCTGCAGCGCCGGAAGTAGATGGCGCGTCCCTGCTCGCGCAACTCGTCGGTTTCCTCCGGCATCGGCCCGCTTGGCTTGTCCGAGGCCAATACCGGCCGCGACAATCCGCCAAGAACCAGGGCCGCCATGGCCGCCGCGATCAGATTCTTCGTGATCCGTCTCATTCGTGGCCCTCCGGGATACGCGGCGTCTTCTGCGCCAGGTCGTATTCGGCGAGTATGATCTTCCAGCGCTGCTCTTCGGTGAGGTTGAGCTTCCATTCCGGCATGGCCGAATCCCACGGCGTGGCCTCGGTGGGCAGGCCCGGGCCGCCGTTGGTGACGCGCCAGAAGGTGTAGCCCTCGACGATGGTCTCGATGGTGCCGTTGTCGGTGAAATTGATCGGCCGGAGCTTGAAGCCGTCGGCCATCGGGCCGTCGCCCGAGACGCTGTCGCCGTGGCAGGGCCGGCAGTTCATGGCGTAAAGGGCGCGGCCCTCAAACAGGTTTATTTCCACAAGCGCGGCCTTCGCGGTTTCCTTGCTGATGCTGCCGGCTTCCAGTTCCGTCAGAAGCATCCGTACCGGCTCCACGGCGAAGAACTCCAGCACGTGGTCCGGCTCCCACTCTTCCGCCCAGACTTCGATGTCGGGCCGGACCTGCTCGATGAACTCCACCTCGTTGGCCTCGACCTGCCCGATGAAGGCATCGATTTCAGCATCCGTCGGGTTGGCCGCCGGGTTTTCCAGCGCCTCGAAGCTGATGGGGAAATTCGACGACGGATGCTGGATACGCAGCGATGCCGGAACCTCCAACTTGGGGATGGACATCTCAAAGGTCTGCCAGCCGGCCAGCAACGGTATCGCCAAAAGGATAACGGCGCGGGGGATCCTGCCGTAGCCGCCGCGCAGGAATTTCCGTATCGGCCGCAGGAAGTCTTCGAGTCTTTCGTCCGAGAAGGTGACGATGAGAAACAGCGCGATGAACGTCAGCACCATGTAGATGAACATCAGGGTGCCGGGGACGGGAAGCGGGAAGGGAAGCGTAGTGACCTCGCGCGAAAAGGCCGGGATACCCCATTTCACCGCCGCGTAGACCACGGCCAGGATCATCACCACCGACAGGAAGCCGCCAATCCTCAGTTTCTTCATGACCGGACGCCCGTGACTGCCGTTTTCAAAGATTGCTGCATCGGATTGCCCCCGCCTACTCTTCCGATTCCGGTTTCTGCAGCATCAGGAAGGACAGGATGTCCTGGTAGTCCTTGACTGTCAGAATCTCGGATATGTCATCCGGCATGATGCTCTTGGTCTCGTCGATCTTGATTTCCTTGATGTCCGCCCTGGCGATGGTTTCGATATCGCCGAGCGCGTTGGTGATGTCGATCTCGCCGCCTTCGTCGCGGGTCTTCAGGCCGATGAACTGGCGGCCTTCGTTTTTGACGACGACATAGGTTTCATAACCCTCGGTCAGCGTCTTTGCCGGTTGCAGAATGGATTCCGATATGAATTTCAAACCTTTGGCACCGATACCGCTCAGGTCCGGTCCGATGTCGCCGCCGCCGTCGTCATTGAGAGTGTGGCATTCCATGCAGTTGTCCTCGTAGACGATCGCACCTTCGCCCGGGTCGCCGCCACCGGCCTCGGCCGCCGCGGAAATCCTTGAGTAGAAGCCGGCCGTCACTTCGCTCGGTGCCGTGTCGATGGCCTCCATGTCCAGATCGCCGCCGAGCGACATCAGGTAAGCGATCACGGCCTTTATCTCTTTCAGGCTGAGCGAAATGGGGGGCGCGTAAACCACCGCCATCTCGTTCTTGTACCCTTCGACAATATAGGCGCCCGGGTTGGCCAGGCTCTCGGCAATGTAGTCGACGGCGGTATACTCAACGCCTTCCTTTTCGGACCTCTCCTTGGCTCGTTCCACGGCCCGCGCGCCCATGGGCAACGGAAACTTTTCGCCGAACTGGCCGTGATTGGGGCCGCGCACGGCGCTGCCCTGCCCGCCGACGCTGTGGCAGGTGAAACACCGCCCCTTGCCCCAGTAGATAGCTTCGCCGCCTTCCGGGCTGATATCCACGGCGGCGCTGGCCTTGCGGCCGCCACCGGTAAGGTCGGTGATCGAGTAGCCAATCCACAGGTAGATCCCGAGAACGACGAGCAGAAAGACGAAAACGCGGGCGATCGCCGAATTCATGACGTCACTCCTCCTCGTCCCTGGCGGCGATGCCGCCGAGCCAGAACATGAACGCGCAGCCGATCATGAACAGCAGGACCGCCGCGCTGACCTGCTGCGTCATGACGTAATTGCTCGGCGTGTATGCCCACTCGGAGGTGTCCCGCATGACCCCGAATATGTGCCAGTCGCCGCGCAGCCCGGAGCGGATGAAGCCCATCAGGCCCATGTTCATGGTGATCACGAAGGTCAGCAGCAACAGCGCGTATTGCGAGCGCACCGTCATCCTGCCCCATTTCAGCGGCCCCAGGGACTTTGCCCGTTTGAACAGGAAGGCGTCGATCACCGAAACCAGGATCAGGCAGCTTATCAGCTGCAGGAACTGCGCCACCGCGACGTTGCGCAGCACCGGCGAGGCTCTCTCCATGACGACAAAACCGTAGACGCCGAGAAACCCCGTCACGTTGAGCGCCGTCGACGCCAGGTAGAGCCCCTGCCCCAGCTTGCCCTTGTCGATCAGCGCCAGAAGGATCGCGATCACGCCGACGACGCACTCGACGACCAGCGCGTAACCGATGGTGCGGATGTATTCGGCCCGGTCGGCGGGCAGGTCAAGCTCGCCCGGGTCCATGTTCAGCATGACCACCGCGTATTGCGCCACGATCGCGATGGCCACCAGGCCGATGACGACAATGGCGATCCGCGCGCCCTTGCCCTGGTCGCGGATCGACACCGCATCGACCATGTTGCCGCGGCGATAGAGCAGGAAGCTGAAGAAGGTGGCCAGGATGATCAGGTTGACCACCGCGTTCTTGGCCGGCATCAGCCCGAGGAATTTCAGGATCGGATGATA
This sequence comes from Paracoccaceae bacterium, assembly GCA_046757205.1. Taxonomy (GTDB): domain Bacteria; phylum Pseudomonadota; class Alphaproteobacteria; order Rhodobacterales; family Rhodobacteraceae; genus JBHHXR01. The sequence goes on from JBHHXR010000228.1 coordinate 4,405, forward strand.
CTGGCTGCCGCCCATCTGGCCCACCTCGAGGCTCGAAAGCGGCAGGTTATGCGGCGTCAGCCAGACGGCGAGCGACAGGATCAGGGCCAGCAGGATCCACTTGATGAACTTGTAGTAGCGTTCGGCGCCCGGGATCCGGGTCATGCCGCTCCAAAGATAGTAATTCGAGATCAGGAACAGCGAGCCGACCAGCATCGCCTGGATGATGAATGTCCAGGAAAAATCGCCGCCCATCATGTTGTTGCCCATGACGGCTGATGTCGAATAGACCTCGCGGCCCAGATAGTAGCCGGCGAAAGGCAGCGGGATCAGC
>JBHHXR010000229.1:0-4687 GCA_046757205.1 Paracoccaceae bacterium
GGAAACAACCGGGGCCCCGGCGGGACAGGCTGGAACTCCGGCAGAACTGTTGCGCGGGGCAATGTGAACGGGATGAAAATGATGCGGATAGGCAAGGTGGCGGCGGCGCTCGGATCTCTCTCGGCGGTGATGTCGGCGGCAAGCGGCGTATGGGCTCAGGACGCTTTCGTCGAACTGACCAAGGGGCTGGAATCAATCGGAAAACCTTTTCAGGGTGGCAAGGGTTTCCAGCCGGCGGTTACGCCGGTAGCGGAAGACCTGCAATGGCTCGACGGGATGATCCTGGTGATCATCACGGCAATTTGCCTGCTGGTGATCGCGCTTCTGGCAATCATCGTGTTGCGCTTCAATTCAAGAGCGAATCCCAACCCGGCGCGGTTTACCCACAACTCGGCACTGGAAGTAACCTGGACTTTGGTTCCGGTCGTCATCCTGATCGTCATCGGGTCGTTTTCCCTGCCTGTCCTGTTCGAGGAACTCGAGGTGCCGGAATCCGACCTGACCATCAAGGTAACCGGCAACCAGTGGTTCTGGAGCTATGAGTATCCGGACGATGAAATCGCCTTCGACAGTTTCATGATCGGCCCCGATTCGGCGACACTGACCGATGAAATCAAGGCCGAGCTGGTGTCGTACGGATATTCCGACGACGAATGGCAGCTCGCCACCGACACGGCTGTCGTTGTCCCGGTCGACACCGTGGTCCGTGTGCAGGTTACCGGTTCCGACGTCATCCACTCATGGGCCGTGCCGGCCTTCGGCGTCAAGCTCGACGCGGTGCCCGGACGGCTGGCGGAAACCTGGTTCGAGGCCAATCGCGAGGGCGTCTATTTCGGCCAGTGTTCGGAACTCTGCGGAAAGTCGCACGCCTACATGCCGATCGTGGTGAAGGTGGTTTCACGCGACGTGTACGCGAAGTGGATGGACCTGGCGAAACAGGAATACGCGTCGCGGCCGGCGCGGATCAATCTGGCTCAGGCTGACTGACGGCGGCGCGCGCGTCTGCCGCACCACTGGATCGGGCGATGACCGAAGCAACAATTCTCGACACGCCGCAACCGGGCGAGGCGACGTTCGGCGAATATTTCGCCTTGCTGAAGCCGCGGGTGATGCGTCTGGTGATCTTTACCGCGCTGGTCGGTCTGGTCTGCGCGCCGGCGGCGGTGCATCCGGTGGTGGCGTTCGCTGCGCTCCTGTGCGTCGCGGTGGGCGCGGGCGCCTCCGGCGCGCTCAACATGTGGTGGGACGCCGATATTGACCGCCTGATGAAGCGGACGCGGTCGAGGCCGATCCCGGCCGGCAGGGTCGCGGCCGACGAGGCGCGCGCCATCGGACTGGCGCTGTCGGGCATGGCCGTGATGATGCTGGCGCTGTTCGCGAACCTGTTCTCGGCGGCGCTGCTGGCCTTCACCATCTTCTTCTACGTGGTCATCTACTCGATGTGGCTGAAGCGCGCGACGCCCCAGAACATCGTGATCGGCGGCGCCGCCGGGGCGTTCCCGCCGATGATCGGCTGGGCTATCGCCACCGGTGGCGTCAGCTTCGAAAGCGTTCTGATGTTCGGCCTGATCTTCGTGTGGACCCCGCCGCATTTCTGGGCGCTGGCGCTGTTCCGGCGGGACGATTACGCGGTGGCCGAGGTGCCCATGCTGCCGGTGACGCACGGACCGGTGCACACCAGGCGCAGCATTCTCGTTTATTCGTTGGTATTGGCGCCGGTTTCGCTTGCCCCGGCATTCACCTCGATCGGCGGCCCGCTCTACCTTGCGGTCTCGCTGGCGCTGAACGCGGTGTTCCTGAGCGGCGCCGTCCGGCTCGTCAACCGCGACGAGCGGCAGGCCGCGGCCGACGGGTTTTCGGCGGAGAAACGGTTCTTCGGATTTTCCATTGCCTATCTTTTCCTGCATTTCTTGGCGTTTCTCGCCGAGGCCGGCCTGCGGTCGGCGGGGATGGCGATGGCCGACTGGCCGGCATCATTGGGGATCCTGTCATGATCGGGCGCCAAGAACATGAACTGCACGCACGGCGGCGCGGCCGCAACTTCTGGCTTGGTGGCGTTCTGCTTGCTTTCGTGGTTCTGATCTTCGCCGTGACCATCGTGAAACTCACCAGCGGCGGCAGTATCAAAGGTTTCGACCACACGCGGGACAGCGTATCGGAGACGTCGCGATGATGGCTCGCCGGTCACCGGGGCGCACAGCGCTCTATCTGGTCGGGATCGGCCTGTTCATGGGCGCGATGTCCTTCGTTGCGGTGCCGTTTTACAGCTGGTTCTGCTCGGTTACCGGTTTCGGCGGGACGCCGGGCATCGAGGGCGCCAACAACGTCGCGGTTACCGACGAGGTGGTGACCATCCGTTTCGACGCTTCGCTGAAACGCGGCATGCCGTGGACGTTCCGTCCGGTTCAACGCGAAATGAAACTCAGGATCGGCGAAACCGGCCTTGCCTTCTTCGAGGCGCACAACCCGACGGGCCGGGTGGTCGCCGGCAGTGCGAGCTACAACATCACGCCCTATTCGGCGGGCGGGTATTTCACCAAGATCGCCTGCTTCTGCTTCACCCAGCAGGTCCTTCAGCCCGGTGAAACCGTGCAGATGCCCGTGACCTTCTATGTGGACCCGGACATGCTGTCGGACCGCGAGGCGAAATACGTGCACACGATCACGCTGTCCTACACGTTCTACGAAACCGAACTTCCGGAAGAAAACGCCGACATCGCGCCGGCGGCGGCCCCGGCAAAAAAACTCTGAGAAACTCAGGTGCAGATCAAGAGAGGGACCCCTGATGGCACATGAAAAGAACCACGACTACCATATCATAGACCCGAGCCCATGGCCGTTCATCGGCGCCATGGGCGCCATCGTCCTTCTTGTTGGTTCCGTCCTTTTCTTCAAGGGCATGGGACCGTGGATGATGCTGATCGGCTTCGCCGTCGTCGGCTACGTGATGTACGCGTGGTGGTCCGACGTCATCGAAGAGGCCAGCGAGGGCGATCACACGCCGGTCGTGCAACTGGGGCTGCGCTACGGCATGCTCTTGTTCATCATCTCGGAAGTGATGTTCTTCTCGGCATGGTTCTGGACCTTTTTCAAGCACGCGCTCTATCCGATGGATGCGGTCGGAAACCAGTGGCCGCCGGCGGGGATCGAGGCGTTCGACCCGTGGCACCTGCCGCTGATCAACACGCTGATCCTGCTGTGCTCGGGCTGCGCGGCCACCTGGGCGCACCATTCGATCGCCCATGCCAACGACCGCAAGGGTCTGGTGAACGGCCTGATCCTCGCGATCGTTCTCGGCGCGCTGTTCACCATATTCCAGGCCTTCGAGTACAGCCACGCCGCCTTCGGGTTCTCGGGCAATATCTACGGCGCGAGTTTCTTCATGGCGACGGGATTTCATGGCGCCCATGTCATCATCGGCACCATCTTCCTGGCCGTCTGCCTGATCCGGGCGCTCAACGGGCATTTCACGCCCGAGCGTCACATCGGCTTTGAGGCGGCTGCCTGGTACTGGCATTTCGTCGATGTGGTGTGGCTGTTCCTGTTCGCTGTGGTCTACATCTGGGGCAGCGCCGGCGCGTACTAGAACGCGATGCCCAAAGACGGAATCACCTTCATGAAGGGTGACCGCGCCAACCACAGGGCGGCGCCTGACTGGGCGGGCGCGAATGCGCCTGCCGGTGGGCAGGCAGGCGCAGCCCGGGCCGCGAGCGACCCGGGCGGGATAACCGGATATGTTTCCACGTGAACTCATCATGCTCTGGCGGGGCCGCCGGACCGGCGCGGGTCCCGCCGGGAATTGACATCGGACGGCGCGCGGGCCGCACGGCTCGCGCGCCTTTGATTGGAAAGTTGACTTCGGATGCCGCGCAGAACCCTGTTTCCCGTGATCTTCGGCATCGCCGGAGCGGCGATCCTGATCTGGCTGGGAGTCTGGCAGTTGCAGCGCCTGGCCTGGAAGGAAGCCGTTCTGGCCCGGATCGACGAGAGCATCCACGCGCCGCCGGCCGACCTGCCCGCGAAACCGGAAGAGGCGAGGGACAATTACCGGCGCGTGCGCGTCACCGGGCGGTTGGGCGCGGCGGAGCTGCACGTCCTGACGTCGCGGTCCGGGCTCGGCCCCGGCTACAGGATCATCGCGCCGCTCGATCTTTCCGAAGGCAGGCGGATTTTGCTCGACCGGGGCTTCGTTCCCGAGGCGGAAAAGGATAGCGCCCGTGCGGCCGGGGCGATCACCGTGACAGGGAGCCTGCACTGGCCGCGGGAAACCGACTCTTTCACGCCGGAGCCGAACCACAAGCGCAACATCTGGTTCGCGCGCGATGTGGACGCGATGGCGCGCGAACTGTCCGCGGAACCGGTCCTGGTCGTCGTGGCCGAAAGCAGCATTGACGACGGCGTGCTGCCCGAACCCGTCACCGTCAACATCAGAAACGTTCACCTCCAGTATGCGATCACCTGGTTTTCCCTGGCGGCGGCGTGGATCGGGATGACAGCCTACCTGCTTTGGCGTATCAAGCAGCGAACGATCTGAGGCAGGGTATTGACGGCGCGATGAAATATATCTCGACGCGCGGGCGGGCGCCGGAACTTGACTTCGAGGAAACCATGCTGACGGGCCTGGCCCGCGACGGTGGCCTCTACGTGCCGAAATCGTGGCCGGCGATGACCCGCGACGACATCGCCG
>JBHHXR010000230.1:0-4640 GCA_046757205.1 Paracoccaceae bacterium
CCTGAAGTCGCACGGCGACAAGAAGATCAACGTCATCAAGGAAGTCCGGGCGATCACCTCGCTGGGCCTGAAGGAAGCGAAAGATCTCGTCGAGGCGACCGGCAAGGCCGTCAAGGAAGGTGTCAGCAAGGCCGAGGCCGAAGAGATCAAGAAACGGCTCGAAGAAGCAGGTGCGGAAGTCGAGCTCAAGTAGAACCGGGGCCGGCATTGCGCCGGAACGGCTGAAAAAAGCGCGCTGGATCCGCCCCCGCGGCGGGTCCGGCAGGCGCGTCTTCCGGAGCGCCCTTCGAACAGGGCGCCGCGGAAGGCGCGGTCTGGGTCCGGGTGAGCGGTTTGGGAAACCGCTTTGGCATGGGACCCCCGAACCAGCGGAGTTGCACCCTTCCGTACCCAGCGGCGGGCGCAACGAAGAGCAGAGGTAAGGCAGAGCATGGCTCAGACGCATTCAGGGCACAAACGTATCCGCAAGTTCTACGGCAAGATCCGGGAAGTCGCGAAGATGCCCAATCTTATCGAGGTACAGAAAAGTTCCTACGACCTGTTCCTGCGGTCGGGCGACCAGGACAAGCCGATCGACGGCGAGGGTATCCAGGGCGTTTTCCAGTCGGTGTTTCCGATCAAGGATTTTAACGACACGGCGGTGCTGGAGTTTGCCTCCTACGAGTTGGAAAAACCGAAATACGACGTCGAGGAATGCCAGCAGCGCGACATGACCTACGCCGCCCCCCTCAAGGTCACGTTGCGGCTGATCGTTTTCGAGGTGGACGAGGAAACCGGCGCACGGTCGGTCAAGGACATCAAGGAACAGGACGTCTTCATGGGCGACATCCCCCTGATGACGCCGAACGGCACCTTCGTGGTCAACGGCACGGAGCGGGTCATCGTCAGCCAGATGCACCGCAGCCCCGGGGTGTTCTTCGACCATGACCGCGGCAAGACCCATTCGTCGGGCAAACTGCTGTTCGCCAGCCGCATCATCCCCTATCGCGGCTCGTGGCTGGATTTCGAGTTCGACGCCAAGGATATCGTCTATGCCCGCATCGACCGGCGCCGGAAACTGCCGGTCACGACGTTGCTCTATGCGCTCGGTCTCGATCAGGAAGGCATCATGGATGCCTATTACGACACCGTCACCTACAAGGCCCACAAGAAGGGCTGGGTGACGAAATTCTTTCCCGAGCGCATCCGTGGCACCAAGCCGGCGTTCGACATCGTCGACGCCAAGTCCGGAAAGGTGATCGCCGGGGCCGGCAAGAAGGTCACGCCGCGCACGGTGAAGGACCTGATCGACGAGGGCAAGGTGACGGAGATCCTGGTGCCGTTCGATGCCATCATCGGCCGGTTCTGCGCCAAGGACATCATCAACGAGAAGACCGGCGAGATCTGGGCCGAGGCCGGCGACGAGCTGACCTGGGAGACCGACAAGGACGGCAACGTCACCGGCGGCGTGCTGAAGACGCTGATCGACAACAAGGTGAAGACCGTCCCGACGCTGGACATCGACAACGTCAACGTCGGCGCCTACATGCGCAACACCATGGCGATGGACAAGAACCTGAACCGCGATACCGCGCTTCTGGACATCTACCGCGTCATGCGCCCGGGCGAGCCGCCGACGGTGGAGGCGGCGTCGGCGATGTTCGACACGCTGTTCTTCGATCCGGAACGCTACGACCTGTCGGCGGTCGGCCGCGTCAAGATGAACATGCGGCTGGCGCTGGATGCGCCTGACACCATGCGCACGCTGCGCCGCGAAGACATCATCGCCGTGGTCAAGGCGCTGGTGGAACTGCGCGACGGCAAGGGCGATATCGACGACATCGACCACCTCGGCAACCGCCGGGTGCGCTCGGTCGGCGAGTTGATGGAGAACCAGTACCGGGTCGGCCTGCTGCGCATGGAGCGCGCCATCAAGGAGCGCATGTCCTCGGTCGAGATCGACACGGTGATGCCGCAGGACCTGATCAACGCCAAGCCGGCGGCGGCGGCGGTGCGCGAGTTCTTCGGCTCGTCCCAGCTTTCGCAGTTCATGGACCAGACCAACCCGCTTTCGGAAGTCACCCACAAGCGGCGGCTGTCGGCGCTCGGGCCGGGCGGCCTGACGCGCGAGCGCGCCGGTTTCGAGGTGCGCGACGTGCACCCGACGCATTACGGCCGGATGTGCCCGATCGAGACGCCGGAAGGGCCCAATATCGGCCTTATCAACTCGCTGGCGTCCTATGCGCGGGTCAACAAGTATGGTTTCATCGAGACGCCGTACCGGTGGGTGAAGAACGGCCAGGTCACCGACGAGGTGGTCTACATGTCGGCCACCGAGGAAATGCGCCACACGGTGGCGCAGGCCAACGCCAAACTCGACGACAAGGGCCGGTTCCTGAACGATCTGGTGTCGACCCGCAAGGGCGGCGAGTACATGCTGAACCCGCCGGAAAGGGTGGACCTTATCGACGTCAGCCCGAAGCAGCTGGTTTCGGTGGCCGCGTCGCTGATCCCATTTCTGGAAAACGACGACGCCAACCGGGCGCTCATGGGCTCCAACATGCAGCGCCAGGCGGTGCCGCTGATCCGGGCCGAAGCGCCGTTCGTCGGCACCGGGATCGAGGAGATCGTGGCGCGCGACTCGGGCGCCGCCATTACCGCGAAGCGGGCCGGCACCATCGACCAGGTGGACGCCATGCGCATCGTGGTACGGGTGACGGAGGACCTTGAACCGGGCGATCCGGGGGTCGATATCTACCGGCTGCGCAAGTTCCAGCGGTCGAACCAGAACACCTGCATCAACCAGCGGCCGCTGGTGAAAGTCGGCGACAGCGTGATGGCCGGAGAGGTGATCGCCGACGGTCCCTCGACCGATCTCGGCGAACTTGCGCTGGGCAAGAACGTGCTGGTCGCCTTCATGCCGTGGAACGGCTACAACTACGAGGACTCGATCCTGATCTCCGAGCGCATCGTCAAGGACGACGTGTTCACCTCGATCCATATCGAGGAGTTCGAGGTCGCGGCGCGCGACACCAAGCTGGGACCGGAAGAGATCACCCGCGACATTCCCAATGTCGGCGAGGAGGCGCTGCGCAACCTCGACGAGGCGGGCATCGTCTATATCGGCGCCGAGGTCGGGCCTGCGGACATCCTGGTCGGCAAGATCACTCCCAAGGGCGAAAGCCCGATGACACCGGAGGAAAAGCTCCTGCGCGCCATCTTCGGGGAGAAGGCGTCCGACGTGCGCGACACTTCGCTGCGGCTGCCGCCGGGCGACTACGGCACGGTGGTCGAGGTCCGCGTCTTTAACCGGCACGGCGTCGACAAGGACGAGCGCGCGCTGCAGATCGAGCGCGAGGAGATCGAGCGCCTCAGCCGCGACCGCGACGACGAGATGGCGATCCTCGACCGCAATATCTACGCGCGGCTGAAGGACATCATCCTAGGCAAGGTGGCGGTGAAGGGGCCGAAGGGCGTCAAGCCGAAATCGGAGATCACCGCCGAGCTTCTGGAAAGCCTGAGCCGCGGCCAGTGGTGGCAGCTTGCGCTCGGCGACGACAAGGACGCCAGCCTCGTCGAGGCGCTGAACGCGCAGTACGAGACCCAGAAGCAGGTGCTCGACGCGCGCTTCGAGGACAAGGTCGAGAAGGTGCGCCGCGGCGACGACCTGCCGCCGGGCGTGATGAAGATGGTCAAGGTCTTTATCGCCGTGAAGCGCAAGCTTCAGCCGGGCGACAAGATGGCCGGTCGGCACGGCAACAAGGGCGTCATCTCCAAGGTGGTGCCGGAAGAGGACATGCCGTTCCTGGAGGACGGAACGCCGGTCGACGTGGTGCTGAACCCGCTGGGCGTGCCGAGCCGGATGAATGTCGGCCAGATCCTGGAGACCCACATGGGCTGGGCGGCGCGTGGGCTTGGCAAGGCCATCGACGGTGCCTTGCGGGAGTACCGCCGTTCCGGCGACATGGCACCCATTCAGGACGCGATGAAGATCGCCTATGGCGAGGATATCTACAAGAAGGTCGTCAAGAAGCTGCCCGAAGCGAAACTGGTCGAGGCGGCGTCGAACGTGACCGACGGGGTTCCGATCGCCACGCCGGTGTTCGACGGCGCCAAGGAGAGCGACGTGAACGACGCGCTGGCGCGGGCCGGTCTGGATTCGTCGGGGCAGTCGATCGTGTTCGACGGCCGCACCGGCGAGCAGTTCTCGCGGCCGGTCACGGTCGGCATGAAATACGTGCTGAAGCTGCACCATCTGGTCGACGACAAGATCCATGCCCGCTCCACCGGCCCCTACAGCCTGGTCACCCAGCAGCCGCTGGGCGGCAAGGCGCAGTTCGGCGGCCAGCGTTTCGGCGAGATGGAGGTCTGGGCTCTGGAAGCCTATGGCGCCGCCTATTCGCTTCAGGAAATGCTGACGGTGAAGTCGGACGATGTGGCGGGCCGCACCAAGGTCTACGAATCGATCGTCAAGGGCGAGGACAATTTCGAGGCCGGCGTGCCGGAATCGTTCAACGTTCTGGTCAAGGAAATCCGCTCGCTCGGCCTCAATGTCGAGCTGCTGGACGAGGAAGCGGAGTGAGGGCGGCAACCGCCCCACTATTCCGAAACGAATGCAGGATCACGCGATGAACCAGGAAATCATGAACCCGTTCAACCCC
>JBHHXR010000231.1:0-4614 GCA_046757205.1 Paracoccaceae bacterium
CGCGCATCAGCGCCGCCATCTCTGCCGCGGTCGCTTCCAGCGCATCGGCCGCCGACAGCCGCGCCGCATCGGGCTTGTTCTGCGCCAGTTTCCAGGTGCCATCTACGTTTTCGACGGTCATCCCGACCGGCACAATCATCCGGGCCAGCCGCGCGAAGGCGGTTTCGGACAGCTTGTCGAGCAGCCACGGCGGTTTCGGCGCCAGATCGGCCTCGAACCGCGCCGACAAGCGCTCCAGATGGCCGCGCAACTCCGCCTGTGGCCGCCGTTCAAGCTGTCCGCGCAGATGCACCGCCACGTAGTTCCACGTCGGCACCTGCTCTTCCAGCCGGTACCAGTCGGGCGAGACATAGGCATCCGGCCCGCTCACCGCGAGCAGCGCCGCCTTCGACGTGTCAAGCACCCGAAGGATCGGGTTGGACCGCGCCAGATGCGCCTCGATGCGGCCGTCGCGGAGCAGAAACGGGATGTGCGCCGCCAGCGGCCCGTCCGGCCCGGCAAGCGTCAGCATGCCGAAGCCGCGTTCGGCGGCGAAGGCGAGGTTGCGCACCTCGCTTGCCCTGCGGAATGCCGAGTTGGGGTGCACCGCCGCTCACGCCGCCAGAAGCCGGGTGCCGCGCACGCTTTTGATCCGCGCCGGGACGATCTCGCCGACCGGCCGGTCGGTCTCGAACGCGACCTCGGCGAAACCCTCCGTGCGCCCCATGCGCGGCGCCTCCGTCAGCACGCGGTGAGGAATTCCGACTTGCGAAGCCAGATGCGCCGCCACCCGCTGTTCGCCGCGCGCGCGCAGCCGCGCCGCCCGCTCCTTGACCACCTGCCGGTCAACCTGCGGCATCCGCGCCGCCGGGGTTCCCTCGCGACGGGAGTAAGGGAACACGTGCAGCCATGTCAGCCCGCATTCGTCGACCAGCCGCAGCGAGTTATCGAACATCGCTTCGGTCTCGGTCGGAAACCCGGCGATGATGTCGGCGCCGAACACGATATCGGGCCGGGCGCGGCGGATATCCTCGCAGAACCGGATGGCGTCGTCGCGCAGGTGCCGCCGTTTCATGCGTTTCAGGATCATGTCGTCGCCGGCCTGCAGCGACAGGTGCAGATGCGGCATCAGCCGCCGCTCCGCGCCGATCGCCTCGACCAGCGCCGGGTCGGCTTCCACCGAATCGATGGAGCTGATGCGCAGGCGCGGCAGGTCCGGCACCAGCCGAAGGATGCGCTGCACCAGATCGCCGAAGCGCGGCCGAGCGGGCAGGTCCGCGCCCCAGCTTGTCAGGTCGACCCCGGTCAGCACCACCTCGTTGAAACCCTTGCCGACCAGCCGCTTGACCTGTTCCACCACGACACCCGCCGCAACCGACCGCGATTTGCCCCGCCCAAAGGGGATGATGCAGAAGGTGCAGCGGTGGTCGCAGCCGTTCTGCACCTGCACATAGGCACGCGAGCGAGTGCCGAAACCGTCGATGAGATGCCCGGCCGTTTCCGTCACTGACATGATGTCGCCGACCCGGATTTTCCCGTTCTCGCCGATGGAATCCGGATTGTCTGCCAAGTGCTGCCAGGTCGCCCTGCGAACCTTCGCCGGATTGCCGAGCACCAGATCGACCTCGGGCATGTCGCCGAAGGTGCGCGGCTCGGTCTGTGCGGCACAGCCGGTCACGATCATCCGCGCCGCCGGGTTGTCCCGCCTGAGCCGGCGGATCCGCTGCTTGGCCTGGCGCACTGCCTCGGCCGTCACCGCGCAGGTGTTGACGACGACCGTATCGCGCAGCCCGGCAGCCGCGCCCAGCTCCCGCATTGCCTCGGTCTCAAAGGCGTTCAGCCGGCAGCCCAGCGTTTCGTACACCGGCGCGGTCATTGCGCGGCCTCCAGAAACGCGGCGTCAAGTTCGCCCTCGAACACCTTTGCCGTCGGCCCCGTCATCCACACGCCATCGTCGCGCCATTCGATCTGCAGCTCGCCGCCATCTACCGTCACTTTCACCCGCCGCCCCGTCAGCCCGCGCCGCGCCGCCGCCACCACCGAGGCGCAGGCACACGATCCCGAGGCCAGCGTCACCCCGACGCCGCGTTCCCAGATGCGCAGGCGGATACGGTCGGGCGCCAGCACCTGCGCCACCTCGACATTGGTGCGTTCGGGATAGAGCGGATCGGTCTCGAAGCGCCGCCCCTGCGCCGCCAGATCCACCGCCTCGGCGTCCTCGACGAAAAAGACGCAATGCGGGTTGCCCATGCTCACGGCGGCGGGCTCGCCGGGCAGCGGCAGCGCCAGCGTATCCGCCTCGCGGGCCAGCGGAATGTCCCGCCAACCGAGGCCCGGCCGCCCCATGTTGACGCTGACCAGCCCGTCGCCCGCATCCTCGCAGGCCAGCCTGTCGAACCCGGTGCGCAGCACGAGGTTCCGCTTCCCGGCTTCCGCCATCAAGAGCGCGGCGACGCAGCGCGTGGCGTTGCCGCAGGCCGCCGAGGTGGAGCCGTCGGCGTTCCAGAAAACCAGCCGCGCGTCGGCCCCGTCATCGGCATGGATCACGGCGAGCTGATCGAACCCGACGCCGCGGTGCCGGTCGCCGATGGCGCGCGCCAGCGCAGGCGTCAGCGGATCGGGCGCAGCGCGCGCGTCGATCACCACGAAATCGTTGCCGAGCCCGTGCATTTTCAGAAACTTAAGGCTCGTGCCGCCATGCGCCCTTTTGTCCATGCGCGGCTGTATAGTCGCTGCCGGGCGGCCGCACCAGCGATTCTGCGCCGCCGCGCGGCGGGGTCGGGGAATCCCCGGAAAACCCGGCCCCGAAATATGGCTGCGATTCGCGGATTCAACCCTTGACCCGCAAGCCGCCCGCGCCTAGTTTCCGCGCCGGTCGGCGCATGCCGGTCGGTTGGCCGTTCAACCGACCCGCCCACGCCGGGTGGATCGGGCAGCACCGTTTGACCCTTGGCGGTTTTCGGAATGCCCGAACGGGGCGGCCATGGGACCGTTCCGGAAAAGAGATGGGCCGTTAGCTCAGTTGGTAGAGCAACTGACTTTTAATCAGTGGGTCGCAGGTTCGAATCCTGCACGGCTCACCATCTTTTCAAGGGGTTAGACAGGTACTCGGCCTCACCTTCGCAGAGCGCGTAACCACCACGTAACCACCGCAATACCGGTTTGGGTGCGGGCATGGTGGTTGTCTCATTGCGCCCGCCGGTTGGCCGGCTGCCGGCCGAACCCGATCAGGGCGATGTCACCGGCCTGGTTGTCGGGAGATCGGTTTGGCGGGGAGGACGACGACGGTCGATAAGCCGGAAATCCGCCATGGCCGCCTGCGATCCCGCCCGCAGGTCCCGCGGTTCCGGAATATGCCGCTGAAATCCGGGCCCGGATGACGACCCGGCCGTCGCGTCGTGAAATCCGGCTGACAGCGGCGATTTCCAGCGACAAGAGCGTTGCCCATGGTCGGGTAGCCGGGCTGCGCAGCCAAACGAAAACCGGCCTGTGGCGCGGAAAACGGACGGGCCGCCGGTTCGGGGCAGCAGATGCGGAAGGTTTCCGAAGAACCGCTCGCGACGCGGTCGGAAGATGCCAGGCCGTATCTGGCCCCGCCGGGCACCCCCACCCCCGGGGGCATGCCCGGGCCGGCGCCGCGGTTTTCCTATCTGACCGCGCGCCATTCTGGAAAATTTTTTCACCTACACGAATACGGCGATGGTTGCCCCCCTGTCAGAGGTGTTGCCCCATCCGCTCGACTGAAGGCCCGTACAGGGGCCATTGGGCGTTTTGCGGTGTTTGAACCAGCCGAAATTGCCAACCGCCGCTCAGTGGCCCACTGAGAGCCTGGATGTGGCGAGTTCGCGGGAGGGGTGGTATCCTCGGGGGACAACCGCGAGGAGCGTTTCATGGTCACGAAAAAGCAGCGCCGGTTCATGGATGCGGTCGCCGAAGCGGCGCGGGTCACCGGGCTCGCCAGGCCCCGCGGCCGCCCGGTGCCGAAGAACCTGACCGACGAAGGCCGGCGTCTCGGTCTGATCGCCGCCCGCGCCGCGCCGCGCTGCCAGGCAAGGCGGCGCGACGGCCAGCCCTGCCGGGCGCCGGCCCTGAAGGGCGCCCGGCGCTGCCTCAAGCACGGCGGCCGGGTCGAGGTGCCGGCGCACCCGCACAACGTCCGCCGCTTCCTGTCGGGCGAGATGCACCGCGCCCTGCTGCTGCACCGGAGGTACCTGCGGAACCGCAAACTGATATCGTCACTGAGCCGCGATGACCTGCGATCGATCCGCGACGCCCTGCCGGCCTGGGCGCGCTACGATGACCGCGTTCTGGCCGAGGCGGCGGAGGTGTATCTCATCGGGCAGTTTCGTCCTTGGCGCCGGTTCATCCAGGAGTTGATGCGGCAGGGCTGACGGGCGGATGGGCGCAGGTCTTGGCGTGAGCGCGTCGACCCGGCAGGCGCGCGGGCTGCGTGCCCGGTCGGAACGGTTGCTTGCCGAAGGCGCAGCCCGGCGGCGCGCGTCTTCCGACGCGATCGCGCGTTTCCGAAAGACCCCCGCCTGGCATGAGAAGACCGTTCGAAACTGCCTTCGCCGCCCTTCTCGTGGTCGGCTCAAGGTTGTGATTGCCCAATTGTGCGTCCGCAGCCCGGGCAGA
>JBHHXR010000232.1:0-4605 GCA_046757205.1 Paracoccaceae bacterium
GAAGGCGCGGACCTTGGGCTGGGTGTATCGTCCCGGCGGATAGACGGCGAAAATGCCAACTGTCTCTGTCTGTCGGTCCGGCAGTATTTCCACCAGTCGGCCCGACGAAACGCCATCGCAAAGGATGAATGTCGGCAACATGGCGATACCCAGCCCGGCCTCTGCTGCGTGCAGCAGCGTGTCGCCGTTATTGACGGTCAACCGGCCACTCACACGCACCTGCCTCTCTTCACCTGCCGGTGTGTGTATTCGCCAGAAATTTCCAGTGGACAGGTTCGAATAATGCAACAGGTTGTGGGCCGACAAATCCTCCAGAGCCGCCGGCGTGCCGTGTGCTTTCAGATATCCCGGGGCCGCCACAATGGCCATGCGGGCCTCCGACAGCCTGCGCGCCCGCATCGTACTGTCCGACAGCCTGCCGATGCGGATCGCCATATCGTAGCCCTCGGAAACCACTTCGACATACCGGTCATCCATCACCATGTTGATCGAGACGTCCGGATATCTCTTCAGAAACGTCCCGACCGCGCCCGACACGTGGCGGATGCCGAAGCTGACCGGGACCGAGATCCGAAGCGCACCGCGCGGGCTGGCCTGCATCGCCGTCACCATTTCGTCCGCGTCGATCGCGTCGGCGATCACCTGAATCGTCTTGTCGTAATAGGCCCGCCCGATCTCCGTCGGACTCACGCGGCGCGTTGTCCGGTTCAGAAGACGCGCACCAAGCCGTCTTTCCAACGTGGCCACATGCTTTGAAACCGCCGATTTCGACAGCCCCAGCTTCTTTGCCGCCTCGGTGAATCCGCCCTGATCGACAACGGCAATGAACGCTTCCATTTCCGACAGCCGGTCCATTGCGCACCATATTGTTTCCGCATAGGAAAATGTACCGGGCGGTCGGGCAAACTGTCAACGCGCTTCCCGGCAAGTACCGGCGTCAGGCAACCGTGCCGCACTCGGCAAGCTGGAAACTGTACAGCAGCGCCATGTTCTCGACCTCCCGCGCCACGCGCAGCAGCCATGTCTTGTGCTCGTGCGATCCGCGCAGGTAACCGGCATGCCCTTCGTGATAGGCCAGGTACTGGTTGAAGGCATCGGTTTTCGGGATGCCGACCACGCGCTCCGAGCGGTCCATGTACCAGCCTATGAAATCACTGGCGTCTTCGAAATCGTTGCGTGCGGCGAACCGCCTGCCGGTATCGTCGCGATACCAGTCCCACGTGCCGTCGACGGCTTGCGCGTAACCGTATGCGCTGGTGCGCCGGCCGGCCGGTATCACGCCGAGGAAGAACTTTCGCGGCGTCTTGGCGTTGCCGACGAATTTCGATTCCTGGTAGATGGTAGCAAGCTGGACCGCCACCGGGACGCCCCATCGCTGCTCCGTCCGGTACATGGCGCTGAACCAGTCGGGACGCTCCAGCTTGATCACGCAGGCGTTGTCCAGCCTGCTGGGCGGGCTCTGCGTGGCGCAGGACCCCAGGATGAGAAGCATGAGAACCGCAAGACGACGCATGGATCCTGCCCCAAATATCTGACTGCTCGTTCGTCTTTTATTATTGTGACGATGCAGAAAAACGCCGGACAAATCAAGTCCCGCGTCAGATCAAGAATGCGAGAGTTACCGGAATGGCAACAAGTGACAGTAGCGTTGATATCACTACGAGGCCGGCGACCTCCTCCGAACCGGCATCGTATTTCTCCGCCAGCATGAATGACGTCACTGCCACCGGCATGGAAACCTGAAGAACCAGTACGCCAAAGGCGACGGGCGCCAGGCCGAACCAGCGGCCCGCGATAACCGCCGAGCCGAGGCAGACCGCCAGTTTGAACACTGCGAGCCCGAGCGCCCGTCCGGCCGCCGAAACCCGCAGGCGGGCCACCGCGACGCCGAGCGTTATCAGCATCAGCGGGATCGCGATCTGTCCCACCAGATCCAGCGTATTCGCCGTCCATTGCGGGATGGACCAACCGTTGAGCATGAACACACCGCCGAGGATCGTCGCGCCGACCATCGGCTCGCCCAGAACCCGCAGCGGTGAACCGCCGCCGGAAGCCAGCCAGACGCCGAAGGTGAACGCCAGGATTGCCATGGTGGCGAAAACCACGACGGCGAGACTCAGGCCGGTGTCGCCGAAGGCAAACAGCGCCAGAGGCAGGCCGATATTGCCGGTGTTGCCGAAAATCAGCGGTGCCAGGTAGGTCTGGACCGCCAACCCGGAAATGCGGACCGCGGCAAGCGAAATCACCGCCACCAGGGCATAGGCGCCCAGCGCCGCAAACGTGGTATCGCGCAGCACCGACAGATCGACCTCGGAGCGCAGGAGCGCCATGAATATAAGGCACGGGATCGAAATCGTCATCGACAGCCGGGTGACGAATTCGACGTCGTATTGCCAGCCCGCGCGCACCCAGACGATACCGACAAGGCCCAGCGCGAAAACAGGGGCAACAATCTGAAGAACCTGATATACTGATTGCATGTGATGGCCCCGGGGCGCGGCGACGTGATCCGGCAAAGGTCCCCTGTCCCGTGATGTGGACAGTTTGTCAACCGGGCGCTATTACCGCGTGCCAGTTTCGAACCCGGGTGGTGAGCCATGATCAGAACGACCACACGATTTTCCATCGGCGATGTTGTCCGCCATCGGATCCATCCCTTCCGCGGCGTGATTTTCGACGTCGATCCTACGTTCTCGAATACCGAGGATTGGTGGGAAGCCATCCCCGAGGACAGCCGGCCGCGCAAGGATCAGCCGTTCTATCATCTGCTGGCCGAAAACGAGACCTCCTACTACGTGGCCTATGTCTCGGAACAGAACCTGGTGCCGGACGACAGCGGCGATCCGGTGGAACATCCCGGCGTCGAGCAGATGTTCGACGAGCTTCACGGCAACCGGTACGTCTCGGGCAGCCGCCTGCACTGACGCCGGCTGCTTCAGTACCCCAGGGCGCAGCCGTCCTTGCGCGGATCGGAGGCGCCCTGCAGAACCCCCAGTTCGTCGTCGATCAGGATCGCCTGGGCACCGCCCAGTGGTTTTTGTGTCGTTGCGACGGTGTGGCCGAGGGCAGAGAGTTCGGCGCGCACATCCGCGCCGTAGCCGCGTTCCACCCGCAGTTCTTCAAGTCCGGCAAAGCTGCGCGGTCCGTCGATCGCCTGTTGCGGGTGCATTCCGAAATCGATCATGTTGGTCAGGACGCGGACATGCCCGGTCGGCTGATACTGCCCGCCCATGACCCCGAAAGGCATTATCACCTTTCCGGCCCGCTTCAGCATCGCGGGAATGATGGTGTGCAGCGGGCGTTTTGAACCCGCCGCTTCGTTCGGGTGGCCGGCCTCCAGCGAAAATCCGGCGCCGCGGTTCTGAAACCCGATGCCGAATCTGTCTGACGCCAAGCCCGATCCGAAACCTTTAAATACCGAGTAGATCAGCGATACGATCATCCGGTCCTTGTCGACCACGCAGAGATAGACCGTGTCACTGTGAACCGCTTCGGCCGCTTTCTCCGGCGATTGCATCGCCTGCGCCGGATCGATCAGCGCCGCCAGACGTTCGGCAGTTTCGTCCGAAATCATGTGCTCCAGACGCGAGCCGGGCATTCCGGGATCGGCAATGAACCTGTTGCGGGCGTCGTAGGCCAGTTTCCCCGCTTCCGCCTCCAGATGCGCGCGCGCCGCACCGAACGGCTCCAGCGACGAAAGGTCGAACCGTTCCAATATCTTGGCCATAAGCAAAGCGGTCGCGCCTTGGCCGTTGGGCGGCAATTCCACCAGTTCGGTGCCACGGTACTCTCGGGAAATCGGCTCGACATAGTCGCAGGCGGTTGCGGCGAAATCGTCCAGCGTGTGCGTTCCCCCGAGAGCCCGCAGCGACGACACCATGTCCTCGGCAACCTCGCCCTCGTAGAACGCCGCGCGCCCGTCGCGCGCAACGCGGCGAAGCACTTCCGCCTGCCCCGGCGCCCGGAACAACTGGCCCGGACGCGGTGCCTTGTCGTCGAGAAGGAAGTGGCGACGAGCCGCGCCTTTCAGATGCGGGTCCGCGTCCACCCAGTCGAAAGCCGTCCGTGCACCGACCGGCACACCTTCCTCGGCATAGCGTATTGCCGGCGCCAGCGAGCACGCGAGACCCAGCCTCCCCAAGTCCGCCGAAACCCTGACGAACGCGTCGATGGCACCGGGAACCGTTATCGCGGCGGCCTCCCGGAGCGGCATCACCTTGTGGCCCGCGTCACGAAGTTCCGATGCCCGCAGCCCGGCAGGTGACCGGCCGGAGCCGTTGACGCCGACGATCCGGTCTTCGCCCGCCGGCTTGATGAGAAAGAAACAGTCGCCGCCGATCCCCGTCGAGCCGGGTTCGCAGATGCCCAGCAGCACCGCCGCCGCGATTGCCGCATCGACCGCGTTGCCGCCATCTTCCAGGATCGACACCGCCGCTCGTGCCGCCAGCGGATGCGACGTCGCGCACATGCCGTTGCAGGCGAATACCGGTGACCGGCCGGGTAACTGGAAATCTCTCATTGGCTGCGCGTCTCTGATCGTGTCGCGGTGCCGGGATAGCGCCGCAATGTCGCCAAATAACAGGAAAACGCACCGTGATGCCAGTG
>JBHHXR010000233.1:0-4455 GCA_046757205.1 Paracoccaceae bacterium
GCCGGAGATTGACGCGTTATGCTTGATCACTGCGCCGAGGGCGGCGGCGGTCAGCAGGAACTCTTCCACCTTTTCGCGGCGCGCGCCGGGCACGGGATCGAGATAGTAGCGGATGGCGGCCGGAACCACGCCGGACGCTCCGTTGGTCGGCGCCGTCACGACTTGCCCGCCGGCGGCGTTTTCTTCGTTCACCGCCATCGCGTAAACCGCGATCCAGTCGTTGATAACATGCGGCGCCGTCAGGTTGCGGCCGTGTTCGGCCAGCAATTTCTCGTGGATCGCCTTTGCCCGCCGGCGTATGGGCAGGCCGCCGGGCAGATCTCCGTGGCGCGACAAACCGCGATCCATGCAGTCGTTCATGACCTGCCAGATCTTCGCGACACCCGTCTTGAGAGCCAGCGGAGAAATCTGTGAAAGTTCGTTCCGGCGCTTCATCTCGGCGATGGAAATGTCTTCCGCCGCCGTCATGTGCAGCATTTCAAGCGCGGTCCGGAAAGGGTAAGGGACGTCGGGCGGATCGGCGTTGGCGGCCTCGGCGGCGAGTTCCTTCTCGGTCACCACAAAACCGCCGCCGACCGAATAATACGTCTCCTTCATGTAGAGCGCCCCCCGGTCGTCATAGGCCGACAGGATCATGCCGTTGGCATGGCCCGGAAGGGCCGGGCCGTATTCGAATTTCAGATCTTCGCCGGGATCGAAGGCCATCGGCGGCAGCCCGGACGGCCGGACTTCGCCGCTTTTCCGGATAGCCGCCTCCGCTTCACCGGCCTTTTCGGCATCGAAGGAGTCGGGCGAGAAGCCACCGAGGCCGAGCGTGACCGCGCGGTCGGTGGCGTGGCCCTTGCCGGTGAAAGCAAGCGAGCCGTGCAGCGTGCAGCCCAGCCGCGCCGGCGCGCCGGCGCCGGGGATCGCCTCCATGCCGCTGCGCAATGCGTCGAGGAATCGCCCGGCGGCGACCATCGGTCCCATGGTGTGCGAACTGGAGGGGCCGATGCCGACTTTGAAGATGTCGAATATGCTGAGGAACATCGTTTGGATCCGGGTGCGCTGCCTTTCGCGAGACGGGTGGCAGAGGGTCCGCCGCAGCGCATGTCCCAAAACGACCCTTGGCCACGCCGCGTGCGTCATTCAGTGCGTGCGGAAAGGCCAATCAGGCCTCGCAGGGCACCGGAAAACATCCTATAAGGCGCCGGAGGCATACTGTCTTGCGAGGAATTCATGTCGAGTGATCTGTCCCCTTCCGATCAGGCGAAATGCGCCGCCGCCGCGCGGGCGCTGGATTTCGTCGAGCCCAAGATGCGTATCGGTCTGGGAACCGGATCGACAGCGGCGTGGTTCCTGCGGCTGCTGGCGGAGCGGATTGAAAGCGAGGGGCTTCAGATAACCGGCGTGCCGACCTCCGGCATGACCGCCAGCATGGCCAGGGAACTGGGCATCGCGATCACTACGCTTGACGACGCCGGCTGGCTCGACCTGACCGTGGACGGTGCCGACGAATTCGACCCCCATCTCAACCTCATCAAGGGCGGCGGCGGCGCGCTGCTGCAGGAAAAGATCGTCGCCACCGCGTCGGACCGGATGATCGTCATCAGCGACGAATCGAAAGCGGTGGAAACGCTGGGCGCATTCCCGCTTCCGGTGGAAATCGTCCGCTTCGGCTGGGAGACCACGCGGTCTTTCGTCGAGGAGGTTCTGGAGGGCAGCAATGTGCTTGGCCGGACGACCACGCTTCGCGAGAACCGCGGCCAGGCATTCATAACCGACGAAGGGCACTTCATTCTCGATCTTCACTTGCGGCAGATCGGCGATCCGCGCGAACTCGGCGCGCAGCTCGTCGAAATTCCCGGTGTGGTGGAAACCGGACTGTTTACCGACATTGCCGATCTCGTGGTCGTCGGGTCATCGTCCGGCGAGGTGCAGCTGCTCGATGTCGAGGAGGAACCGCTGAGCGGGTTTCTGACCGAGGCCGCCGGTCCCAACCTGCTTTCCTCCGACACCTGACAGGGCGGCGGAAACACGGCATGAGCAGTTTCGATTTCGATCTCTTTGTCATCGGTGGCGGGTCCGGTGGCGTGCGGGCGGCGCGGATGGCGGCGCTGACCGGCGCCCGGGTCGGCCTGGCCGAGGAATACCGCTATGGCGGCACCTGCGTGATCCGCGGATGCGTGCCGAAAAAACTGATGGTCTATGCGTCCGCTTTTGCAGACGCGTTCAGGGACGCTGCGGGCTTCGGCTGGCATGTCGGCGAGACCAGTTTCGACTGGGCGACACTGATGTCGGCCAAGGACGCCGAGGTCCAGCGTCTGGAACACGTCTACCGCGACAACCTGGTGAAGGCCGGCGTCACGCCCTACGAAGCGCGGGCGACGCTTGGCGACGCGCATACCTTCGCGCTGGCCAGCGGCGAAACCTTCACCGCAAAACACATTCTGGTCGCTACCGGAGCAGCGCCGTTCGTGCCCGATGTCACGGGACGCGAACACGTCATCACCAGCAACGACATTTTCCAGTTGAAGCAGCAGCCCGGCCGTATCCTGATTGTCGGCGGCGGCTACATAGCCTGCGAATTTGCCTGCATCCTGAACGGCATGGGCACCGAAGTGCACCAGTTCTACCGCAGCGCGCAGATCCTGCGCGGTTTCGACGGCGAGGTGCGCGGCCACGTGTCGGACGAAATGATTGCGCGCGGTGTCGACCTGCACCTCGGAAACGACGTCGTTTCGATCGAAAGAAAGCCCGACGGGCTGCACGTGCGCTGCACCAACGGCAATCTCTGCGTCGTCGACGAGGTGATGTATGCAACCGGCCGCCGCCCGAACACCGCCGGGATCGGGCTCGAAGAGGCCGGCGTCGCACTGGGACGGAAGGGTGAAATAGTCGTCGATGCATACTCGCAGACATCGGCCCCCTCGATCTACGCGGTCGGCGACGTGACCGACCGGGTGGCCCTTACTCCGGTCGCGATCCGCGAGGGGATGGCCTTCGTCGAGACGGTTTTCAAGGCCAATCCGACACCGGTCGATCACCGTCTCGTGGCCACCGCGATCTTCACCCAACCGGAGATCGGCACCGTCGGTCTGAGCGAGGAGGAAGCATCCGAGGCCGAAGAGGTTGAAATCTACCGGTCGGCGTTCCGCCCGATGCAGTACATTCTCGCCGGCAGGGACGAGCGGATGCTGATGAAGCTGATCGTTTCGACGGCAACGCGCAGGGTTCTCGGCTGCCACATCGTGGGCCCGGCGGCGGGCGAAATGATCCAGCTGGCGGCGGTCGCGATGAGGATGGGCGCGACCAAGGAGGATTTCGACCGCACGGTTGCAGTGCACCCGACCGCGGCCGAGGAATTGGTGACCATGCGCGAGCCGATCCGTTGACGGAGCGGAAAGGCTCCGGCGCCACCTGAAACGAAACACCTGTGGACTTGAAAATGCGACGCGAGTACTCAGGTGCACAACGTGTTCGCGGCCGAACTTGACGAAAGGATAGACAGCCGATGCCGTACAGCAGCAATTCCGGAGGCCCCTGGGGCGGGGGCGGAAAAAAGGGCGGCCGTGGCCCCTGGGGCGACGGCGGCGATGACCGGCGCGGCGGCGGCGATCGCCCGGGCGGCGGCCCCGGCGGCCCCAACAAGCCGATCCCGGATATCGACGAAATCGTCCGCAAGGGCCAGGAGCAACTGAAGGTCCTGATGGGGGGACGCGGCGGCACCGGCAGGCGCGGCGGCGGCGGTGGCGGCGGACCGCGGCTGGGACCGGGCAGTATCGGACTGATCGCGCTGGTCGTCGTGATACTGTGGGGCTTCGCCTCGTTCTACCGCGTCGACACCAGCGAAAAGTCGGTGGAGCTTTTCCTCGGCAGGTTTTCCTCCATCGGCGACGAGGGCCTCAATTTTGCGCCCTGGCCGCTGGTGACCAAGGAAGTGCTGGAGACAACGACGCTTCGAACCGAGGACATCGGCGTCGGGGGCGGCGCGCGCTCCGAAAAGGGACTGATGCTGACGGGCGACGAGAACATCGTCGATATCGACTTTTCGGTGCAGTGGAACATCGACGACCCGCGGAAGTTCCTGTTCAACCTCGCCGATCCTCGGGAAACCGTCCGCGCGGTGTCCGAATCGGCGATGCGAGAAGTCATCGGGCAGTCGAAACTGAGCCCGATCCTCAACCGCGACAGGGCGGCCGTCAGCCAATCTGTGCGCGATCTTATCCAGCAGACGCTCGACAGCTATGACAGCGGTATCAACATCGTGCTTCTGAACTTCGACAAGGCCGATCCCCCGCACGAGGTCATCGACGCTTTCCGTGACGTTCAGGCTGCGGAGCAGGAACGCGACACGCTGACCAAACGCGCCGACGCCTACGCCAACCAACGGCTGGCGCAGGCGCGCGGGCAGTCCGCCCAGCTCCTCCAGGAAGCCGAGGGTTACTCGGCACGGGTGGTCACCGAGGCGACCGG
>JBHHXR010000234.1:0-4429 GCA_046757205.1 Paracoccaceae bacterium
GATGGTGAACTCCGGGGCATCGCATGGCCCAGCGTGCTGGTCTGGGAAGACGGCGCGCGTGAGACGCTGAACGACCGCGTGCTGCGGCCGGCGGGCGATCCCTTTCAGGCCACCGGCGGGCTGTCGGTTCTGCGCGGCAGCCTGGGGACCGGGGTGATGAAGGTCTCCGCCGTCAAACCGGAGCGCCACGTCGTCGAGGCGCCGGCGCGGGTGTTCGACGGGCAGGAGGCGGTGCGCGCCGCATTCCGCGCCGGAGAACTGGACCGCGACGTGGTTGTCGTGGTGCGCTACCAGGGTCCGAAGGCGAACGGCATGCCGGAACTGCACTCCCTGTCGCCGCAACTGGCGGTCCTGCAGGACCGTGGTTTCAAGGTGGCGCTGGTCACCGACGGGCGGATGTCGGGCGCGTCGGGCAAGGTGCCGTCTGCGATACACGTCTGCCCGGAGGCGCTGGACGGCGGGCCGCTGGCGCATCTGCGAGACGGCGATCTGGTGCGGGTGGACGCCGTCGAGGGCAGGCTCGACGTGCTGACCGAGGGCCTGATGGAACGTCCGGTCACGCACCCGGACCTGAGCATGCGGCGGAGCGGGACGGGGCGAGAGTTGTTCGACGTGTTCCGCAGCCATGTAGGCCCGGCGGCGGAAGGCGCCTGCGTGGCGTGATCAAAACGGCGGAAGAACTCGACACGATCTATGGGGCTCCCCGGACGAACTCACTGGTCTAGGTGGCCGGCCGGTTCATGGCGGACCGTCGCGCCAGGATTGAGACCTCGCATTTCGGCGCCAGTGACCGTTGGCCTGGATGGGCTCGGCTGCTCGCCGAGACGAGGGGCAGGCGGTATTCGTCGAGGGCGAGCGCTCGCTGGCGGCGCCACTTGATGAAAAACAAAACGCGGCGTAATCTGAATCAGCAATGAGCCGAATCCTCCGCCGGCCGTGGGGCCGCGCTGTTGCAAGCCATTTTCTTACGGACGCATCGGTCTGATCTGCTTGGAGGCGGCCGGCAAAGGCAATAAGGGTTGAGCTTTGAACGGCTTCACCTCGCGCTCAACCCCTTGAGAGTTCGTTACACGGGAAATTACGTTTATCTGTGCGAGCGGGGGAGGAGGGAACGCCGTGCCGAGCCTGAGCCTGGGGACGGAAGACGCTATCAGCTACGACTACGCGCCGCCCGCCGATGGCGTCACTTTCGTGTTCTTCAACGCGCTGACTGGCGACCGCGCCATGTGGGCCGGTGTTATCGCCGAGACACTGCACGCCGCCGGACACGGCACACTTGCCTGGAACATGCGGGGACAAGCGGAGAGTCCGTTCACTGCCGGTACGCGCCTTGACGAGGCGTTGATCGTCGCCGATGCACGGGCCTTGCTGGCGCACGTCGATCCGCCGCGCCCGATGCTCGTCGGACTTTCGATCGGTGGCCTGTTCGCAGCCCGGACAATGCTCGCCGGCGCCGAGGCTCTAGGTCTGGTGCTGATCAACACGGTCAGGCGCGATTGCGCCAGGTTGCGTTGGGTCAACGACGCCATCGTACGCTGCGCCGAGGTCGGTGGGCTCGAACTGTTTCGGGACCTGTTCTGTCCGCTGCTGTTCAACGAGGCGTGGCTCGCCGAGAACCGTGGTAGTTTCCTCGGCAAGCGCAAATATGCGCCAATCGACAGGGTATCGGGCCACTACGCGCTGCTGATCGGTGGTGGCGGCGCCGAATGGGATTTGCCCTACGAGGATTTGCGCGTGCCGGTGCTGGTCGTCACCGGGCTGCAGGATCGGGTGTTTCTCGACGACGCCGATGTCGAGGCCCTCGCGGCGCGGATTCCACGGGTTGCGCGGGTCAACATGGCGGACGCCGGCCACATGCTGCCGGCAGAACGTCCCGAGGCGTTGGCCGGCGCGCTGATCGACTTTGCGGGCAGGCTACGGGGATGAACGGTTCCCCGCAGAAACTTTCGCCGTGGCGGCGGCATGCCTGGATCGCCTATCTCGCGGTGTTCGCCGGCGTCTGTGGCCATGCCTCGTCGGAGTTTGTCGCCGTTTTATCCGGTATTGGTGGACCCGAACTGTCGGTGTTGCGGTTCGTCCTCGGCGGCACCGGGCTGGTGGTGCTGGCTTTGCTGTTCGATGACAGCCGCGACCTGATAGCTCCGTTCCGCACCCACGCCGTGCACCTTCTGGCGCTTTCCGCGCTTGGCGTCACCGTTGGCTACCTTCTGTTTCACTGGTCTCTCGACTTCGCTACGGTGCCGCAGGTGGCTACGGCGGTGACGACGATCCCGATCTTCGTCGGCTTCGTTAACCTTTGGCGCAATCGCGAACCGATCGGCGCCGCCAAAATGATCACCGGCGCCGCCGCCGTGACGGGCGTGGCGTTGCTGGTCACCGACGGCTACCTGCTCGACCCCGCCGGCGGCGCCAACACCTTGTTCGGCGTTCTGCTGGCGTTTGGATGCGCCGCGGCCGTGGGTTCCTACATGGTCCTGGTGCGTCCGATTGTCGCCGAGTACGGGGCGCTTCGCATCACCGCCATTACCATGATGCTGGGAGGCCTCGGCCTTTGGCTTCTGGTTGGCGCAAGCTGGGGCCTGTGGGTCGGGCCGGGGCGGCTCGCCGAGCTCGATGCCGGGGCGCTGGCGGCGCTTCTAACCATCGCATTCTACAACACCACGATCACCCAATTCCTGTGGATTGGCGGCCTCGCCGCGGTTCCGGACATCACGCGCGGCAGCTACTTGTTCTTCCTCAAACCGGTGATTGCGGCGATGCTGGCGGTGACGTTCCTCGCGCAAGCACTGTCCACGGCGCAGGCGCTGGCGATCTTCGTTATCTGTGCATCGGTTGTCATGGAAGCCAACTGGCGGCGCTTGGCGAGGGCATTCAACCGCAGCGCCGATGATGGATGATTGTCCGTACCTGTTTCCTGGCAGTGTGCCGCATCGCGTTGCGGTCCACCGGCAATGCCTGATCCGAACGGAGAACAGCTCGGCGAAGTCGCCGCGGTGACGGCTTTCGGGCGCAAGTCCGCGCAGCTGGGGGTGGAGCGCTTTCGGGCATGGGTCCCGGCGCGGTGGCGGAGGCGGTTTTCGGGTTGCCGTCGGGGATGGGGGCCGGGTGGTCTGCGTTTGCCCGGGGATGGTGGAGCTGCGAGCCTCTACGCCTCCGGCAAGCGCATGTGGCGCGTGCGCGCGCCGCGCTCGATGGCGGCGGCATGCAGGCGGTCTATGTTCAGCTCGTAGCGCATTTCTTCGAGCAGGCGCAGCTCGGTGCCGCGCATGCGGCCGTCCGATGCGGCGACGTCGCAGGCCAGCGCGTAGGCGGTCTCGTTGAGTTCGCCGGGCAGGTTGGGGCGGATCAGGCCGAACAGCGCGTCGAGGCCGTCCTCGACTTCGAGAAGGTCGAAGACGGTCTGGGCCACGGTCTGGATACGGTCCTTGTCATAGCCCTGAAAGATCGGCAGGTAATCGACGATGCGGGTGATCGACAGAAGTTCGCGGGTCGACAGGTTCTCGTCGGCCGCCGAGACCGCGATCATCATGGCGACAAGGGAATCCTGCGGCGAAAGGGAGGCCGGAACGTCGTCTGTCACTTGTCTGTCCTGTCTGGCTGTCTCGCCCGGACAATATTGACCGCGATGCTGCGGCGCAATAGGAAGCGGGGGCAAATCGACCGGCCGAACAGCGATTGCCGGGCCCAACGGGAGGCCGAGACATGAGCGAACTGCGCGAACTGGCGATGACGTCGAAAGCCTGGCCGTTCGAGGAAGCCCGCCGGCTGGTCAGGCGCTACGCCAAGGCACCGCCGGACAAGGGGCATGTGCTGTTCGAAACTGGTTACGGGCCTTCCGGGCTGCCGCATATCGGCACCTTCGGCGAGGTGGCGCGCACCACCATGGTGCGCCGCGCCTTCGAGACGCTGAGCGACATACCGACCCGGCTCATCTGCTTTTCCGACGATCTCGACGGGCTGCGCAAGGTTCCGGGCAACGTGCCCAACCGCGAGATGCTGGCCGAAGACCTGAACCTGCCGCTGACCAGGGTGCGCGATCCGTTCGGGACGCACGCAAGTTTCGGGGAGCACAACAATGCGCGGCTGAACGCGTTTCTCGACCGGTTCGGGTTCGACTACGAGTTTGTCTCGTCGACGGAATATTACACGTCCGGCCGGTTCGATGCGGCGCTTCTGACCTGTCTGGAGCGCTTTGACCGGGTGATGGCCATCATGCTGCCGACGCTGGGCGCCGAGCGGCAGGCGACCTATTCGCCGTTCCTGCCGATTTCGCCCAAGACCGGGCACCACGAAGGCGATGGCGGCGACCTCCCAGCCCCAGCGCCGCGCGTCGCGCGGATCACCGCGGCCCAGCGCCTGCCCGACGAGCGACATCGAGGCCAGGCCGAAGCCCATGCCGGGCAGGATCGCCAGCAAGAGCAACGTGATG
>JBHHXR010000235.1:0-4358 GCA_046757205.1 Paracoccaceae bacterium
CGCCGTTACCGCTATCATTGCCGCCGTTGCCGCCATCGTTGCCGTCGTTGCCGCCACCGTTGCCGCCGTTGCCGCCGTTAGCGTCGTTACCGGCGCTATCGCCGCCGGCGTTGCCGCCGTTAGCGTCGTTGCTGCCGCCGCCCGCCGGACCGCCCGATGCGGCGGCGCGCCGCACCGGCCTGTCCCGCTCGTCCTCATGATCCCTTGCCACGCGCGTGGCCCGGACGAGCACCTGCGTCGTCGCGCGCCGGTTGACGCGGGTCTTCCGCTCCGTATCGACCACCGGCAGCCTCTCGCCGAAAGACACCACGGCCTCCAGCCGTGTCGGGTCAATCCCCTTGCCGACAAGATGCCTGACCACATTGGTCGCGCGGCGCATGCCAAGCGCCTCGTTGTAGCCTTGGTCGCCCGGCTTGTCGGTATGGCCGTACACGCGCAGGCGCGTATTCGGGTGGCTCAGGAGCCACGCGGCCTGGGCATCGAGGTGACGGCGGGCATTGCCGTCCAGTTCGGCATCGTCGAACGCGAAATGGACGGTCAGCGCCGTCTCGCCCCGAAACGACATGGAAAGTCCGGCAACCTCCGTACCCAGCGGCAAGGTCAGCTTGGCGTCGGCCCGCGATGCCGGCATTTCACCGCCGTTGCTCGCGTTGACGGAAAGAAACAAGAGGACAGCCCCAAGGCTGAGCCTGAGCAGAACGCTATACATAAGAATCCCTAACAAGGTTAATAGCAACACGCGCAGTGCTTTGTCAGCTTTGCGATCGAGGTCATCTATGAATGAAATTTATCTAAAATGTGACGTTTTCACGTTCTTTTTCGGAACGCCCTCACGCCTTGGTGCGATGCCAAAGCGGCACGCTCATTGTCACTCCCCGACCGGCAGCGGCCTTTGTTCCTCGATCGCCTCCATGGCGAAATACGACGTGACGGCATCCAGTTCGACGCCTTCGATCAGCCGCTGATACACCCCGTCAAAGCTGGTCATGTCCCGCGTCACGACCTTCAGCAGATAGTCGTAGTCGCCGCCGATACGGAAAAAATCCACGACCTCGGAAATTTCCGAAACGTGTTTGCGGAACGCCTCCAGCCAGTCCCTGGAGTGAAACCGGGTCCTGATCATCACGAACACCACCAGCCCCAGGCCCAGCCTGTCGCGGTCCAGCCGCACCCGCTGGCCCACGATCACACCGGCGCGCCGCAGGTTCTGCACCCGGTTCCAGCAGGCGTTCGGCGAAAGATGCACCCGCTCGGCCAGTTCGCGCTGCGACAGCGAACCGTCATCCTGAAGGGCCTGGAGAATCCGTCGATTAAGATGATCGAGTTTAGTAGTCATTCTTCGAACATTTTTATGATTTTTTCTCCATATTGGTAGATAAATTGGGAAATTTTGTCCGAAAGTCAATATAAATGTTCGATATTGAATGACGCGCACAACACGGCTCACGAGGAGCGCAGATGATTCTTCAAGGCTTTCGGAACGCCATCGCGGGCGGCGATACCCCCGCCCGGCTGCGCGACGGGCTGATCGGCGAGGGCATGCCGATCCCCACCCCCTTCGGCACCAAGAAGCTGATCTATGCCGACTATACCGCATCAGGGCGCGCCCTGCGCCAGGTCGAGGAGTTCGTCTCCACCCGCGTCCTGCCCTACTACGCCAACAGCCACAGCGAAAATTCCTTCTGCGGCGCCTACACCACCGGCCTGCGTGAAGAGGCGCGCCGCGTCATCGCCCGCGAAACCAATGCCGGGCCGGGCTGTTCGGTCATCTTCACCGGTTCCGGCGCCACTTCGGCGGTGAACCGCCTCGCCGCGCTGTCGGGCATCGCCGACGCCGCGAACCGGGCCCGGCCGGCCGTATTCATCGGCCCCTACGAGCACCATTCCAACATCCTGCCCTGGCGCGAAAGCGGCGCCGAGGTGATCGAGATCGACGAGGCCCCCGAAGGCGGCCCCGACCTGGCGATGCTGGAAGCTGAACTGACGGCCCGCGCCGACGGGCGGCTTCTCGTCGGCTCGTTCTCGGCCGCCTCCAACGTCTCCGGCATCCTTACCGACGCCGATGCGGTGACCCGGCTGCTCAAGCAGCACAGCGCTCTGGCGTTCTGGGACTACGCCGGCGCCGGCCCCTACGTGCGGATCGACATGACCCCCGGCAAGGGCCTCGAAAAGGACGCCGTCTTCCTGTCGCCGCACAAGTTCCCGGGCGGCCCGGGCGCGTCGGGCGTGCTTGTCATCCGCGACGCGGCCGTCCGCGCCACCCGCCCGACATGGCCCGGCGGCGGTTCGGTGGCCTACGTCTCGCCGTGGTCGCATGACTACCTGCCGTCGGTCATCGAACGCGAGGAGGCCGGCACGCCCAACATCGTCGGCGACATACGCGCCGCCCTGGCGTTTCTGGTCAAGGCCGCTGTCGGCCAGGATTTCATCACCCGGCGCGACCGCGAGCTGAAGGAACGCGCGGAGGCCGTCTGGCGCGGCAACCCGCGCCTCCGCCTGCTCGGCGCCGGCAAGTCGAACCGTTTGCCGATCTTTTCCCTCGCCGTGCGCGACGGCGACGGCGGCTACATCCACCACCAGCTTTTCACCCGCATGCTCAGCGACGTTACCGGCGTCCAGGCACGCGGCGGCTGCGTCTGCGCCGGCCCCTACGGCCACCGCCTGCTGAATGTCGGGCGCGAGCGGTCGGAGGCCATCCGCGGCGCCATCCTCGCCGGACGCGAAATCGAAAAACCCGGCTGGGTGAGGCTCAATTTCAGCTACCTGATGGACGACGCGACGGCCGATCACGTCATCGACAGCGTCGACATGCTGGCGCGGAAAGCCGCCAGTTTCGCCGGACATTACAGCGGCGACGAAACCTCCGCGCGCTTCAGCGGCGCCGCTGCGGCGGATCGGCAACTCGCCTGAAGCCGCCTCCGGCGGTGAGCCGAACCGCACTTGCGCCCGCCGGAAATCCCGGACAGCCTCTGCCGGTCCGGTCCGGAAATCGCAGGAGGCCCCGTTGGCAGGTGCACCGACCCAAACCCGCCGTGTCTACCAGAACCACCTGATCGACAGCACGAGGTGGCAAGGCTTCCGGCCCCGCGCCGACGACATCATCGTCGCCACGCCCTACAAATGCGGCACCACGTGGGTACAGAACATCGTCCTGCACCTGATCTTCCAGGATCTCGCGCCGCGGGTGATCGACGAGCATTCACCATGGATCGACTTCCGCCTTGCCCCGATTGCGGACATCCTCGCCCGTTGCGAGGCCCAGACCCACCGCCGCTGCCTGAAATCGCACCTGCCGTTCGACGGAATCCCCTGTTTCGAGGCGGCGAAATACATCGTCGTCGGCCGCGACCCGCGCGACGTGTTCATGTCCTTGTGGAACCACTATTCCGCCTATACGCCGAAGATGTACCGCGACGCCAACGAGACGCCGGGCCGCGCCGGCCCGCCGCTGCCGCCCTGCCCCGACGATATCCGCGTCTTCTGGGACATGTGGATAAACCGCGGCTGGTTCGACTGGGAGCGCGAGGGCTATCCCCACTGGTCGAACTTCCGCCATGTTCAAACATGGTGGGAACAGCGCCATCGCGCCAACATCCTTTTCGTGCATTTCAATGACCTCCTGACCGACCTGCAAGGCGGGATCGCCCGCATCGCCCGCTACCTCGGCATCGACTGCGCGCCGGACATGCTGAAGGCCATCGCCGGCGCCACAACCTTCGAATCCATGAAGCGCCACGCCGAAAAGCTCGATCCGACCGCCCGCGCCCATTTCAGGGGCGGCGCGCGGACGTTCTTCAACAAGGGCACCAACGGCCGCTGGCGCGGCGTCCTGACCGAGGGCGATCTGGCCATGTACCAAGCCACGGCGGCCCGTGAACTCGCGCCGAATTGTCGCGCATGGCTGGAGGGCGGCAGGCAGGAACCAGCCTAGAAAAAATCACCCGAAAGTGGTAGACTTTGCGATTGCGCGCCTGACGGAATTCACGGGGGAAATCGGTAATGGCGAAGAAAAGTGCGGCTGAAATCAAGAAAGAAGCGGCCAGGCTCAAGGAGATCATGGCCAACGCGAAAAAGAAACCACACAATTTCGCGCTGCTGATCGGCAAGGACGGCCTGGTTTTCGAAGCGGATATCAGAAAGCCGCCCGCCGCCATGCGCCGCCTGGCCAAGGCCAATGGCGGCGGGGCCAAGGGGGCCTCCGGCGTGATGACGGTCAGCGGCAAGTTGATCCAGTTCCAGTGCGACGACGACAACGTGCCAAGGGCGTTGACGAAACTGGCCAGGAAGCATTTCTCCGAACGCGGCTTCGCCTACAAGTTCGAGATCAGTCTGCCCGGCGGCGAATCGCTCGACGGCGG
>JBHHXR010000236.1:0-4180 GCA_046757205.1 Paracoccaceae bacterium
ATCTTGAACGCGTAAGCGAGCGTCCAGCCGCCGACCACGGAATAAAACGAGAGCACCGTGATGGCGCCGATGCCGCCGAGCAGGATGCCCATCCAGCGCCACTTGCGGCTCCTGCCCGACTCCGCGGCGACGGCGGCGATGGCGTTGGGCGGGCTGGCCGCCCCTCGCCGGCCGACCATCAGCTCGGCCATCAGTATCGGCAGGGCAAAAACGATCACGGCGGCCAGGTACACAAGCACGAAGGCGCCGCCCCCGTTGACGCCGGCCGAATACGGAAAACGCCAGATGTTGCCGAGGCCGACCGAGCAGCCGACGGCCGCCATCAGAAACGTGAAACGCGAGGACCAGTGCAGTCCGCTCGATGTAGTCATGCTTCTCTCCCCCCAGAATCTGAATGTTGCGCCACCCGGTGCACTATGCAGCTATGTGACGGCGGCGCGGTCACTGTATTCTGCGGCCTTGAAGGCGCCGCGCTCCAGAATGTCATGAAGCGTCTCGACCGTGTCCCAGATGTCGACATAACGAATGTATAAAGGTGCAAACCCGAAGCGCATGATGCCGGGCTCGCGGTAATCGCAACCGACGCCCTTATCGTGCATGGCGCGAACGATCCGGTAACCGTCGTCGTGGCAGAAGGAAACCTGACTGCCGCGTTGCTCCGCGTTTCGCGGACTGGCGAGAGAAATGTCATGGTCGCTGCATCGTCTCTCGACCAGTTCGATGAAGAGGCCGGTCATGCGCATCGATTTTTCCCGAATCAGGTTCATATCCGCCCGCAGCATGATATCGATGCCGATCTCGGCGGTGGACAGGCTCGCGGTCGGCTGCGTGCCGGTGAGCATCTGTTGAATACCCGGCGCAGGGCGGTAATCGCGCTCGAAGTCGAACGGCGCTTCATGACCGTACCAGCCGGTCAAAGGCTGGAGGCACTTGCCGTGGTGGCGCTCGGCGGCAAATATCAGCGACGGCGCCCCGGGTCCCGCGTTCAGGTACTTGTATGTGCAGGCCACGGCGAAGTCGACATCGCATCCGTTGAGATCGACCGGCATCGCGCCGACGGTATGGCAGAGATCCCAGACGGCTGCGGCGCCGGCGGAGTGAGCGCGCTCCGTGATCGCCGCCATGTCGTGAATGCGGCCGGTCTTGTAGTGAACGTGCGTGATGCAGATGGCGCCGACGTCCTCATCGATCGCGTCCATGATCTCGTCCGCTTCGGCAAACCTTATCTCGTATCCGTCGCGGAGCTGCGCGATGAGCCCCTGGACCATGTAGTTGTTGGTCGGGAAATTGCTGCCTTCCATGACGATGACTCTTCGGTCCGGCTGAAGTGTGAGCGCCGCGGCCACCACCTTGTAAAGATTTATCCCGGTGGCGTCGGTGAGCACGACCTCGTTCGCGTTCGCGCCGATCAGGGGCGCGACCTTGCGGCCGAGCGTCCGCGGCAGCTCGTACCAGCCCGACGTGTTCATGCTGCCGATCAGGCCCTCGGCCCACTCCTGCTCCACGACGCGCCGGGAGCGCCCGGCGGCCTTTTTCGGCATCGCGCCCAGTGAATTGCCGTTGAGATAGATGAGCCCGTCGGGGAGGAAGAACTCGTCCCGAAACGGCGCCAGCGGGTCTTGCTCATCGAGCCGCTCGAGGTCTTTGCGGGTGGCAATCGTCATTCTTATGGTTGATTATCAAGTGCAGTGAACGCGCCCGTTATCAAGAACTACGTTGCCGGAAAGTCTCTGGCATCCAGGAAACAGTTCGAGGACATAAACCCCGTCGACGGCTCGCTGGTGGCTATGGTAGCCGAAGCGGACCGGGAAATGGTGGACAAGGCGGTCCGGGCGGCGCGCGAGGCGCTACAGGGCGACTGGGGCGGGTATCCGGCCGGGGAGCGCGCAAGGCTCCTGCACGCGGCAGCCGACGGCATCGAGGAGCGGTTCGACGATTTCGTGGCCGCCGAGATCGCCGATACGGGCAAGCCGGCGTCGCAGGCGAGAACGCTCGACGTTCCGAGGGCGGTGACGAATTTTCGGTTTTTCGCGGACCTCGTCACCTCGACGGGCGCGGATGCTTCGGAGATGATCACGACCGACGGGGGCGGCGGGCTGAACTATTCGGTGCGCAAGCCGCTGGGCGTGGTCGGCGTCATATCGCCCTGGAATCTGCCGCTTCTCCTCTTGACCTGGAAAGTTGCGCCGGCGCTCGCTGCGGGCAACGCCGTGGTCGCCAAGCCCTCGGAGGAAACGCCCGGCAGCGCGGCGCTGCTCGCCGAGGTCATGCACGAGGCCGGGATTCCCGCCGGCGTATTCAACCTGGTGTACGGCTTCGGTCCCGAATCGGCCGGCGAGTTCCTGGCCACGCATCCGGGCGTCGATGCGATCACATTCACCGGCGAGTCGGCGACCGGCAGCGCGATCATGCGGGCCGCGGCCGACAACGTGAAGGCGCTGTCGTTCGAACTGGGGGGCAAGAACGCGGCGATCGTCTTCAATGACGCCGACATGGACGCCGCGATCGACGGCACGGTGCGCTCGGTATTTTCCAATTGCGGCCAGGTCTGCCTCTGCTCCGAGCGGGTATACGCGCAGGAATCGATATTCGAGGAGTTCGTGGGCCGCCTGAAAAAACGCGCCGAAGCGCTGCGCATCGGCCGGCCGCAGGACGAGGCAACCGAGCTCGGCCCGCTGATATCGCTCGGGCACAGGGAAAAGGTCCTGTCGTATTACGAGCTCGCGCGGCAGGAGGGCGCCACGGTCGAGACCGGCGGGGGAATCCCGGAGTTCGGGGATGAGCGCGATGCCGGCGCATGGATAGAGCCGACCATCCTGACGGGGCTTGCCGAGACGGCGCGCTGCGTCCGCGAGGAGATCTTCGGGCCGGTGTGCCACATCGCCCCCTTCTCGACCGACGACGAGGCGGTGGCGCTGGCCAACGACAGCGATTACGGGCTGGCGGCGGCGGTATGGACCGAAAACCTGAAACGCGGACACAATGTGGCGCGGCAAATAGAGGCGGGCATCGTCTGGGTCAACTGCTGGTACCTGCGGGACCTGCGCACGCCCTTCGGCGGCGTGAAGTTGTCCGGGATCGGCCGCGAAGGCGGACTGTACTCCCTCAATTTCTACTCCGAACCGACCAACATCTGCATCAAGCTATGAACAAGACGGGTTCAGGCAAAGTCGTCGCGGGCAAGGCGAAGCCGCTCGGGACCTTTCCGCACGTGAAGACGGTGGGCGATCTCGTTTTCGTGTCGGGTACGAGCTCCCGGCGCGCCGACGAGAGCATCGCCGGTGCGCAAGTCGAGGCCGACGGCAGCCTCAGGCTCGACATACGCGAGCAGACCCGGGCGGTCATCGAAAACATCCGGGACATCCTGCAAAGCATCGGCGCGGACCTCGGGGATGTCGTCGATGTATCGGCCTTT
Organism: Paracoccaceae bacterium; assembly: GCA_046757205.1. GTDB lineage: Bacteria > Pseudomonadota > Alphaproteobacteria > Rhodobacterales > Rhodobacteraceae > JBHHXR01. Next base: position 3,416 of record JBHHXR010000236.1, read on the forward strand.
CTCGTCGATATGAAGGATTTCGACGCATACAATCAGACCTACTCGGAGTACTTCGGCGTCGACGGGCCGACCCGGACCACGGTCGCCGTGCACCAGCTGCCGCACCCGCATTTGCTGATCGAGATGAAAGTCGTGGCGCACAGACCGACATGAACACGCACCCGAGACTGAAAGCCTTCAACTTCGAGCGCTGGATAGAGCAAAACAAAGACAGCCTGAAGCCGCCGGTCGGCAACAAGCTGCTGCACGCCGACGGCGACATGATCGTCATGGTGGTGGGCGGCCCCAACACGCGGGTCGATTTCCACGACGACCCGGTGGAGGAGTGGTTTTACCAGATCAAAGGCGACATGGTCCTGAAGATCGCCGATGACGGCGAGATCTACGACGTGCCGATCCGTGAAGGCGAGGTCTTCTTCCTGCCGCCGCATGTCCGGCATGCGCCGCAGCGGCCGATGCAAGGCTCGATCGGGCTGGTCGTCGAGTCGCCGCGAGCGCCCGGCATGAAGGACGCCTTCGAATGGTACTGCTTCGGCTGCAAGCACCGCGTGCACCGTGTCGAGGTCGAGCTGGGTGGCGCGAGCGGCATCGTCGACAAGCTGCCGAAAGTGTTTGCGGCGTTCCACCAGGACGAGCAGGCGCGCACCTGCCCGAACTGCGGGGCGCTGCACCAGGGAAAGGGAAAGCCGCCCGAAGGCTGGGTGGAGATTTAGCCTGAACATTGCACGAGACTGCCCGAGATCATTGACAACGTTATGATTTCAA